>NZ_JBANSO010000001.1:0-338493 GCF_037070225.1 Vreelandella indica
CACGCGATCGCCAGATATGTCGTGCCTGGCGGGTGGAAAGGCATGACAAAACGGGCCGTCAGCACCGATCAGCACGGTGGGTTTTGGCAATAACGGGCTTGCGAAAGCCAACTTGCACGGGGCGAATGATCAAAAAGTGCTCGCTGGCGGTGATAGGGAAAGTGTCGGCGCCGGCTTCACGGATTCAGGTAAGTGTATGTGAATCGGCGTAAATCACCGTATAAAAATACCTATAACACATGCTCCCCAGTGCTAGTTTAAACAAGACTGCATGACGCTTGAAATAATGAGAGAGGGGTATTCAATGCTTGAACCGCGTGATTTTCAACAAAACGCGTTGCTTAGCCGACTGCCGGAAGAAGAACTGAATCGCCTATTGCCTGATCTCGAAAAGGTAACACTGACATTGGGCTGTTGTACGTTGGCGCTATCTTGAGTGCCTAAGCGGTGGTGGAAATTACGGCCCCCTGGTAAAACGTCATCCTGCTTTAGAAGTAAGTAGTTTTCTGCGCTAGTGATAACACTGACACCATAAAAGCGTCAGAATAGACGTTGCGTACCACTTATCAAAGCAAAGGAGTTGCAAATGAAGCGCCATGAAAAAATTAGACAAGCTGGACGCCATAGCTTCTCCTTGCTGGCTCGGCTCGGCCGCTACGAACTAGCGATGCTGCTTTGCGTTGCGGTACTTTCCGGCGGGGTGTGGGGATTCGTCGCGCTGGCCGATGAAGTCACTGAGGGAGATACCCAGACCGTTGATGAGAGCCTGCTGCTCGCGCTTCGCAATCCCGCCGATCTTAGCGACCCGATCGGGCCAGGCTGGGTCGAGGAAATGGGGCGGGACTTTACCGCGCTTGGCGGTGTCGGTGTGCTGGTACTCATCACGCTGGGCGCCCTGGGCTACCTATTACTCGCCGGCCGCTATCGCGCGGCCCTCTTTGCCTCAATTGCAGTGCCGGGCGGCATACTTCTCAGCACCGTGATGAAGCTGGGCTTTGATCGTCCTCGCCCGGATCTCGTGCCTCATGAAGCCATGGTTTACACCGCGAGCTTTCCCAGCGGCCACTCAATGATGTCTGCGGTGACCTACCTCACCCTGGCCGCGCTACTCACCCGCGTGCAGCCCGCACTGAGGCTGAAGGCTTACCTTTTGATTCTGGCGATATTACTGACCCTGCTGGTCGGCATAAGCCGCGTCTATCTTGGGGTTCACTGGCCGACTGATGTGCTTGCTGGCTGGACAGCCGGGGCAAGCTGGGCAGCGCTGTGCTGGATCGTAATGCGCTGGATGCAGCGGCGCGGGGAGGTAGAGACAGAAGTTAGCAGTTCGGACACTGAATAACGTGGCTAAAGTAGCGCTGGGCAATACCAATGAGTGTTGTCCAGTGGCGTGGGAAAAACGGTAGTCGCTACGAAGCCGACTAAGAATAGAAGACTGGGTGGTGAGGAAAGTAAACCGCCCAGCTACGCTCTGCTAACCCAGCTCTGTTAACCTAAGGGGCTCGACCTCAAGCGAACAAACAGGCATGGTGAGTATGATTATTCACCATCAGCGAACCAACAGGAGGGTACGCCAATGCCGCACAATCTGACTCAAAACCTGACTCAAAACCTATGCAAGATGGGGCTATTATCGCTCTTAGCGTTGTCTCCCAACGCCTTCAGCCAACAATCGGGGGCGGCTTCCGGTAATGATGTCACCACCGAATCTTTCCAGGATTGGGAAGTCCGCTGCCAGCGTAATGCCGAGGGCCCGACTCCGTGTGCGATGGCGCAAATGGTTACGCAACCTGGCAGCGATCAGCCCTTGATGCAGGTAATTCTTGACTACCCGCCCCAGATCGATGACCCGGTGATGAGCTTCTTCGTGCCGCTGGGGGTACGTCTGGCAGCAGGCTTGCAATTGAGTGTGGATAACGGTGAGCCAATCCAGTTCCCCTATCAGGTCTGCCAGGAGCAAGGCTGCCGTGCTGACGTCCCCATTGAACCAGCGATGCTACAGCAACTCCGCAGTGGCAGTACAGCAACCCTCAGCATGATTGATCCACGCGGTGAACGCCTGGATCTGGATATTTCGCTGACCGGCTTCACCGACGCCAGTACCCGCATCGCTCGCTGATCTTAGGGGCCTTCCCCAACAAAGCCGGCCCACTAGGGCCGGCAAGTCTACCCAGCCGCTGTCAGCAGGCTTGCGTTTCCGCCTGCTGCAGTGGACTTAATGCACAAACGACCCTCTACCACGTAGCATTCCGGCACGATTGTCTGAGTCTCGAACGATACGGTAGATGACGCTTTCTGGTGTCCGCTGCATCGACATTGTTATTCCGCTGCAATGCTAACGACATAGCCCACCACATGTGCAAACGCGTGAGCGATAATCGCCGCCTCCAAGCCGTATCGCCAGAACAAGTAACCGAAAAGTACGCCGAAGACAGTGTTCGCGCCGACGACGTGCACCGCCATTCACCAGCTTGTCGAGGATCACTCGCAATTTGTCATCGCTACACACTCTCCTATCTTTCTATCCTACACAAACGCGAAGATCATTCTTTATCAGGATGACACCGACGCCCACTCTTGATTAAGGCTGTCCTAATCCGTTGCTGGAGGCGTAGGCGTATGAGTCAATCGTCCTAAGCGCTTGGTGGCCCATCTCACTGCATCGTCCAGGCAGCTATACACCACCGGAATAACCAGCAGGCTCAGCAGCGTCGAGGTGATCAACCCGCCGATCACGACGAAGGCCATGGGAGCCCGGAAGCTGGGATCGCCGGCCCATACCAAGGCAACCGGCATCATGCCTGCCCCCATGGCGATCGTCGTCATCACGATAGGCCGGACACGTTTTTTGCAGGCATCAAGAATGGCGTCCACGCGTTCCAACCCGTGCACCCGACGGGCGATGATGATGTAGTCCACCAGCAGGATCGAGTTCTTGGTGGCAATCCCCATCAGCATGATCAATCCGATCATGGCAGGCAGCGACACAGGCGTTTGCGTGAGGAACAAACCCAGAAAAGCTCCGGGGATGGAGAGTATTAGTGCTACCAGAATCGTAACCGGCTGCATGAAATCCTTGAGCAGCAGCACCAGCACCATATAGATACACAGCACGCCGGTCAGCATGGCAATCCCGAAGCTTGAGGCAAGCTCCGCCATTTCCTCTGCATCGCCTTCTGCTTTCTGAAACACGCCGCGCGGCAACTGACGTAAACTGGGCAGTGCCTGCACGGCCTGTTCGATTTCTCCCAAAGGCTGCCCTTGCAGGCTCACCTCGAAATTGACGTTGCGCAGACGATCATGCCGGGTGATTTCCGAAGGTCCGCTGCCCCACTCAACGTTAGCCACGCTCTCCAGCGGCACTGGTCCGTTCGCACCAGGCACTGGTAGCCGTTTAAGGGTCGCCATATCCTCCCGAGCGGCATCCGCCAGCCGGACCATCACCGGCACCTGACGCGAGCTGAAGTTCAACTTAGGAAGGTCCTCGGCGTTATCCCCCACTGTCGCGATGCGCAGCGTATCGGCGATGGCCTGAGCTGAGCCCCCCAGGTCGGCGGCGCGGGCAAAATCAGGGCGTACAATGAGCTCAGGCCTGACCAGGCTGGCCGTCGAACTCACCGCGCCGATGCCGGGAATGGCGCGCATCTCCCGCTCGACTTGGCGGGCATGAAGTTCAAGCACCCGGCTATCCTCACCGGCGAGCACCAACTCATAGCCATCTCCCTCGTCGCCTACGCGAGTTCGCACGCCGGGAAGCGTGGCGAGTGCAACACGTAACTGCTGCTCTATGTCTTGCTGCGTAACGCCCGCGCGGGTTGCGCGATCCGCCAAACCAACGGTCAGTTCCACCGAGGTCACATCAGAGTCACTGCTGCCGGAGCCCCCACCGACAGCCGCGAAGACACTGACTACATGCTGTTGCGTCGCCAGTCGTGAGCGTGCCTGCTCGGCAAGCGCCTCCGCTTCAGACAAGATGCTACCGGGCGGCAAGGTGAGCGTCGCCTGCGCCTGGGAATTATCATCGGGGGGTATGAAGGTACCCGGCAGGGTCGAGGCCAGCCAGATACCTCCTGCAAAGCAGGCCGCCGCCGCGAGGAGCGTTGTCTTACGCTGGCGCAGGCACCAACGGGCGACGACAAGATAGACGCTAATCCACGTTGGATCGCGCGAGGGATGTTGGGGTTTTCGCAGCAGATACGCAGCCAGCATGGGCGTCACCAGAAGCGAAAACAGCACCGCTACCGAGGCTGTCCAACCAAACTGAACGAAGAATTGCCCGACGGTGCCGCTCATGAAGGCCGTGGGCAGAAAAACGGCAATCAACGTAAAGGTGGTGGCGACAACGGCCAGGCCAATTTCCGCCGCCGCATCCATAGCAGCCTGGCGCGGGGGCTTGTCCATTAGCAGGTGCCGTTCGATGTTCTCAATCTCGACAATGGCATCATCGACCAACACCCCGATCGCCAGCGAGAGCGCCAGCAGCGTCACCACATTGAGCGTGAAGCCCATCAGGTGCATGAAAGCGAAGGTAGGGATGATCAACAGCGGCAGGCAGCGTAACCGCCGCAATCAGTGTGGCACGCCAATTGCGCAGAAAGCAGAACACCACCAGCACTGCCAGCGCCATGCCCTCGAACAGAATGTGCAAGGAGCCTTGATAGTTCTCCAGCACCGGCCCAACGAAATTGAAGGCTTCTTCGACCTCGACATAAGGATATTGCACCTGCAACGCCGCGAGCGCAGACTGCACGCCCTCGGCCACATCCACCTCGCCGTACCCCTCGGCACGGGTCATCTCGACGCCTACGACGGGCACGCCATCCAAAAATGCAATGAGCGCCGCTCAGCCACGGTATCGGTAACCGTTGCCACCTCATCAAGGCGAATACGCCGGCCATCGCTGAGTGCCAGCTCCATCGTCGCAAGCTCAGCTGCGGATTCAGCGTTGGCGATGATGCGCACGGCCTGTTCGGCTCCGCCGACATCAACGCGGCCACCGGGGGCCTCCAACTGCGCCTGACGCAACTGGCGGGAGATATCCAGCGCTGTCGTGTTCATCGCCAGCAGACGATCCGGAGCCAATGCCACGCGGACTTCGCGATCGACCCTGCCGATACGCCGAACCGAACCAACACCGGGCACCGCCAATACGGCCTTGGTCATTTTGTCATCGACGAACCAGGAGAGTGCCTCATCGTCTAGATCGGAGGAGGTCACCGCGTAGCGTACAATCGGCTCTCTGGAAAACTCACCCTTCCGAATCATTGGATCACGCAGGTCGGCGGGTAGATCCGAGCGGATGCGAGCAACAGAGTCGCGCACGTCCTCAACAGCCTCTTGCACGGACTTTTCCAGCCTGAATTCGATAGCAATGTCGGCATTGCCATCCGTCAGCGTTGTAGTGATGTTTTTGACACCGGAGACGGTAGCGATGGAGTCCTCGAACTTGCGGGCAACCTCGGTCTCCATTAAGGCGGGGGCCGCCCCCGGCAACGAGGCGGAGACCTCCACGAGGGGCAGCTGCACATCCGGCAAGTCCTGAATAAGCAAGCCTCGGAAGGAGATGAGCCCCCAGAAGGTCAATAGGATGAAGAGCAGAACAACCGGAATAGGATTGCGAATCGCCCAGGAGGAGGTATTCAACTTCATACCCCCTCCTCGACGTCGGTATCGTTCGTTCGGGGTGAATAAACTGGCTCTCCCTCAATCACCCGCACCTGGTCACCGTTGCCGAGAAAAGCACCGCCCGAGGCGACCACTCGGGAATCGGGTTCAAGCCCGGCGCGAATTTCGATTCGATTCTCCGTGTGCTGACCCAAGGCAACTTTCTGCTCCGTTATCTGGCCTTCATCGCTGACGCGATGGACGTAGCCAAAACCGTCGCGTAGTTGCACTGCGGCACGGGGTAGCGTCATTACTTGGCGGCTACCCAGTTCAAATCCACCCCGCGCAAACATCCCCGCCCGAGCAACGTCGCTTAACGGTAGGTCGACATAAACCAGCCCATTGCGTGTAGCGGTGTTCACTAGCGGCGCAATGGTGCGCAACCTCCCTTCGAGTTCATATCCACCGGGCACGGTGACCCTGGCAGTCTGGCCGGCTCGCAGCTCATTCAGATCGGAAGCGGCGACCTCGGCCCGCCACTCCAGCCGACCGTGGCGCGTCAATCGGAACAATTCCTGATCGGCGCCTGTAACAGCGCCAACAGTGGCCGTGCGGGAGGTAATCAAACCGTCGTCTGGGGCGACCACCTGCGTCTGAGCCAAGCGTAGCGCTTGGGCTTCATTCTGCGCTTGCGCAACGCCTAGCCGCGCCCTGGCGGTGAGTTCTGCGGTTTCGTATTGCTGAATCTGCTGCTCTGAAAGCGATCCCGTGGTTTTCAAACCGCGGGCGCGCTGGGCGTTGGCATTCGCTTCCGCAAGCGTTGCTTCGGCTTCCGCCACGGCGGCGCGGCTCCTGGCAAGCTCTGCGCGCACCGTCGTGGCGTTATACACGGCCAGCACCTGCCCTTCCGTGACCTCATCACCCACGCCTACCTTGACCTCTACCAGCCGCAGGCCACCGATTTCGGTACCGATAATGATCTCCTGCCATGCCGCGATATCACCATTGGCCGCGATAGTGGTCGGAAGCGTCTGAGGTTCTAATGTCGTCACGTTGACGGATAAGGAGTGAATCGCCCTTAGTTTGATAGACACAATTGAAAGGCCGCTTTCGGCCGAGGCTGTGTGAAAACGAGGCTACCGCTATACTCTACCCGTGACAGCTCGTGGAGGTGCCGATGAAGCGCTTCGTTGCAGGTGAGTCCCGGTCTCAAGCCACGTTGTTCCCTGAGCTTCTTGATGATTTTGTCTCGGAGGACAACCCGGTCCGAGCCATCGAGGCCTTCGTTGAGGCCCTTGATCTCAGGCAACTCGGTTTCAAGGGTGTCGATCCCCATGCTACCGGCCGGCCCGCCTATCACCCTGCGGTACTCCTGAAAATCTACCTCTACGGTTACCTCAATTGCATTCAATCCAGCCGTCGCCTGGAGCGCGAGGTGCAGCGCAATGTCGAGCTGATGTGGCTGACAGAACGCTTGGTACCGGACTTCAAGACGATTGCCGATTTTCGAAAGCACAACGGCAAGGCAATCCGCGCCATCTGCCGAGACTTTGTCGTGCTTTGCCGGCGCCTGGGGCTCTTCACACAAGCGATCGTGGCCATCGACGGTAGCAAGTCAAGGCGGTCAACAACCGTGACCGCAACTTTACGTTTGCCAAGATGAAGCGGCGCGCAGAGGAGATCGAGAAGAGCATCGAGCGTTACCTGCGCCAACTCGACTCAGCTGACCAAGGCGACCCCGCTGTCACAGAGGCGCAGACAGCACAGCTGAAGGACAAGATCGCCGCTCTCACCGAGGAAGTGCAGCGACTACAGGCCATTGAGATACAAAGAACCCAGGCACCTGACCAGCAGGTCTCGTTGACGGATCCCGATGCTCGCTCCATGAAGACGCGAGGCACCGGGCTAGTGGGGTACAACGTACAGACGGCCGTCGATAGTCAGCATCATTTGATCATCGCCCATGAGGTCACCAACGTCGGTAGTGACCGGCGTCAACTTTCCGGGATGGCCAAGCAGGCACATGATGCCAGCGGCATCAAAGATCTCAGTGTCGTGGCGGATCGCGGTTACTTTAAGGGAGAAGAAATTCTCGCGTGCTACAAGGCCGGTATCACCATCTATCTCCCCAAACCGAAAACCTCACCGAGCCAGGCCAAGGGAATGTTTCCCAGAGAGGCATTTCGCTTCATCCCCGAAAGCAACGAATACCACTGCCCTGCGGGAGAGCGACTGATCTGGCGTTTCAAGAGCGTCGAAAAAGGTCAGACGCTGCATTGCTACTGGAGTTCAGCCTGCCCAACCTGCGCGATGAAAGGGAAATGTACCACTGGTAAACACAGGCGTATAAAGCGCTGGGAGCATGAGGATGTGCTCGAGGCGGTACAGTCTAGGCTGAACCAGAAACCGGAAATGATGCGTCTCAGACGCCAGACAGTCGAGCACCCGTTCGGCACACTGAAGGCCTGGATGGAATCGACGCATTTTCTGACCAGGAGCCTCAAGAGCGTCAGCACGGAAATGAGTCTTCACGTGCTGGCCTATAATATGAAACGTGTCATAAAGATCCTTGGAACCAAGGGGTTGATTCAGGCGATGCGGGCATAGCGTGCCTGCTGCTCTTTAATAGCGCCTGTAGTGCCCTATGACGCTCTCTAGGAAGGATTTCTCGGGGCGCGTGATCTTGAATAACCTCGTCTGTGGCGATGGCGGAAGTGCTTTGAGACGTCTCGTTGGCCGCTGGACGTGGCCTGACAGCCGGATGCGGAAACAGGCAACGGATTTGGGAGTTTTCACACAGCCTCGACCAGAAGCCGACTTTAAGATATTTCGCATATACGCCTAAATGGTTTTGCTAACTGAGCTATTGCATCATCTCATGCGCTTGAAGATAATTTTTTATATCAAGTGGTATATCAATAAACCAATACAGCTACGAATACTTTAATGACACTGGTTCGAAGAAAACCTCTAGCACTCAAGAGAGCGCTAGAGGCTAATCCGTTAAAGGGCCTTAACTAACTCCCCATAATCTCCACCCACACGCAAGACAATAGTCACATCGCTATCATTGCGGTTACGGAAAAACCAACCGTGATTGCCATTGAAAGCGGCTTCTAGCTCACCTTCATCCTCGGGCACGCCACGGCCTTTCTCGTAACTGATGGAATTCCCATTTCCATCACCGTGCGTGTCAAAGTTGACGGGGCCACCTTCTGATGCCCAGGCAAAGGTAGCAACCGCCCCTTCTTGCATGGTGAGTTTGTACTCCGTGCCTTCCCCTGGCGTCAGGGTAAAGCTCACCTCATCGCTCCACGGGGACGCTTCTTCCGCTTGCGCCGTCTGGGAAACGGCTTCCTCAGTAGCCAATGCCCCTGCCAGAGCCACGCTGGCATCGGTCATCACCCATTCAGAATCAGTGGGCGAAGGTGCAACTGGATCACTCGCTGAAGCTGAATTGGCTGTTTGGGGAGCCATCTCTGCATCCGAAGTGGAAGTTTGAGCATCAGCATCGCTTGCCGTCTCAGGCTGGCGATCACTGACGGTCTCTTGAAATGCAGCGGGTTGAGACGCCTGCTGAGCACTGGCTTGATCATTGGCCTGATCAAGCTCGGCTTCCTCAGCCAACTGGGTCTTGATTTCGCCCATCTCTGTCAGCCCCAACAAGCGGCCAGCGCCGGTGGGGTCAATGGCATACTCAGCAGGCAGCACGACGGTGATCAGCAAAGCGACTGCAATGACGGCTGCCATCAGCGTAGAACGAAGTAACTTACCTGTTGACGGTAACTCGGCACGGGTGGGAAGGTCGGTATTGTACATTTGGGTCTCTCCTGAATTAGGCGATGAAATAGCCGGTGAGCTGATAACCAACCAGCATAAAGCCAGCGCACATCATGGCGACGTTAGCGGTGTAGGCGTGGCGTAAGAAGCCATTGGTGCGTCGCCAGAAACCCATCACGATAAGGATGGCACTCAGGGCCAGTAGCTGGCCGATCTCTACCCCAACGTTGAACGCCAGGAGATTGGGGACTAATCCATCAGAAGCGATATCGTACTCAATGATCTTGCTCGACAGTCCAAAGCCATGGAACAGGCCGAAGACCAGCGTCGCCACCTTGGTATTGGGCTGAAAGCCGAACCAGCGCTGATAAGCACCGATGTTATCGAGTGCCTTGTAGACAACGGAGAGACCGATGATGGCATCGATAAGGTAGCTATTGATGCCGATATTAAAGTACACCCCTAGCAGCATGGTCGTAGAGTGACCGATGGCGAAGAGGCTGACGTAGATGGCGATATGCTGCATTCGATAGAGGAAAAAAATCACCCCTAGCAAAAACAGGATGTGGTCATACCCCGTCACCATGTGCTTGGCACCGAGATAGACGAATGAGATCAGGTGAACGCCATAGATCTCCTGGATGTACCCTTTGTCGCCTTCAGCAACGGCGTGGGCAAGGGCTTCACCACTGGCTCCCAGGAGCATCACCAGCAGTGTGAAAAGGGTCAGCGCGTGGCGTCGGGCCAAAACAGGCAAGCCGAACGCACCCCCTAGTTGGGATGGAAACATAAAACCTCCACGGGTCTGTCATTAAGTGTTGGCCGTCCAGTGGACGGCCCCAGTCATCCAGCAATGACCGGCCGTGGAGGACGCTCCAAGCGGTAGACACGACGCAGCGGTAGGCCGCTGCGTTCGCCTAGCCGCAGGGCGTCGCGGAAGTTCGACTCGACGGCAATGCCCGTCCCAGGCCGATCCGCTTTTTCGTGAAAGTGACTGCCACTCTCATTATGGAGGTGGCGACTATCTTCGTGCTCGTGGCCATGGGTATGCCCATGGCCCTTCTGCACATTCTCATGGAGAGACAACTCAACGCTAACCATGCTCGCCGCCCCATGCGCACGCGCCTCACCCACACTGGTGAGTACCAGGCTAGGCAGGAACAGCAACAGAAAGGTCAGATAGCCAAGGCGGTGGCGCAGCCGATTGAGCATGTAGAGCAACCAGGATAAAAGTAAAAATCATAAAAATAGATAACCGTCTGCCTTGAACCATAGCGTTGGCAGAATAACGGCGATAGATTACCATCCCCTCCGGGGGGATAGGAATATAATAAGGGAAAAGAAAATGACAATGCATACTCACCAGTCACATCCCGATATCGTCAAGCGCCTGAACCGCGCTCGGGGGCACCTTTCGAGTGTGACCCAGATGGTAGAGGATGGACGCCACTGCCTGGACATCGCTCAACAACTCCATGCGGTAGAAAAAGCCATTCAGCAAGCTAAACGCACCTTAGTGCTGGATCACATCGACCACTGCCTAGACGAAGCCCTGGGTACTCAGAATCAAACGCAACGGGCACGGGCTGAAGAGTTCAAGACGATTGCACGCTACCTGTAAGCGCTTTTAGGCACCCCTCATTTGAGGAAGTTCTATGCTCGATGTACTCGCCCATCGCATTTACCGCCACCTCTTTCTAGCACAGGTCATTGCACTGATCGGCACTGGCCTAACCACGGTTGCGCTGGCGTTACTGGCTCACGATCTCGCTGAAGGTCAGGCGGGTGCCGTGCTAGGCACGGCGCTGGCGATCAAGATGGTCGCTTACGTGGGCATTGCCCCTCTGGTCGGCGCCTATGCATCACGCCTGCCTCGGCGCACGTTTTTGGTTAGCCTGGACTTACTGCGTGCAGCCGTGGTTTGTGCACTGCCTTTTGTTACAGAAGTGTGGCAAATCTATGTGCTGATCTTTCTACTCAATGCTTGTTCAGCTGGCTTTACGCCCGTTTTCCAGGCGACGATACCTGACATTCTCGAAGACGAAGAGCAGTACACACGAGCATTATCCCTGTCACGTCTCGCCTATGATTTAGAGAACCTTCTTAGCCCGATGGTGGCGGCGGCACTGCTGATGGTGATGGGGTTTGATGTCCTGTTTGTACTCAACGCTCTGGCGTTCGTTATCTCTGCCGCCCTGGTTATATCGGTAACCCTGCCTGCGCCTCTTGCCCTAGAGGAAGCCCCTAGCGTCTGGCGTCGTGTTACCCGCGGCATGCGGATTTATCTGAAGACGCCCCGGCTGCGCGGGCTACTGGCGTTGAACTTGGCGGTTTCAGCCGCCGGGGCCATGCAAATCGTCAACACGGTGGTGCTTGTGCGCTCGGTGTTGGGTTTGGGCGAGAAAGAGGTAGCCCTGGCCTTTGCCGCAGCAGGTGGAGGTTCCATGCTGGTGGCCTTATTGCTGCCCAAGGTGCTGGATCGGATGCCCGAGCGGCCAGTCATGCTGTTGGGCGGCGTTATGATGGCACTCAGCCTTTACCTGGGCTGGCTAGGCCCATCGTTTACGGGGCTTACCGGGCTATGGTTGCTGTTGGGCGCGGGGGCCTCGTTGGTTATGACCCCCTCCGGACGCCTGCTCAAACGCTCGTGTCAGCCGGAGGATCGTCCAGCGCTGTTTGCTGCCCAATTTTCCTTGTCACACAGCTGTTGGCTGGTTACTTATCCGTTGGCAGGTTGGCTGGGGGTAAACGTGGGACTGACGGGAACGTTCGCTTTGCTGGGAACGATTGCTCTGGCAGCAACGGCGCTCACAGCCCTTATCTGGCATAAATCTGACCTGAGAACTCTTGAGCACGAGCACGCAGCCATAACCCATACCCATCTGCACTACCACGATGAACACCATCAACACGAGCATGAGGGATGGGAGGGGCCGGAACCTCATCGCCATTCCCACCATCATTTTCGAGGCTCACATCGGCACGTCTTTGTTATCGATGACCACCATTCTCAGTGGCCATCACAGCACAAGCTTAGGTGAAATGTTCCATTCTTTGATCTCCACCCGATGGAGGATCTTGCCATGAACGTTTCTACTCAAAACCCCTTCACTCCTTGGAATAAAGGCAAGTTGGTTGGGCAGAAGACACCACTGCGCCTCAGAGATATCTGGGCGATCCGTGTTCGTCTACAGATTGCCAAAAAGACAAGAGACCTCGCCCTCTTCAATTTAGCCATCGATAGCAAATTACGAGGCTGCGACCTCGTCAATTTACGAGTCCGAGATATAGCCCATGGTGCGTGCATATCCCCACGAGCCATCGTGATGCAGCAAAAAACGCATCGACCTGTCCAGTTCGAAATAACCGAGCAAGCCCGTATCGCTATTATCGACTGGATACAGCTGGCTCAGCTCCGAAGCGAAGACTTCCTATTTCCCAGCCGAATCAATAGCGCAAAGCCTCTCTCAACGCGCCAATATGCCCGTATTGTGAAAGCCTGGGTTACCGAAATAGGACTAGATGCATCAATGTATGGCACGCACACGATGCGACGTACAAAAGCTTCGCTGATATACCGTCGCACGAAAAATTTAAGGGCAGTGCAACTTCTCCTGGGTCACACGAAGCTGGAAAGCACCGTCAGGTATCTAGGGGTTGAGGTAGATGACGCGTTGGAAATGGCAGAACAGACTGAAGTTTGATGAGGCTGAACGACGGCCTATTTTGGGCCGTCATTGTCCGGCCAGAAGCCGCCATTGAGACTTTCCTGATGTAACGCCAACATTCAGCAGCGGCCTTTACGTAGCGAAGCGGAGAAAAGGCCATCCGGTGGAGGGCCGAAGGCCCAGAACGAACTAGAACTAATGGTTAGATTGAAACAATATCCGCACGGCCTGAGCTGCCTGATGGGGAATCAAAACCGTAAGAGGTGGAGCCTAATGAGGTTTCGCGAGCAGGTGCTGAAAGTCGCCGCCACGCTCACCATGCATGCATTGCGGGTGACCTTGCACCTGGGAGCCGCCGCCGACAATTGGTGACCAACCCTGATGCGAGGAGGGCCAAGATTGGCCGCATTGTCCTAACCGCCACCACGACCGCCTTTCTTAAGGCATCGTCCAGTGGTCGAGGGGGCCGTGAGCAAGCGCCCCACCCTCTTTACTTGATATTATAAGCGACAAGTATTTAGAGAATAAATGAGCATATGTGGCGGTGCTGCCATGTCGTTGGCAGAAGAATAAGAGCCGGAAGCGTGCGATCAGCCACTTTAACAAGACCGTGATGAATCACGCGGGATACCAGTTGACGGCTATGGCCGCACTGAGCATTGTGGTGAAGAAAAACAGGTATGTCCCCATTTTTGTCCCCCATTTTCGATACCGGAAGCGAAATGCAGCCGTTGGTCTAATGTTAGAAGAATGGGTATGTGATTTTCGACCCACGGACATGACTGATGACTGACTACTTTGTTCAGGCGTTTATCTACCTGGTGGCGGCGGTAATAGCGGTGCCACTGGCCAGACAGTTCGGGCTGGGGTCGGTACTCGGTTACTTGGTGGCCGGTGTGGTCATAGGACCGGTGACAGGACTGGTGGGCCAGGAGGCCCTCACTCTTCAGCATTTTGCTGAGTTCGGCGTGGTAATGATGCTGTTCCTGGTGGGGATGGAGCTTGACCCCAAATCCCTTTGGGCCATGCGGGTTCGGCTGCTCGGTCTTGGCGGCCTGCAGGTCACACTGACTGCAGCCGCCGCCACCTGTTTTGCCTGGTTCCTGGGGATGGCCTGGCAAACAGCCGTGGCGGTAGGGTTTCTCTTCTCCCTTTCCTCAACAGCGATTGTCTTGCAGACACTTACCGAAAGGGGGCTAGTCAAAACCGAAGGTGGGCAGAGTGCCTTCTCAGTGCTGCTTTTCCAGGACATTGCGGTGATTCCCATGCTGGCCGTCATCCCGCTGCTGGCCGTGTCCGCAATGTCCGGTAGTGGCAGCGAGGGCGGGCATAGCAGCCTCAGCCTGGTTGAGAACCTGCCGGGCTGGGCGCATGGGCTGGCCGTTGTCGGTGCGATCGTGATCGTGATTATCTGTGGCCATTACCTGAGTCGGCCGCTGTTCCGCTACGTGGTGCGATCCGGCATGCGGGAAGTATTCACCGCCGCGTCCCTGATGCTGATTATCGGCATCGCGGCGCTGATGAGCTTGGTGAATCTGTCGCCGGCGCTCGGCGCATTCCTGGCCGGTGTGGTCCTCGCCAACAGCGAATTCCGGCACGAGTTGGAAGCCAATATCGAACCTTTCAAGGGGCTGCTGCTAGGGCTTTTCTTCATGACCGTAGGCGCGGGAATCAATTTCGGCGTTCTGGCGGCTTCTTGGGATACGGTCTTTCTTCTCGCCCTGGCGGTTATCATTGGCAAGACGCTGATTCTGTTTGGCCTGGCTTTCGCATTCGGCATCCGCGGCAGTGAAGGCTGGTTGTTCAGCCTCGGGCTGGCCCAGGCCGGTGAGTTCGGGTTCGTGCTGCTGACCTACAGTACCCAGAACCAAGTTATCCCTGCAGACACCGCTCAGGTGCTGTCACTGGTGGTGGCCCTGTCCATGTTCCTGACACCGCTGTTGTTCATTGTCTATGACCGGGTGGTGCTGCCGCGCTATCAGAAGGCTTCCAATGAAGAAGCAGAGCCGGATGAGATAGAAGAGCAGGCCCCGGTGATCGTGGCAGGGGTCGGCCGCTTCGGACAGATCGTGTGTCGTTTGCTTCGCGCCAACAACATTCCCAGCGTAGCCCTGGACCATGCTCTGGATCAGATCGAAAATCTGCGCCTGATCCAACTGAAAAGTTACTTTGGCGACGCCACCCGCATCCAGCTACTGGAAACCGCCGGCATTGCCGAGGCACGCCTGCTCGTCGTCGCCATCGATGACCGCGACCGGGCCGTGAGCCTGGTGCGTCACGTCAAACAGCTTTACCCGGAGGTTTGGATACTGGCCCGCGCCTTCGACCGCGGCCATGGTTACGAGCTGCGTGAAGCCGGCGCCGACGATGTGGTGAGCGAAACCTATTACTCCGCCCTGAAACTCGGCGGCGATGCCCTCACTGCCATGGGCGTCCACCCAGAACGCGCCCGCCGAATGACTCAATCCTTTGTCGCCAGCGAAAAAGCCAACGAAGACCAATTGTTCAGCGCCTGGCGCAACATCGAGGAAGGCATCCACTTCAGCCCGCGCTACGGGGAGCTGTTCATGAAACTGGACGAGTCACTGGGGCACGCCATGCGGGAAGACGCACGGCAAATCGAGGACGAAGCACCGGCGTGGACCCCACCGAGGAACAACGGCTGATCACTAAAACAGAATTGTCAGCGCTTATTCGCTTCCTGGTTGCGGCGTCGCTGCCGGTAGCCGTAAGTAGCGTTTCTGACGGTTTCTTCATCTTCCAGTCCGGCCCCCAGGGCGCCAGCGATAGTGGCAACCGAAGTCGCGAGCCAGGCAAGAGTGGTGTAATCGAGAAGACTGGCCCCGTGATCAAGTTGCGCTTCCAGCATGTTGGCCGGAATGAAAACGAGGACCGTGAAACAGAAAAGGCCCAGCAGGATCACGTAATAGAATACGACCCCGGCACTCAGCGTCAGGACAGTGACCGTGTTATAGAGCCGAACCAGACGTGGTGATCGGGCGTTTTTTATCGGTTCCCAAAGCGTGTGGGCAATAATGATCCAGGCAATCATCGACACCATGGCCACTCCCATCAGCAGAACAAGGCGTGGCCGGCCATAATTGGCGCTGAGCTGCCAAAGGGTGGGAAACACCAGACCATAGGCGCCGGTCGCGAACGCGACGGCGATGACGCGCTTGAAAGCAGGAAAGATGGTCGAGGGGCGGTTGGCGCGCACCATGCCTGCCAGGATGCGAAGGTTCCCGTTGATCCACGAATCGGCAATGAAGCGCACGTCAAAGGACTCTCCCTCGCCCGATAGCGTTAGCCGACGTATCGGAAACAGCTTCTCGTAGAGGTGCCTGCCCAATAGTTGCCGCGCACCTTTGCCACGCAGACTCTCGTGGACTTTATCGGATTGCTGGGTACGCTGCTCCTGACGAGTACGGTCCTCTTCGGAACTGCCATGGTGCAATTCGTTGACCAGTTGCAGGATCGCTTCGTTCAGGCGACGACGTATTGCGGTAATGCCGAAGGCAGGCAATGAAATCATCGCAACGCCATGCACCGTGCTGGTTTCAGCGATTACGAAGCGCCCGTCCTTAAAGATCGGCAAATCGGTAATGCAGATCGCGTAGTCCCACTGCTGGTCCCGCTTATACTCGAGAATACTCCCAATAATATCGTTGGAAGCCTCTGCAGCACCGATCAACGGATCGACGATCAGTTGCACCTCCCAGTTCAACCGGTCATCGACGTAGTTGGCCAGAAGTTCGGGTAACTGGTCGATTACCTTTTCGGCCATCTCAGCGGACATCTCCGGAGCAGGTACTAGGCCCACCACTTTTCGGCATGGGTTAACCGTCTGGATCCCTTCTGCTGCGGGCTGCTTGGTGTAGACCTCGTTTTGAGCCTTGGTCATAAGCGCTCCTTGACGACGTAGCTAGCGGACTTAGGAGTGGGACCCTGTAAAGCCCGCCTAGTATATCCAAGCTTAGATGAAGATTAGCATAGCGCGACTCTCGCTATAGTCATTGGAGAAATTGAAACCAAAAATTGAAGCCGGGTCCCATCAGCCGGCCTTGCTCGCTGCCCTACCCCTACCCCAAGAGATTAGATGACTGGGTCCATTAAATGCTGGCATCCCTACTGGACGCTCCACGATTACCCCATTCCGCGCTTCAGCCGGTAGATCGTATTAAGACTTTTACAACGCCGTGGAATCGTCGTGGGCATGCCTGATCCGACGAACTCTCCACCAGATCGACAGCATCACGACGGGTACCAGTACCGACATCACCGGTGTGGCAACATCGTAAATGAATGGAATTCCCTTCAGGAAATAGCCTGAAAGACTCACGACGTAATACGAAATTGCTGCCACAGACAGCCCTTCAACCGTTTGCTGAAGACGCAATTGCAGCTTGACCCGGTTGTTCATCGACGCCAGCAAGTCCCGATTCTGGCGTTCCAGTTCGACATCGACCCAGGAGCGCAGCAGTGAGATGTTTCGGGTCAGTTCGTCGGAGAGCTTGGCCTGGCGCTCTTTAACCGAAAGGCAGGTTCGCATCGCAGGAGCAATACGACGCTGAAGAAAATCCCGCCAGGTAAAGTATCCGGACACCCCCTCTTCCAATAGCGCTGCCAACCTCTCTTCAACGATCTCGTAGTAAGCCCGGCTGGCGCCAAATCGATAGAGATTCGCAGCAACGCAGGCCTCCAACTTTGCCGCCAAACTGGTCAGTTCTGACAGAAGGAGGTGGTTGTCACGCCGCGCTTCCGAGTTCGTCGACATCTCATCAGTCATCATGGCCAGTTGTGACTCCATGCTTCGCAGCTCCTTCGTCATTGACCTAGTCAACGGCAACGACAATAAGGCCAAAGTCCGATAGGTCTCAATCTCCAGAAGACGTTGCGCCAGCGCACCTGCTCGCGCGGGTTTCAAATCACGCGCAAGGATCAGGATGTGCGTCAGGCCGTCGTCATCCTGTCGGAAATCGGTCAGGATGGCAGCGTTCCCACTTTCTACTAGCGAGTAACAAAGGCTGGAAGTATCGAAGCGATCTACCTCCTTCTCAGTATCTGAATTCCATGGAAGAAAGGTCAGGCGCACGCCCGATACCACCGGGCCTGGAGGGATGAATCCATGCTTGAACGGATTCTCGCCGCATGGTTCTCCGGTTTCGGGATCAAGCTCGGCACACCACAGATACGTCGAATACTCCGTGTGTTTTTCGCAGTGCAGGTCTCCGTCGTCCCAGGCCAAGCCGTGAAATGACGTGGATTGGTCAGGCTCAGCCACGCCGAGACGACCAGACAACTCATTCACCGCCAACTTATCCTTAGTCAGATCTCCTCCCGTCATGAAAGCGAACTGCAACATCTGCCTCGGGGCCTGAATCATGAGGTGTGGGCGTGCATGCACTTCGTTCACGGCCGCCGCCCTATCGGCATAGGCCGGCATTCCATACACGGTGTCGGTTGAGGCCGGCTGACCGTTCGGATTGTGGGTCGACTCGGCCATAATGACCTCAGGTTGACGGGTAAAGGAAATACAGAGTGGAACTCTAGTAACACTATAGCCCACTACGCGAAGGTAAACCCTGGGCACCTTTGCTTCCTTCTCCCAGCGGATTTCACTTCGATCATCGTCGTAGACGAAGCGCAGGCTATCACCTTCCTCTATGTCGCCCCGCAACACGGCACTCGCAAGGCGCGTCTCGATCAGGGATCGGATCTGGCGACGACGTTCGCGCGCCCCAAACTCCGGCCGGTAGCCGACATCCGCCAAGTGGTCGATGAGTGAGTTGTCGAACTCCACCGTCAAGCCCTGCCCGTGCGCGATACGCTTCACGCGTTCGAGCTGCAGGCCTACGATGTCACGGATCTGTTTGCGGTCGAGCGCGTGGAACACGATGATCTCATCAATGCGGTTGATGAACTCCGGGCGGAGATAGCGACGAAGCACGTTCAACAGCTCCGACTTCAATTCCGCGTCGTCCTTGCGCTTGTCCTCCTCTCTGGGCTTAGATAGCTAAGAGTACTTAAGGAATGCGCCTTACCGTAATCTCAGGTGAGCTTCGCTTTTACATGTATGCGCGTTTAATATTCTTGGCACCTTGAACTCCGAACAGAAAACAAGGTACCTATTGAGACACCCAACCGGCCAAGAGAATTGTCGTCAACTGGTCATCCTAATTGTCGCCGAACATCCCCCCGGCAATCGAGGGGGGCTGCGTAGGGCCGTGTGGCCCTACGCAGCGTGACCTGATTGAGTCAAGGCCGGGTTGTCATGCAGGCAGTTTGGCTGCAAGCAGTTCGACCTTCTCGATATTGGGCGGAGAACTGAGCAAGGTCGCGGCGTTGGCCATCAAGGCCGCGGCGATCTGGCCGTTCAGATGTGCCTGGCGACCTGCCTCATCGGCAAAGGCATCGAACACACCGAACGTCGAAGGGCCAAACTTCAATGCAAACCAGGCAGTGGTGCCGGATTCGGCGTTGGCGAGCGGCAGTGCGCTGGCCAGGAAGTCGGCAAGCGCAGCCTCCTGGCCGGGTTTGGCTTCGAGGCGAACAAACAGGGCGAGCTTGGTCATATTGTAATCCTTTGGGTAAATGGTTTAGGTGAAAGCACCGACGAGCCTGCAGTCTAAGTCTTCATGACAACCATTTATATAGACAAAAATGACAACTTTGATATCATTATTGCCATGAAACTTCATATCCTTGTTTGTGATGGCGTGTTTGATCTGGGGCTTGCGGCGCTCACTGACACAGTGGGCTTGGCCAATGCGATGTCGAGCTCGCTGCCACAGGCTCCCGCGCACATAGAGCTCACGCTGGTGGGCGTGCGGCGTCGCATCCTAACGGCGCAGGGCTTGACGGTCCCCGTGGTCACTGCGCGTGGTGTGCCGGAACCAGACGTCGTGCTCGTGCCCGCGTTTGGTGACAAGATGCCTGACACGCTCTCGGCTCGGCTCACACGCCCCGACGTGCCCGATGCGGTCGCCGCGCTACAGCTGTGGTCCACCGCTGGCGCGCACCTTGGTGCCGCCTGCTCCGGTAGTTTCTTACTTGCAGAGAGTGGCCTGCTTGATGGGCATCGTGCGACGACGTCATGGTGGCTGGGGCCGATGTTTCGGCAGCGCTATCCGAACGTCACGTTGGACGAGTCACGCATGATCGTGAACTCGACACGCTTCACTACCGCGGGTGCCGCTTTGGCCCACGTTGACTTGGCCTTGCACATCATCCGGGGGCGCAGTCCGGCGCTGGCGGCCCTGGTGGCACGCTATCTGCTGGTCGAGGCACGCAGTTCGCAAGCCGAGTTCGTGATTCCCGACCACCTTGCGCATGCCGACCCAATGGTGGAGCGCTTCGAGAGCTGGGCCAGACGTCGGCTCGCGCAGGGGTTCTCGCTGGCGGAGGCGGCCAGCGCCGCGGGCACAAGCGAGCGCACCTTGGCGCGGCGGCTGCAAAGCGTTTTGGGCAAGACACCACTGTCGTATTTCCAGGACCTGCGCGTGGAGCATGCCGTCCATCTCTTGCGCACCGGAAACGCCAGCGTCGACCAGGTCGCCACACAGGTCGGGTATTCGGATGGGGCGACCCTGCGGGCCCTGCTGCGCCGCAAGCTGGGCCGGGGTGTCAGGGAGTTGCGACGCGGCGGATGACCAGAGGCGTTTGGTATATGTACGGCTGGAGACCGCCGCGAAACTGACGCAGGCCAAACGGCGCATTTGGACAAACTGACAAAACTACTGCCCGCCACGGCGCGCAAGCTCCAGTTTGACCCTGGACAAAGTTTTGCTGGCAATGCCGTAGTTGAGCAAATCAATGATTGAGCAACGCTGTGCCCTGACGATGCGGCGGCTCACCGTCCCCGCGCTAGCTGACAGAGCAATTCTGCCGACAGCATGGGGGAGCAGCTACTTTTTCAACAGAGTCGGCCAATAGCGGTCATCAGGGCTGGCTTGAGTCGGGGCCGAAGGATTACGCTCTCAGCCCCATAATTGCTGGTCAGACAGTTACCACGATCTTGCCGATCTGCTGATTGGCTTCAAGGAAACGATGGGCATCCTGGATGTCGCTAAGTGCGAATGTCTTTGCGATGATCGGGCGCAACGCACCGGACTTCAACCCTTGCAGAATAAAAGCCTTCGCTCTCTCCAGGGCTTCAGGGTCGGCCACAATCTCTGCGTAGAGATAACCCTTCAAAGTCAGGCTTTTGCCCAGCACGGTAAACAGTGGGAATGGTGTCGGTTCAGAGCTGAGTGCGCCGTACACCAGCAAAATTCCGCCCCGCGCCATGCTCTGCGTGAGAGGTTCAAAGGACGGCCCGCCTACAGGATCGAATACAACGCGAGCGCCTTGACCGGCAGTTATCGTCATAACACGCTCGACGATATCCTCTTCATCGCTGACGATGACATGCGCAGCGCCTGCATCAAGCAGGGCTTGCTTCTTCGCGTGAGTTCGAGTGATCGCAATCGATGTGGCGCCGACCATTCGAGCTATTTGGAAGGCGGCCAAGCCAACACTGCTTGACGCGGCGGTAACGATGACAAAATCGCCCTGCCGTAGCTTCGCCTGTTCAATCAATGCTCCCCAGGCGGTGACGTACTGCATCCAAGACGCCGCAGCCTCTTCAAAGGACAAGTTCTCAGGGCTCTTTACCACCAGGTGGGCTGGTACATTGGCCAACTCGCCGTAGGTGCCCCAGCGAGCAATATCCAAAGGTGGGATCAGAGCGACCGAGTCACCAATAGTGATCTCGGTTACGTCGCTCCCAACTGCCGTTACGATGCCTGCGGCCTCGTAGCCTAAGCGGCTGGGGAACTCCGCTTCTTGTAGGTATGCGTGATTGCGGAACATCACTTCGGCTCGGTTCAAGCCAATAGCTTTAACACTAATCTGCACCTCGTTTGCTGCTGGTGCCGATACTTCCAGATCCTCCAGCTTCAGAACGCTGGCGTCACCGTATTCATGAATTCTGACAATGCGTGCCATATAGATACCTCGTTTATCAATGGGCCTCGACGTACATCCGGAAAGTATCCGGGCACTCGAAAGGTAACAAAAATTTAGTCATTGGTTGGCGCTAAATAATGGCCTACGACGGCGTATTACTTGGCGGCTGTCAAAGTATGAAGACCTGTAGCCATGGCGCATCCTCCTGATGAGGGCTGAAGAATGCACCATGACTTCCTGGGGCTGCATACCTAGATTCTTTCTTGCAGCGCCTTTAAGAAGGCGTCGATATTCTCATCGTGGCGTTTGTAGTAGGTCCAGGGGCCGATCCGCTGCGATGTCACCAATTGCGCGCGCTGTAGAGCGGCGAGATAAAGCGATGTCGTTGACTGCGAGAGGCCCGTGCGCTCTTGGATGATACTGACGCACACGCCTACCGTTTCTGGGTCGACCTCCTGCCCGGGAAAGGCTGTCCTGGGCTCCTTGAGCCAATTAAGGATAGTAAAGCGCATCGGGTTCGCCAATGCTTTCAGGGCTTCGTTGACGTCAATAGTCATGAATTTTTTGAGACCTGTTTTTTTCGATATCTAGATATCTTCCTGATTCGCGCAGCAAATTGGAAGGCTTCACCATGATCTCCGCGCCTGCCCTTCGCAGTGATGGGCAGGCTTGGACTGGAAATCCTGGCGTCCTGTCAGGTAGAACTATCGGGCTCCTGTGCGCCGAATTGCGGGACGATATGTTTGCCAAGTTCCTCGATAACCTCTGCTGCGGGGCGTTTACCATACTTGAGGTTCAGGATGACGTGATCCACACCGATTTCCTGAAGTGTATCCAGCAAGGCCAGAAGGTAGTTACGTCCCAGCCGGAATCCTAGATGGATAGGCGAGGGCGGCGTGGATGGGTGTTCGTCCAGGTCGATATACAGCGATTGCAAGAATGGCTTGTAGATAGTGCCACACTGTTTAGCCGTTTCCTGTCGCCAATCTTCCACGATCAGTCGCTGCATTTGTGGCGGACGTGGATAGTTGATCCATCCATGGCTTTCACGCGCGATCCAATCGAGCGGCTGGCGGCTGTGTCCGGTTACGAATAGCGGTATTTCCCGAGTCGTAGGTTTGGGAACGAGATCGGCCCCCAGTAACTCGCCGTGACTCCAGCGAATGGGCTCGAAGTGTGTTCGATGGGCTTGGCGTATCACATTGAGGTTTTCTTGAAAGGTCTCGCCACGCTTTTCTGGATCAACGCTGAATGCGGGAAACTCCACGGGACGATCGCCAGAGGCTACTCCCAGGAGCAAGCGACCTCCGCTCAACTGATCAATGCTCGCTGCGGCCTTTGCCGTGTGCAAGGGATTACGCAAAGTAAGGGCGATGGAGGCGGTGCCTAGTGCGATTTTTGTTGTATGGGCTGCCATGTAGCCCAGATACACCCAAGGGTCGAAAACCTGGCCGACATCACCGAAGCTTGGGTCCCTGAGCGGCACATCGCGAAACCAGAGCGCCGAAAAACCTAGTGCCTCTGCATGTTTGGCCAGCGCGACCTGATCCAGCATGCGCGGTGTGTCACCCTGGAAAGCCTCCAGGGGAAAGAATAGTCCAAGGCTTAGATGACCCTGCCTGAAGGTCCGTTTGAATCCCCTATGCTCTTGGTAAGGAATCGTGCTCGGTTGGTACATGCTTAACTTCCTCGGTCAGCAAACGCAGAGCCACGCCCCTGAGTTATGGGGCGTGGCTCTGAGCGTTTAGGGTTTGTAAGTAGGATAGTCGATGTAGCCCTTATCGGTACCGCCGTACATGCTGCCTGGATCAAGTGGGTTAAGCGGCCAGTTGTTGGCGATACGCGCGGGCAGGTCGGGGTTCGCAATGAAGGGGCGACCAAAAGCGATCAGGTCGGCCCAGCCAGCTTTTATCACGCGATTTGCTCGTTCAGCGGTGTACTTGCCGGCATAGATAATCTTGCCGCTGAAAGTCTTACGAACAGCTTCCCGGAACGTCTCAGGCAGCTCGGGTGCGTTGTCCCAATCGGCTTCGGCGAGCGACAGGTAGGCAATGCCCGCTTCCTCGAGGATCTTCACTGCTTCGATGTAGGTTTGGTGAGGATCTTCTTCGACCAGGCCAAGGTAAACGCGGTCTTCGTCTGTGGTCGCGAACAGCGGAGCGAAGCGAACGCCAACGCGCTCCTTGCCGACCACACCAGCAACGGCGAGTGTGATTTCGCGCAGGAAACGAAGACGATTCTGCAGCGAACCGCCATATTCATCATCACGCTGGTTGGTATGGGCCGAAATGAACTGGTTTACCAGGTACCCGTTCGCGCAGTGAAGCTCCACCCCGTCAAAACCTGCTTCCAGAGCATTTCGGGCTGCTTGGGCGTAGAGCTCAACCAGTTCCTTTACCTCCTCGGTGGACAGGGCTCGTGGGGTCGAAGGGTCGGCCAGTGTACCCGTGCCGGGGCCAGTTTCGATGAACACCTTGACGTTGTCCGCGCGGATGGCTGATGGCGCGACGGGCGCTTCGCCACCGGGTTGCAGTGATGTGTGCGACACGCGGCCTACATGCCAAAGTTGAGCAAAGATCACCCCTCCTTCGGCGTGAACAGCGTCGGTGACCTTACGCCAGCCTTGTATCTGTTCCGGGCTATGAATGCCGGGTGTCCAGGCATAACCCTGTCCTCGGGGTTCGATCTGTGTGCCCTCGGTCACCATGAAGCCAGCACCGCTGCGCTGACGGTAATAGGTGGCCATTAGGTCGTTCGCAATATTGCCGGGTTGGGAGCTGCGCGAACGCGTCAGTGGCGGCAGAACGATACGGTTCTTGAGGGTGTATGGGCCCAGCTGAGTGGTTTTAAAAAGTTCTGATTGTGTCATTTCATTTACCTGCATATCTAAAATATTCGATTCCATAAGTCAAAAAACATGGATCAACGAGCTCTGAAGAGCCCGAGCGGTGCTTCGTTGAGGCTGACGTCGATGTTCTTCTTCTGCCTGTAGGCTTCCAGCATTGACTTGTGAGTTTCCCGTCCTGGGCCAGATTTCTTATCGCCACCAAAGGGGGCATGGGCAGAGATCTCATGGTAGGTATCGCCGGAATCTTTCATGGGGGTACCACCTGAGGTTTCTAGTGCGGGTTACGAGTCAAGGCTATTCGCAATATCTATATATGTCAATATGTCGCTATTATTTCCGGCACGTATGCATATTTTCACGCCCTTGCAGCTCACTTCTGGATCAGCTGGGAACGCGCCGTGCTTCGCACCAGGGTTGTCTATGAGTCTCTGGCTATTCCCCCAGGCCCTGGGGAAATAGCCTGGGGTTTGAGAAAGCCTGCTTAAGGTGGTCGTACACCAATCGCACCCGCTTCGATACAGGACCCTGCTGCGGGCGGTATATGAACAGATCCCATGGTGCTGGAGCGTGATCAGCCAAAACGGCAACCAGCTTTCCTGACCGCAGATGAGGCTCAGCCAGATAGGCAGGAATTTGGCCAAAACACATGCCTGCCAGGGTGGCTTCCAATTCCGTATCTGGATCATCACAGATAAGCGCTGGCTGCCTGGGCGCGAACGTTTGCCCGTCGGCAAATAGCCAAGGCCAAGGGCGGCCATTTTTCCGGTCGATCAGGACTGAAAGTGGCAGCTTAGCTAAGGCATCCAAAGATTCAGGTGGTGTCTTTTGGCCTATGAGAGACGGGCACGCGACAACGTAAAACGGCACGGGAGCTAAGGCACGTGCAACGTAGCGCCGGTCGCGAATAACCCCCACCCGGATACCAATATCGATATGCGCTTCAACGGCATCAGTCATCTGATCTTCCAAGCGGAGATCGAATTGCAGGTCAGGATGTGCAGCGGCCAGGGGCTGAAGAAACGGTATTAGGAAGCGCCTGCCAATAGCATGTGGAGCCGTAATCCCCACCCTACCTGACAGCTCAGGCTCCGTCCTGTGCGACCGGAATAGCGTATCGAAATGATCCAGAGCTGACCTGGCATCTTTGGCGTAATCCTGACCGAAAGCAGTGATGCTCACCTGGCGGGTATTGCGGTGGAACAGTGATTCGCCAAGCTCAGTTTCCAGGGCTTGAATGGCTCGAGTCACCCCTTGTGGGGAGATGCCTAATCGAGTTGCCGCTTCGCGGAAGCTACCTGCCTCTGCTGCTGTGCAAAAAATCCTGACCATCTCCATGCGGTTAAGCATGTTGCCCCTCCCATTTATTCCATTTTCAGGAATAGCATAATCCAATCATTTCCATTTATTGAGATCAATCATGGGTCTAAAGTTTGCGCACTGCCAGGTTAACCAACCATGGCGAAGTATAAAACCACCGATGAGGTTCTTAGCATGAGCAATAACATTTCTGGAAAAGTTGTCGTTATCACCGGTGCCAGCAGCGGCCTGGGTGAGACTACTGCACGCCACCTTGCTGCGCTTGGCGCTCGCGTAGTGCTGGCTGCACGCCGCAAAGATAAACTCGACGCATTGGTGGCTGAGCTGACCAATGCAGGTGGTCAGGCAATCGCGTATCAGACCGATGTCACCTCTCAGGAAGAGGTCAAAACACTCATTCAAGGTGCCGTGGACACCTACGGTCGCATTGATGTACTGATCAACAATGCCGGACTGATGGCGATTGCACCGCTCAGCGATACTCGCACTGACGAGTGGGATCGCATGATCGATATTAACATCAAGGGTCTGCTGTACGGAGTCGCGGCTGCATTGCCAGTCTTCCAGAAACAAAACAGTGGTCACTTCATCAACATCGCATCGGTTGCAGGCGTGAAGGTGTTCAGCCCGGGTGGCACCGTGTACAGTGGCACCAAGTTTGCTGTGCGGGCTATCTCCGAAGGACTGCGTCACGAAGTCGGTGGCAGCATCCGCACCACGACTATCGAGCCGGGCGCCGTGGACTCCGAACTGAAATTCGGCAGCACCCACCAACAGAGCCGCGATTTCGTGGTGGATTTCTACAAGCATGCAATTCCCGCCGAATCCGTCGCGCGAGCTATCGCCTTCGCAATTGAGCAGCCTGCTGACGTGGATATTAACGAGATCGTTCTGCGCCCAACCGTGCAGGAATTCTAATGAGTTGAGGGCCTGTCTCTTCGGCGTCAGGCCCCGCTTATCTGGAGTGAAAAGCGGTGAGTGCCACATGGCCCGGAAGAAAAGAAGCAAGCGCTCGATGCAGGTGCTGAATGCCCTGCAATTCTTCAGCAGCTTGCGGCTGTTCGTGGAGCTGTCAACGGATTGATGGCAACGGTTCTGGAGAGCTATCTAAGGGAAGAGTTTCCCAGTAGCGAAATCAGGAGCGATTTGCAGAACAAGTCCATTGACGAGACCATTTCCATCGTCCGCTCCTACCTGCGGTAGAGGCGCCAGGGTACCCTCGGTGAGGGAAAACTTAGTTAGCTAGTAAAGGAAGCGACATCATGAAATCACGTGCAGCAGTTGCCTTCGGGCCTGGAAAGCCACTGGAAATCGTCGAGATCGACGTCGAGCCGCCGCGCAAGGGCGAGGTGCTTGTCAGGATCACGAATACCGGCGTTTGCCATACCGACGCCTTCACCCTGTCGGGCGAGGACCCGGAAGGCGTGTTCCCGGCGGTGCTGGGCCATGAGGGGGCCGGCATCGTGGTCGAGGTCGGCGAGGGCGTGACCTCGGTCAAGCCGGGTGACCACGTGATCCCGCTGTACACCGCCGAGTGCGGTGAGTGCCTGTTCTGCAAGAGCGGCAAGACCAACCTGTGCGTGGCGGTGCGCGCCACCCAAGGCAAGGGCGTGATGCCCGATGGCACTACCCGCTTCAGCTACAACGGCCAGCCGATATACCACTACATGGGCTGCTCGACCTTCTCCGAATACACCGTGGTGGCCGAGGTCTCGCTGGCCAAGATCAACCCGGACGCCAATCCCGAGCATGTTTGCCTGCTGGGTTGCGGTGTGACCACCGGCATCGGCGCTGTTCACAACACGGCCAAGGTTCAGCCGGGTGACTCTGTGGCCATCTTCGGCCTCGGCGGTATCGGGCTCGCTGCGATTCAGGGGGCACGCCAGGCCAAGGCAGGTCGCATCATCGCCATCGACACCAATCCAGCGAAGTTCGAGCTGGCTCGTACCTTCGGCGCGACCGAATGCCTCAACCCGAAGGACTTCGACAAGCCGATTCACGAGGTTCTCATCGAGATGACCGGTTGGGGTGTCGATCACACCTTCGAGTGCATCGGCAACGTCAACGTGATGCGCTCGGCACTGGAAGCAGCACATCGTGGCTGGGGCCAGTCGATCGTCATCGGCGTGGCTGGTGCAGGCAAGGAAATTTCGACGCGCCCGTTCCAGTTGATCACCGGTCGCACCTGGAAGGGCTCGGCTTTCGGCGGGGTCAAGGGCCGCACTCAACTTCCCGGCATGGTGGAGGACGCAATGAAAGGCGAGATCGATCTCGCCCCGTTCGTCACCCACACCATGGGCCTCGACGACATCAACAAGGCCTTCGACCTGATGCATGAAGGCAAGTCGATTCGCACGGTGATCCACTACTGATCGCCCACTACCCATTCAACGCCAACCACCAAGGAAATTAATCATGTCCACTCCTGTCATTTCTGGCGATGGCATCTTTTCGCACATCTTTATCGGCGCTGCCGACCTTCAGAAGTCGGTCGCGTTCTACGACGCCGCTCTGGGTGCTCTTGGCATCAAGAACCTCGGTCCTTTCAACAACGGATGGGTACTTTTCGGTCGCGAAAAGCCGGCTTTCATCATCGCCCGCCCGGGCAATGGTGAAGCGCCTTCCAGCAACGGCGTGACGATCGGCTTTGCGGCCGCCACTCCCGCTGAAGTGGATGCCTTCCACGCCGCCGGCCTTGCCGCAGGCGGCACTGACGAGGGCCAGCCTGGCGCACGTGGTCACCTGCCGGGTGCCTATGCGGCCTACCTGCGTGATCCGGCGGGCAACAAGATCTGCTCGTACACCTTCGTCTGAAAGCAAGGAAGCTGAGAGCGTTCTGACAGGGTCAGCACAAGCCTCTATTATACGGCGAGCCTGTTAGACGGACTGCGTAACGCGGTGCATGCTCATGAAGATCGGCCCGCAGCCATGTGCGAAACACATGGCGGCGGGCATTTGTTTTGAAGCGTGCTTTTCAACCAATGAGAAATGAGGTCGTTATGAAAGAGCCGGCCAATATCAATACGACGACCGTACAACCCACCCCAACCGCCACCGTGTACGGCATGCCGGCTTATGCCGATCGTGCTGCTGCCGTGGGTGAAGTGCATGCGCGCCCGCATCTGTTGCTTGAGGCCCCCCGGGGTATATTGCAGCTCGCTTTCATGACCGAAGGTGACCAGACCAGGGATCAGATGGCGATGAGCGAGTTGTCTCATCGCTTCGGCGTTGCCGAGCCCGACCACGCTACGCCGCTACACGGCATGACATGGGATGAGGGAGACCTTCACTGTGAAAAGCACACCGAGTTCTCCACGTATCTCTGGTGCGCTTCGCTGGATTCCAAGACGGGAGAGCCTTGCGGAGAAAATCCCTTCAAACATGGATTTGTTCCTCCGGGCCCGGTCATATCCGGCATCCGCTTGAGACTTCTTCCGTGGACACCAGAAACGGAGAAGGAGGCTGATCGCTTCGATCCTGCCAGCCTGTGCTACTCGCTGGTAGAGAACGGCTCTGCCGCCATCTTGACCGACTTCCGACAGGATGAGGATGGCCTGACGCAGATCCTCATCCTTGCTCGTGATTTGACCCCGGCGCGGGCAGGTGCGCTGGCTCAACGTCTATTGGAGATCGAGACGTACCGTACCTTGGCGTTGCTGTCTCTGCCGTTGACGCGATCGATGACGTCGGAGCTGCGACACATGGAGTCGCGCCTTGCTGCGATCACTGACGAGATGTGTACGAATTTGGTAGAACGCCGCGATAGCGACGTGCTGCTTTCCGAATTGACAGGTCTGGCCGCCGAACTGGAAGCTGGCGTCGCGGCAAATCTCTATCGCTTCGGCGCCAGCCGTGCCTACTACGAGATCGTCGAGGAAAGGCTGGCTGCGCTTTCAGAAGTGGCCGTATCCGGATACAGCACCTGGGCGGATTTCCTGCAGCGTCGCATCGCTCCAGCCATGCGGGAGTGCCAATCCGTAAAGGAGCGCCAGGCCAAGCTCTCCGACAAACTGACCCGAGCCATCGCGTTGCTGCGTTCGTGGATCGACGTCGAACTTGAACGCCAGAACCGCGATCTGCTGGCTTCGATGAACAACCGGGCCAAGTTGCAATTGCGCCTTCAGCAAACCGTCGAAGGCCTGTCGGTCGCGGCAATTTCTTATTACGTCGTGAGTCTTCTCGGCTACCTGCTCAAGGGCATTCCGCTCGTTCACGACAGCGTGGCGCAGGTGATGGCGGTTCTGGTACCTGCGGTGATGCTGACGATCTGGTGGATCGTCCGCAGGATAAGACACGCCCACAGCGACACGGCGGCGGAAGAGAAACCTTCCTGACGAGCTGCCGTCCTGGCGCGCGATAGCTGCGCCGTCCGTTTGAACAGAGGAGAACAACATGCCAAGCAATTCTTTCGGTGAATCCTCTTGTACCGCTGCGGCCAGCGGCCTCGTGCAGGTGCGTGGCGCGCGTGAGAACAACCTCAAAGAGGTGGACGTCTCTATCCCGCGGAATGCGCTGGTGGTGTTCTCGGGTGTCTCCGGCTCCGGGAAGTCCTCGCTGGCCTTCGGCACCATCTATGCCGAGGCGCAGCGACGCTACTTTGAGTCGGTGGCCCCCTATGCACGGCGCCTGATCGACCAGGCGGGCGTGCCGGACGTAGATGCGATCGACGGCCTGCCACCAGCGGTGGCGCTGCAGCAGCAGCGGGGGGCCAGCAATGCGCGTTCCTCCGTGGGCAGTGTGACCACCCTGTCCAGCCTGGTGCGGATGATGTATTCGCGCGCCGGCGCCTATCCCGCCAACCAGCCGATGCTCTACGCCGAGGATTTTTCGCCGAACACGCCGCAGGGGGCGTGCCCGACCTGCCACGGCTTGGGTCATGTGTACGAGGTGACCGAGGCGAACATGGTGCCCGACCCCTCCCTGAGCATCCGTGAGTGGGCGATTGCTTCCTGGCCACCCGCCTGGCAGGGCCAGAACCTGCGCGACATCCTGGTCAGCATGGGCTACGACGTTGACCGGCCGTGGAAGGACCTGCCAAAAAAGGATCGCGACTGGATTCTGTTCACCGAGGAAACACCAACGGTGCCGGTGTACGCCGGTTTCACGCCTGCCGAAACCCGCACCGCGCTCAAACGCAAGATGGAGCCGAGCTACATGGGCACCTTCACCGGCGCCCGGCGGTATGTGTTGCACACCTTTGCCAATACCCAGAGCGCGCTGATGAGAAAGCGCGTATCCCGGTTCATGGAGGGCAAACCGTGCCCTACCTGCCACGGCAAGAGGCTCAAGCCCGAAGCGCTGTCGGTTACCTTCGCTGGGGTGGACATCGGCGCGTTTATGCAGATGCCGCTGGACCACTTGGCGGCATTGCTCGAACCCATCGCACAGGGCGATTTCCGCGCCCATGCAGCGGGTGCGGCTACAGACAAGGAATCGACCCGGCGCGAGCGTGCCGAACGCGCTGCCACCGGCCATGCGGTCCATGCGGTATCGCCCGACGTGCGCCATACCTCCGCGCTGTCGGAAGAAAAGCGCCTCGCCGCGCAGCGCCTGGCTGGAGGCGTGATGGCGCGCCTGCACCAACTGCGCGAGCTAGGCCTGGGCTACCTGACGCTGGACCGGGCCACGCCGACGCTTTCGGCCGGCGAGTTGCAACGCTTGCGGTTGGCCACGCAATTAAGTTCCCTGCTGTTCGGCGTCGTGTACGTACTCGACGAACCCTCGGCGGGCCTGCATCCCTCCGACAGCCAGGCCCTGTACGATGCACTCGACCGGCTGCGCGACGCGGGCAACTCGGTGTTTGTGGTGGAGCACGACCTGGACCTGATGCGCCGCGCGCAATGGCTCGTGGATGTCGGGCCGGATGCCGGGGAGCGTGGCGGCCGCGTGCTCTACAGCGGCGAGCCGGATGGGCTGCGCAAGATTGCCGAATCGCGTACTGCACGTTACCTGTTCGACGAAATTCCCGCACCCGGAAGCCGAGCACGCGAAGCAACCGGCTGGTTGGAGCTGCAGGGCATCCACCGCCATAACCTGCATGGCGTGGATACGCGCATTCCGCTGGGCGTGCTGACAGCCGTTACCGGCATCTCTGGCTCCGGCAAATCCAGCCTCATCGCGCAGGCCCTGCCGGAATTGGTGCTGCTGCACCTGGGCCACGAGCCTGAAGACGATGCCGCCGAAAGCGCCACCAGCGAAGGGCCGGCAGTGGTCGAAGCGACCGGCGGCCATCTGGCGGGCGACGTGGACGCCATACAGCGCCAGGTGCAGGTAGACCAGAAGCCGATCGGGCGCACGCCGCGGTCGAACCTGGCTACCTACACGGGTCTGTTCGACCATGTGCGCAAGCTGTTCGCCGCCACGCCCGATGCCCGACGCCGCCGCTATGATGCCGGACGGTTCTCGTTCAACGTCGCCAAGGGGCGCTGCGAGACTTGCGAGGGCGAGGGTTTCGTTAGCGTGGAACTGCTGTTCATGCCCAGCGTGTACGCGCCGTGCCCGGCCTGCCATGGCGCGCGCTACAACGAGGCCACGCTGAAGGTGCAGTGGAACGGGCGCAACATCGCCGAGGTGCTGCAGATGACCGTGGACGAGGCCAGCGAATTCTTCGCGGGTGAAGACGCGGTGGCAAGGCCCCTGCAACTGCTGCGCGACATCGGACTGGGCTATCTGCCCCTGGGGCAACCGGCCACCGAGCTTTCCGGTGGCGAGGCGCAGCGCATCAAGCTGGCGACCGAGCTTCAGCGCAGCCAGCGCGGCCGAAGCCTGTACGTGCTCGACGAGCCGACCACCGGGCTGCACGCCTCGGATGCCGACCGGCTACTGGTGCAGTTGCAGCGCCTGGTCGATGCCGGCAATACCGTAGTGATGATCGAGCACGACATGCGTGCGGTGGCCCAAGCCGACTGGGTGATCGACGTCGGGCCAGGCGCGGGCGCTGCCGGCGGCAGCATCGTGGTGGCGGGCTCCCCTCAGCAGGTGGCCCGAAAGTCTGGCAGCCGAACCGCTCCGTTCCTGGCACGGGAGTTAGCGCGGGCCGAGTAGCTTAGTTCGCCAAATGTTCAGGCCATTTGGGTGCTTGCGACAATTAGGATGACCTGTTGATGACAACTATCTTGGCTAGTTGAGCGGCGTTTTTCAAGTTAGTTGTCACCATTGACCGTTTTAAGCGGCCTTTTTTTCTATCTGTTTAGTCTGCTGTTTTTCAGGATTCAGCGTTGTCGGTCCCACTGGTGTGCAGTTCCTAACCTCGCGGTTTCCCCAACGACTTGGGTTAGCTGCTTTAGCGGCTTCAATTCGTTCTTTGCATTGAGCCAGTATCGCAACATCCTGCCCTGTATGGCGCTGATGTGGCGTGACGAACCGCAACTTACTGTGCTTATGCTCGTAGTTGTACCACCGCGTAAACTTCAGCACCCATCCCCTTGCTTCATCAAGGCTTTTAAAGCCTGCTGATGGCCAGTCCGGCCGATATTTGCAGGTTCGGAACAGTGACTCTGCAAACGGATTATCGGAGTTATTGTCAAATCTGGTGTACGGACATCAGGCCACGTTCCTGTCTGATTGATCCTGTACTTGTTCGCCGTCCTTGAACTTCACGTTGTTGACCACGAGAGTCAGCAGATTAAATCCTTTGATCCGCTTCCAGTTCTTCTGGGCTGACTCCAGCAGCTTGTAGACCATCGCCAGCGTGGTCTCTCGCGAGCCGCAGTTTCGCGCTCGTTTGGTTCTCAGCCGGACAGTCGCGAACGTGGATTCGATCGGATTGGTTGTCCGGATGTGAACCCAATGCTCTGCCGGGAAGTCGTAGAACGCCAGCAGTTCTTCCCGATCCTTGCGCAGGCGCTCCATGGCACCAGGATACTTCGACTCGAAGCGAACCAGCGCCCGGTCAAAGGCTTTGTGTGCCTCGTCCTGTGTCTCTGCCATCCATATATCATGCAGTGCCGCCTTCACCTTGGGTTGAACGGACTTCGGCAGTGCAGACAGGATATTGGCTGTCTTGTGCACCCAGCAGCGCTGATGACGGGTATCGGGGTAACACTTGGCCACTGCTTTCCAGAACCCAAGAGCACCGTCACCGACCGCCAGCTTAGGACTTGTCGTCAGGCCTCGCTCACGCAGGCCCAGCAGCAGCTCTGACCAACTGGCTTCTGACTCGCGAAAGCCGTCCTCAACGGCGACCAGCTCCTTGTTCAGGCGTTTATATACCTGGTGGCTGCGGTCATCGCGGTGCCGCTGGCCAGGCGGCTCGGGCTAGGGTCGGTACTCGGTTACCTGGTGGCCGGTGTCGTTATCGGACCGGTGACCGGGCTGGTAGGCCAGGAAGCCGTCACCCTTCAGCATTTTGCCGAATTCGGCGTGGTGATGATGCTGTTCCTGGTGGGGATGGAGCTTGATCCCAAATCCCTCTGGGCCATGCGGGTCCGGTTGCTCGGCCTCGGCGGCCTGCAGGTCACACTGACAGCAGCCGCCGCCACCGGTTTTGCCTGGTCGCTGGGGATGGCCTGGCAAACCGCCGTGGCGGTAGGGTTTCTCTTCTCCCTCTCTTCAACCGCGATTGTCCTGCAGACGCTGACCGAAAAGGGCCTGGTCAAAACTGAAGGTGGCCAGAGTGCGTTCTCGGTGCTGCTCTTCCAGGACATTGCGGTGATTCCCATGCTGGCCGTCATCCCACTGCTGGCCGTGTCCGGAATCTCCGCCACCGATGCAGAGCAAGGGCACGGCAGCCTCAGCCTGGTTGAGAACCTGCCGGGCTGGGCGCATGGGCTGGCCGTCGTCGGTGCAATCGTGCTGGTGATTGTCTGCGGCCATTACCTGAGCCGGCCGCTGTTCCGCTACGTGGTGCAGTCCGGCATGCGGGAGGTATTCACTGCCACGTCCCTGATGCTGATTATCGGCATTGCGGCGCTCATGAGTCTAGTAAACCTGTCACCGGCACTTGGCGCATTCCTGGCCGGTGTGGTGCTGGCCAACAGCGAATTCCGGCACGAGCTGGAAGCCAATATCGAGCCGTTCAAAGGGCTGCTGCTGGGGCTGTTCTTCATTACCGTGGGCGCGGGAATCAATTTCGGCGTTCTGGCGGAGGCCTGGGATATCGTCTTGCTTCTCGCCCTGGCGGTGATCATTGGCAAGGCGCTGATTCTGGTTGGTCTGGCCCTCGCCTTCCGCATCCGCAGCAGTGATGGCTGGTTGTTCACTCTCGGGCTCGCCCAGGCCGGTGAGTTCGGGTTTGTCCTGCTGACCTACAGCACCCAGAACCGGGTGATCCCGGCGGACACCGCGCAGATGCTGTCACTGGTGGTGGCTCTGTCCATGTTCCTGACGCCGCTGTTGTTCATTGTCTATGACCGGGTAGTACTGCCACGCTATCAGAAGGCTTCCAATGAAGAAGCGGAGCCGGATGAGATAGAGGAGCAGGCGCCGGTGATCGTGGCAGGGGTCGGCCGCTTCGGGCAGATCGTCTGCCGGTTGCTTCGCGCCAACAACATTCCCAGCGTTGCCCTGGACCACGCCCTGGAGCAGATCGAAAACCTGCGCCGGATCCAGCTGAAAAGTTACTTTGGCGACGCCACCCGCATCCAGCTACTGGAAACCGCCGGCATTGCCGAGGCGCGCCTGCTCGTCGTCGCCATTGACGACAGGGATCGGGCCGTACGTTTGGTGCGTCACGTTAAACAGCTGTACCCGGGGGTCTGGGTGCTGGCCCGCGCCTTCGACCGAGGCCATGGTTACGAGTTGCGTGAGGCCGGCGCCGACGATGTGGTAAGCGAAACCTATTACTCCGCCCTGGAACTGGGCGGCGATGCCCTCACCGCCATGGGCGTCCACCCAGAGCGCGCCCGCCGGATGACCCAATCCTTTGTCGCCAGCGAAAAAGCCAATGAAGACCAACTGTTCAACGCCTGGCACAACATCGAGGAAGGCATCCACTTCAGCCCGCGCTACGGGGAGCTGTTCATGAAACTGGAAGAGTCGCTAGGGCACGCCATGCGCGAAGACGCCCGGCGAATCGAGGACGAAGCACCGGCGTGGACACCACCAAGGAACAGTGGTTGATCACCATAATAAAAGGCGGGTTGGATGAATTGTTCCGAAACGAATGTGGTTCTGCGGCTTCATGGTCACAAAAAGGAATGGGGGACGGCGTGAGCCGTTGACGACGGAAGGGACTGACTGCCAGGGATGGGGGTGACCTATTGGCTCTGACTGGCTAACTGGTGTCCCGGACGACCGGTGCACCGGCCAAGGTGAAGGTCGGGCCGCCGTCAAATGCCAGGGGGGTCGATTCAGCCGCCAAGTCCCCTTCGCCAAGGCGCCAGCCCATTCCGCGCTCAAGCCGCCAGGTCGTCAGTAAGATTTTTCCAACGCCGAGGGATCCTCGTGGGCATGTCTGATCCGACGAACCCTCCACCAGATCAACAGCATCACGACGGGTACCAGTACCGACATTACCGGTGTGACAACATCGTAAATGAATGGAATACCCTTCAGGAAATAGCCTGAAAGACTCACGACGTAATATGAAATTGCTGCCACAGACAGGCCTTCAACCGTTTGCTGAAGACGCAATTGCAGCTTGACCCGGTTATTCATCGACGCCAGCAAGTCCCGGTTCTGACGTTCCAGCTCGACATCGACCCAGGAGCGCAGCAGTGAGATGTCTCGGGTCAGTTCGTCAGAGAGTTTGGCCTGGCGCTCTTTAACCGAAAGGCAGGTTCGCATCGCAGGCGCAATACGACGCTGAAGGAAATCCCGCCAGGTGAAGTATCCGGATACGCCCTCCTCCGATAGCGCTGCCAACCTCTCTTCAACGATCTCGTAGTAAGCCCGGCTGGCGCCAAATCGATAGAGATTCGCAGCAACACAGGCCTCCAGTTTTGCAGCCAGACTGGTCAATTCTGACAGAAGGAGGTGATTGTCGCGCCGCGCTTCCGAGTCCGTAGACATCTCATCGGTCATCATGGCCAGTTGTGACTCCATGTTTCTCAGCTCCGTCCTCATTGATCTGGTCAACGGCAACGACAATAAGGCCAAGGTCCGATAGGTCTCGATCTCCAGAAGACGTTGCGCCAGCGCACCCGCTCGCGCGGGTTTCAAATCACGCGCAAGGATCAGGATGTGTGTCAGGCCCTCGTCATCCTGCCGAAAATCGGTCAGGATGGCGGCGTCCCCACTTTCTACCAGCGAGTAACAAAGGCTGGAAGGATCGAAGCGATCTACCTCCTTCTCAGTATCTGACGTCCATGGAAGAAACGTCAGGCGCACGCCCGATACCACCGGGCCGGGAGGTATGAATCCATGGTTGAAAGGATTCTCGCCTTTCGGTTCTCCGGTTTCGGGATCGAGCTCGGCACACCACAGATACGTTGAATACTCCGAGTGCTTTTCGCAATGCAAGCCTCCGTCTTCCCAGCTCAAGCCATGAAATGCGGTAGATTGGTCAGGCTCAGCCACGTGGAGACGACCAGACAACTCATTCATCGCCAACTTATCCTTAGTCAGATCTCCTCCAGTCATGAAAGCGAACTGCAACATCTCCCTCGGGGCCTGAATCATGAGGTGTGGGCGGGCATGCACTTCGTTGACGGCCGCAGCCCTATCGGGATAGGCCGGCATTCCATACACGGTGTCGGTTGAGGCCGGCTGATCGTTCGGAGGGTGGGTCGACTCGGTCATAATGACCTCAGGTTGACTGGTTGAGAGAATACTGAGTGGGGCTCTACTAACACTATAGCTCACTACGCGAAGGTGCACCCCGTGAGCGATTACGATGCGACGTAACATTTGACCAAAGAACAGGGCCAAGGCAGGGAAAGTTGCCGTCTGATGGCCTATACTTGGTAGTGAAGAACTCTAAAGCTATCGCGCCCCCACGATGACACCACACTCTGGACGCGTTCAGCGGACCAGGAGGTGTTTCTTGCAGCACTCAAAGGACATGCCCGCCAGCATTACCACGACGCTCACCTATCTGGTCAAGCATGACGCGAAGCCCTATGTGCATACCGAAGCCCTGACCGGTGACAGTGAACCGCACTACTTTGCAGAACAGGAGGAGCGCGACGTCACGATACACAACGGCCGACCGCTGGTAGACAGCCTTTCTCTGGACAAGCAGGGGTTCGAACTTCATCGGCGGGACACGGTGGTCGAAAACCTTTACGACGATACGTTGGTGGAAAGCGTCTACTACGCCGAAGTCGAGGCTTTGATCAAAGAGCTGACGGGTGCGAGCCGGGTCGTCATCTTCGACCACACCCGGCGTAGCGATGCCGAGCAACGGGGCATTCGAGGACCGGCCAGCCGCGTGCATAATGACTACACCGAGCGCTCAGGGCCTGAGCGTGTCCGCGACGTGCTGGGCAGCGAGCAGGCCGACACGCTGGCGGCGATGCCGGTAGCTCAGATCAACCTCTGGCGCCCCATAAGTGGGCCCGTCAAGCGTTCGCCGCTGGCCCTGCTGGACGCATCGACGCTCGACCCCGATGACCTGCTGGCCACCGACCTGGTCTATCCGGACCGTATCGGTGAGATCTACCACCTGGCGTACAATCCGCTCCAGCGCTGGTACTATTTTCCGGACATGCTCCGTGACGAGGCCTTGCTGATCAAAGGCTATGACTCGCGTCACGACGGCCGTGCCCGCTTCACCCCCCATACGGCCTTCCAGGACCCCCATACGCCGCCAGGAGCCCCGCCTCGAGAGAGTATCGAGGTTCGCACCCTCGCCTTCTTCGGCTAGATTTTGAACCCGGGCGGTGACCTCTCCCGTGCAGTTCCGGGCCGGCTTTTATGCCGTCATGGCGAAGTCAGGTAAAACGAACTGGCCGATTTCCTCAACGACCTCGCCGGCAGGGCGTTGGCCGTACTTCAAATTGACAATCACATGGTTTACGCCGATCTCCTGCAAACTGTGGAGCAGCGCAATAAGGTGATGCCGTCCCAGTTGATACCCCAGGTGGATCGGCCGTGGTGGTGTCTGCGGGTTATCTGTCAGGTCGAGGTAAAGTGACTGGGTGAAGGGTTTGAACAGCTCGCCACATTCATCACGAACCGCCGTGCGCCAGCTATCGACAACCACTTGCTGGGCCTTCGGGGGGCGCGGATAACTGATCCACCCATGACTGTAGCGGGCGATCCACTCCAGCGTCTGACGGCTATGGCCGGTCACGAAGAACGGAATTTCCGCTGTGGTTGGCTTGGGAATCAGATCGGCTCCCTGAAGCGTGCCGCCGGACTAGGACAAAGGCACGAAACTGCTGAGCTGAACCTCGCGAAATACCTTGAGGTATTCGCGGAACAGGCTGCCGCGTTGCTCGGGGTCGACACCGAATGCCGGAAACTCTACCGGACGGTCACCGGAAGCCACGCCGAGTAACAGACGGCCACCACTGAGCTGATCAACACTCGTTGCGGCCTTGGCAGTGTGTAGGGGATTACGGATTGGCAGGATGACCGAGGCGGTACCCAGCGCAATCGAGCGAGTGTGTGCTGCCATAAAACCCAGGTAGACCCAGGGATCGAACACCTGACCGGAATCACCGAAGCTGGGATCGCGTAACGGCACGTCGCGAAACCAGAGGGCAGAGAAACCCAATTGTTCGGCAAGTTGGGCCAAGCTTACCTGGTTGGCCATAGTTGGCATATCGCCGGTAAAGGCTTCGAGAGGGAAGAAAAGGCCCAGGCTCAGGCGGCCTTGGCGATAGGTGCGCTGAAAGCCAGCTTGTTGCTGATAGGGAATGGAATTCGGAGTAAACATGCCCTTTCCTCCATTTATTCCCGCTGCAAGGCCGCGGGATACAGCGGTACAGTCGAGTGCGACAAGCCTACCCGACCCGGGTTGATACTCACTGAGCATCATGGTGTCATGATTCGCGCGCACCTCACTCTCGTAACGACCCTCCCGCTAGCCTCTTCACTATTCGCGCTTCTGCCTCCCCTCCTGCTCTCGCACCAGCCAGTAGATTGCGCCGAGAGCCAGAATCGCCGCGCTCAGCCCCAGCAGAGTCATGGGGTCGATCTTTGTGGCATCGAGGATAATGAACTTTCGAACCAGAGCGAGGAGCGCAATTAGCAGGACGGTCTTGATTTGCACGATACTATTCTGACGCTCGGCTATACTCAGCACGGAATGATTGAATTCCAGGGCAATCAGTAACGTCATGACCATGCCGAAGACCACTTGGAAGACAGATTGGTTGGCAGGATCGACAACACCAAGCACAATCAGCGTGAGGATGCGCCAGGTCAGATGGACGAGAGCCACCGCGACCACGAGACTGAGCAGCAGCGTGAGAATTATCGCCACAATCTGCTCGAAGCGCTGGTAGTAGGACATGTTCGGCCAAGCAAGGCGTGTCTCTGAGAACCGTCCAGCGAGTGCGGAACCTACGCGGCGCGACCTACTACCGCCACCCCCTTGTAGGGGCTTTCCTCTGGACATGTATCATGCCCTCCTGTCCGCCGCCCGCGCGGCTTCGTCACTCCGGTTCGGTGGCAGGCACCTTTGTTTCCTTCTCCCAATGGATTTCACCTCGATCCTTGTCGTAGATGAAGCGCAGGCTATCGCCTTCCTCTATTTCGCCGCGCAATACGGCACTCGCAAGGCGCGTCTCGATCAGGGATCGGATCTGGCGACGAAGTTCGCGCGCACCGAACTCTGGCCGGTAGCCGACATCCGCCAAATGGTCGATGAGCGAGTCGTCGAACTCCACCGTCAAGCCCTGTCCGTGCGCGATACGCTTCACGCGCTCGAGCTGCATACCTACGATGTCACGGATCTGTTTGCGGTCGAGTGCGTGGAATACAATGATCTCATCGATGCGGTTGATGAACTCCGGGCGGAGATAACGACGGAGCACGTTCAACAGTTCCGACTTCAATTCCGCGGCGTCCTTGCGCTCGTCCTCCGGGGCCTCGAGGTTTTCCCGGATGAGATCAGAACCGATATTGCTTGTGGCTATTATGATGGTATTGGTGAAGTCTACGACACGCCCTTTCCCATCAGTGAGCCGCCCATCCTCGAAGACCTGCAGCAGCACGTTCTGGACATCCATGTGTGCTTTCTCGAACTCGTCCAGTAGAACGACACTGTACGGTTTTCTGCGCACCTTTTCGGTAAGCTGCCCCCCCTCCTCGAACCCGACGTACCCGGGAGGCGCCCCGATGAGGCGCGCGACCGTATGCCGCTCCATGTACTCGCTCATGTCAACGCGGATCATCGCCTCTTCATCACCAAATACCGTTTCCGCAAGGGCTTTGGTCAATTCCGTCTTTCCCACTCCCGTGGGTCCGAGGAAGAAGAAGGTTGCGATGGGACGGCGACGGTCGCCCAGCCCGGCGCGAGACAAACGCACGGCATCGGATATGGCTCTTACCGCCTCGTCCTGACCGACGACCCGCTGATGCAGACGCTGTTCCATCTCCATCAGCCTGGTGCGCTCCTCCGTGGTGAGCTCTGCCACCGGAACGCCGGTCAGGCGCGAAACGATCTGTGCCACATCCTCGACGCCCACCTGGTTAGCGCTAGTGCTCCGGGTCGTGTTCCATTCCTCCAGGCCTTGGTCATAGTCGCCCTGGTGTTCTTCGATACGAGCTTCCAGCGCGCTCGCGCGCTCAAAATTCTTGCGGTTGGATGCGTAGTCACGCTCACGCCGCAGCTGGTTGATCTGTGCACCGAGCTCGTGAAGCTCCGGCGGCCGCGAAGTGCCACCGATTCGTACCCGAGCAGCCGCCTGATCTATCAGATCGATGGCCTTATCCGGCAGGAACCGGTTGGTGACGTAGCGGTCAGCCATCTCCACGGCGGCGACAATCGCCTCGTCGGTGATCGTCACCTTGTGGTGAGCCTCCAGTCGATCCCTGAGCCCCCTTAGTATATTGATGGTCTGGTCAATCGTTGGTTCGGCGACGAACACCGGTTGCAGCCGCCGCTCTAGCGCTGCGTCTTTTTCAATGTGCTTCTGGTATTCGGCCAGCGTGGTCGCCCCGACCAAATGCAGTTCGCCACGCGCCAGTTGGGGCTTGAGGGTATTCGCGACGTCCAGCCCGCCTTCGCCCCCGGTCGATCCGGCGCCGACAATGGTGTGCAGCTCGTCAATGAACAGCACAATCTCGTTTTGGTGGGACGTAATCTCGTCAAGGACTTGTTTGATCCGCTCCTCGAATTGACCACGATATTGGGAACCCGCCACCAGCGAGTTAATGTTTAGCTCAACCACCCGTTTGTTCTGCAACAGGTCCGGCACTTCGTTGTGAACAATTCGCTGCGCCAGCCCTTCGACAATGGCGGTCTTGCCGACCCCCGGCTCACCGATAAGAACGGGGTTGTTCTTGCGGCGCCGGGAAAGAACCTCGATCAGGGTCTCGACCTCGGCCGCTCGCCCGATCACCGGGTCGAGCTTGTCCTCGTTAGCCAATGCCGTAAGATCCCGACTGTACTTGTCCAGGGTGGGCGTGTCGCTTTGCTCCGGCAGCCGCCCCTCCTGTGCCCCCTTTCCAACCACCTGCACAGCCTTCTGCCGAAGACCGTGTGCAGAGAGCCCATAACGGTTCAGCAAGTCGCTGGCCAGCCCCTCCTCCTCGGCTAGACCGATCAGAAGGTGTTCGGGACCAATATAGCCATGCCCGAGGTCTCTCGACGCCTGGAAGGCGCGCTGTAGCGCGGCTTTCACCCGTGGGGAAACTCCGATCTTGGTAGGTCCGTCCGTTTCGGGTTCGCTCGCAGCTTTGGGTGTCAGTTGCTCAACCTGGGTCTTGAGGTCTTTGGCCGATAGCTGGTATCGCTTGAGGAGCGCCTGCACCACATCGTTATCGGCCAGCGCGTAAAGCAGGTGGCTGGTATCAATCAGCTGCGAACCCCACTCCTTCGCGGTAGCCGCGGCTTGCTGCAGAATCTGCTCGCTTTGCTCGCTAAGCAGATCACCGAGGGCGACCGATTCGCTATCCTGCGGCCGGCCGTTCTCTCGACTGGCGACACTGCCAAAGCCGAAATCCTCGTCTCGCGCCAGCCGCTCGAAGAAATCGTCGGCGAGCAGCCCGCTTCCAAAAAGGGATTCAAACGGAGAGGCACTTCGTGCTCTCAGACGCAAATAATCCGTTTGGCATACGTTGAGGGTGCGTCTTCGACCGGCTTGTGAAACGGTGACCTGCAGAGCCGCAGGGCGTTGCCGGCAGATATCGCATGATACTTGGGGTGATTTTTCTGGACTCTTGTTCATGATCCCTCCTTTGTACCGTTGTATGGCTTACAACAGTCGTATAGAAACCGCTAAGCCTTGGAGAAGAGGCAGAGCCCAGTAAAACTTGGGAGGGGGCAGAGCCCGGGAGAAGATTAGATAAGTATAGCCCGAGGTAGACTGAAAGCAAGGCGGCACGAAGCAGCAGGGCCCCGCCATCCCGGGCGAATGAACCGCCAGCACCAACTCCATAGCCTGGTTCTGTTTTACTGCTGGCCGTGTTCGAACAAGCCGCATCACCACAAACCGCGTCAGAGATGCCTGCCAACGTGCCCCACACGCAACAGTTTAGTTAGATCCTCTGTCGGCACCGGCCTTGCGAACAGGTAACCCTGCATATACCGGCATCCGCTTTCACGCAGCAATCGGCACTGCTCCGGTGTCTCCACGCCCTCGGCGATAACATCCAGGTTCAGGCGCTGAGCCATGGCGATGATGGCGTCGGCGATCGCGGCACTGGCCGGATCGCTGGTGATTTCGCGGACGAACGACTGGTCGATCTTAAGCGTATCGATCGGGAAACGCTTCAGGTAGCTCAGGCCGGAATACCCGGTGCCGAAGTCATCCACCGCGATGCTCACGCCGTAATTCTTGAGGCACGTCATCGTTGCGACCGCCGTATCGACATCCTCCATGAGCATGCTCTCGGTTAGCTCGAGTTCCAGGTGTTGCGGGTCAAGTCCGGTCTCCTTGAGCAGTTGTACCACCCGCAGCGCGAGGTCTGCGTGGCGGAACTGTCGGGCAGAGAGGTTCACGCCGATGCGTCCGGGCATCAGGCCACTTTCACGCCAGAGCCGGTTCTGCTCGCACGCCGCACGTAGTACCCATTCCCCGATTGATTCAATCAGGCCTGTCTCCTCCGCAACAGGGATGAACCGCGCAGGCGAGATCATGCCCATGTGGGGGTGATGCCATCGCAGAAGTGCTTCAGCGCCGACGGGGGCACCGCTGTCCACGTCAATACGGGGTTGGTAATGCACGCTGAACTCGCCGTGCTTCAGCGCGCCGCGCAGCGCCAACTCCAGGGCCAATCGCTCCGGATCCCGATTGGCCGCCGCCGAGACATAGGCCAGGTGCATGTTGCGCCCCCGGCCCTTAGCGCGGCGCAGTGCTGACGTGGCATTCTTGAACAGCTCTCCCGAGTCCGCTCCGTCGAATGGATAGGCTGCAGAACCGATGCTGCAGGTTACGCAGATCTCCTGATCGTTGATCCGCAAGGGCTCTGAGACCGACTCAAGGATGCGTTGAGTCCAATACTCGGCATGGAGATCCTGCTGCGTATCTGTCGTGTACATGATCGCAAATTCGTCCCCGCCAATACGGGCCACGGTCGCGGGTGTTTCCGCGCATGCGGACAGCCTCTCGGCGATGGCGCGGAGCACCTCGTCTCCGCCCGCGTGCCCCAGGGCGTCGTTGACCAGCCCCAGGCGGTCGAGCCCGACAATTAGAAGCGCCACAGACGAGTTGCTGAGTTGCGCCGACTCGATGGCCTGTTCGAGGCGTTCGTGGAGTGCAGTCCGGTTCGGCAACCGGGTAAGACCGTCGAATCGGGTTAGATAGTGGATGCGCTCCTCGGACGCCCTGCGGGCCGTGAGATCGTCGACATAGGAGAAGCTGACGGGCTCACCTTCGTACTCGATGTAGGTGGCGGTTACCTCGATGGGGATCAGTCCCCCGTCGCTGCGGCGGGCGAGTGACTCAAGTCGTGCCGAGCCCTGCGCCTTCAACTCGTGCAAATGCTCCCGCCAGACCCCTTCCGTCATGGTGGGATCGATATCGGAAAGCAAGCGTCCTGTAAGGTCTTCGCGGGCGTACCCGAGCATGTCGCAGGCCGCGCGATTGGCATAGCGTACTCGCCCGTCGGCATCGATCTGGAACATCGCGCCCCGCGCGTGATCCACTGCGAACTGGGTCAGCCGCAGCTCCCGCTCAGCCTGCCTGCGCTCCGTGATGTCGCGCGCGGAAGGTACCATATAGGTGACGTTTCCCTTGTCGTCGTAGACCGGGTGCAGGCTGAAATCCATGGTCCGCACTCGACCGTTGCGATCAAGGATAAGCACGTCAAAACGGGATGTATGCCCCTGTCCGGCGGCCCGTATCGCATCGCGCAGACGTTGCCGGCTCTGGTCTGAGAATCCCCACCAGGGGGTAGCATCAAACGGTCGGCCCAGCACATCCTCAGCTCGCGCGCCAATGGCATCCAACGCGGCTTTATTGGCGTACGTGAGCACACCATTGACGGTCAGTAGACCGGCGAAGATTGAGGGAGAAAGCCGATCCATGACCTCATGCACGGGCTGGTCAGTCATCGGATTGTCCCCATAAATTTACTGTTCTCGACGAGTTTCAGTGCCGGATCTTTCACTGATTGAAGATGGACATTGATAGCACTGACTTCAGTCTCAAGGGACTCCAGTGCAACGGATATGGTAACCGGTAGCTCAACTCTCTCCCCTGCTCCTACAGACACAGTCGCTACAGAGCTCAGTTGCAGGCCGTCCACTCCAGACACACCGATGTTATAACTCTGGCTGTGCTGACCCTTATTGAGGATCTTCAATTCAGAAAGGTCCCATAAGACCGCCTGGCGGTCTCCGCTGGTTAACCAGACAGTTCCAAAATACAGGGCAAAGAGGAGGGCTCCACCAAGGATTCTCAGGCGCCTGAAATAGCCCTTGAAACTGCGGGTATGAATTTTATCCATGAGCCTGGAGCTGTAAGGCTTGGTATCGATATTGCGAAGCAGTTTATTCTGGCTCATTACTCACTTACATTCGTTCTATTTGAAAGTGAGATTATCTAGTTTCGCCGGATCGGTGCAGGTTCAAATTTTTAATTTTCGATAGGGACAGATGGGCTGTCAGGTGAGATTCAGCAACTCTGGTAGTTGATTCAGGGCATGGATTCTTCGCTCATCCCAGGGATGGGAAAAGCTGACCCTCAGACAATTGCCATACTTACCCGATGCGGAAAAAAGCGGGCCGGGCGTGATCACAACACCTGCGTCAAGCGCCTTGGGGTATGCAGCCAGGGTGTCGACCGTTGCAGGCAGTTCCAGCCAGACCGCCAGGCCGCCCTGGGGCGCCGTCACTCTTACCGGCACCGGCCATGCGAGCAGTGAAGCCAGTAGGCGGTCGCGTTGCTCACTCATCAACTTCCGTTGCCTGCGAAGATGGGCGGACAGCTCACCCTCTTCCATATAGGCTGCAACGCCCTGTTGCAAATAGCGGCTACTGGCCAGTTGAGTCACCATTTTCAGATGCAGTATCCGCTGATGCCAGCGTGCCCCTGAAATCCAACCCAGGCGCAGGTCCCGGGACAACACCTTGGAAAACGAACTGCAGTGGATGACACGATTGCTATCATCCAGCGCCTTAAGGGTGTCGGGAACCCGGGAAAACCCGGACTCGGCGTATATATCGTCTTCGATTATGGCCAGATCGTACTTTTCCGCCAGCGCCATCAGGCGTCGCCGGGAAGCCTCAGGCATCAACGCCCCCCCTGGCGTGGCAAACGCCGGAGACACGACGCATGCCTGGATGTTCCAGCGCCCCAGGGCTTCTTCAAGGGCATCCATATCCATACCGCTTGCCGTGGAGGCTGGTATTTCCATGACTTGCAAACCGAGTTGTTCCAGCAGTTGCAGTACACCATAGAAACCCGGCGATTCCACGGCGACGACGTCCCCGCGCTGACAGCAGGCCATTAGCGCCAGGAATAAGGCATGTTGACAGCCAGAGGTTATACATAGTTTATCTGGCGTAACTGGCCACCCTCGTTTAGCCAGCAGAAGCGCAAGCTGCTCCCGCAACTTCATATCGCCTGCAGGTGTGTCGTAATACTGGAAGTCGGCACCACACTGCCTCCGAAGCGCCCTCCCAATGGCCCGGTTGAGACTTACGATTCCTGGTGGCAGTTTGCCGGCATGCAGTTCGGGCAGAAGGTCGAACGCCGCCTTTCGATCCATAATGTCCAGCAGGAAATCACTAACGTTGACGGGGCGCGGGGCATCGATACGGGATATCACCCGAGGTGATTGCGTGGTTTTTGGCATCAGGGTTACGAAATGTCCTGCCTTAGGCCTAACCTCCAGAACTCCCTGGGCCTCAAGTCGTTGCAGGGCATGCTGGACTGTGGCTTTTGACACGCCCTGTTGTGTACATATCTCTCGAATGGATGGTAGACGATCCCCCGGCGTCCAACGACCTTCAATGATGCCTTGCAGTATCCACTGCTCCAACTGCTGATAGCGGTACGTTCCTTCAGCCAAAGAGAGCCTCCCCTGGAACTTAGTGTGGACCATGCCATCATTGGCGTAATAGATTCAGTAATCCACCCATTTTAAAAGGGGTTCAAAGGTAGTGCATAGGCCATCATGGCAAACTATAACGGCCACTACATTTTCACACACCCTCGGTCGAAAGCGGGCTCCTAGCAAAGAGTCTCACAGCAGTAATCGACTGCGTTTAGTCTTATTCAGGCAGCCTGCAATTGGCCAATTTTGCTTAGCCTCAACGCTACCAGACTATGCCTACTACCGTCATTAGAAATCAGTCGCCCGTAATATTGGCTACATCATTAGCTTCTTTTTGTATGTCGGGCTGGAGGGAGCGCCGGGCGTTTCAGCGTTGTTGATTGAGAACGAGATGGACAGGCGCGTGCGTTACAATCAGCTGTGCCAGTTTAGCTGCCAGTAGCCTACATCGTGCCACTGATTGAATTTAAACCCTACTTTTTCAAAATAGGCTACTTTCTTATACCCATTTTTTCATGCAGTGCGACACTGGCGGGGTTGGGAAGCGTAATGCCGCCGATCACCGTATGAATCCCGCCCTCTAAGAGCTTGGAAAAGATCGTTTCATAGAGTTTTGCGCCTAAGCCCCTGCCTTGCATCTGGTGGAAAAGGTAGACGCTGGCTTCGACTGAAAATCGGTAGGCGCTTCTCTCCTTCCATTTTGTAGCGTAGGCATAACCCACCACAGCATCGTCTTCCACAGCCACCAGCCACGGTAACCCTACCCCCTGAACATTCTCAATCCTACGTTGGATGTCTGAATCCGACACGGGAGCTTCTTCGAATGAAATAACGGTATTTTCAATCTAGTAATTATAAATGTGCGCTATTGCGGCTGAATCGCCCTTTGCAGCATCTCTGATCATGATTTATTCCGTTTAGATTCTGACTGTTTAATGTCACCGGACGCTTATTACGCGGGCCGCTTGGCAAGCAACGCCCATACACCTGCGGAAAAAAGCAACGTTCCACCTACGACATTAAAACGGCGCTGCGCACGGCGTGATGTCAGTAACTTACGCACTGATGACGCGAACACGGCGTAAAAAGTGGCATTCAGTGTTGCCAACACTACGAACGTAACCGCAAGAATCCAAAGCTGCTGCCCCGCGTCGTTATTCGGATTAACAAATTGCGGCAAGAAAGCGACGAAGAAGATAATGCCCTTTGGGTTCAACGCGGTAACGAGATAGGTATTGCTGAAGAGCTTCCAACGCGAACCTGATACCGCTGATGACACCGGCTGCACCGACGATATGCCCGCACGTAACAGCTTTATGCCCATATAAAGCAGATATAAACCGCCGATCCATTTGATAACGGTGAACCAAAAGGCCGAGGTGGCTAACACCGCACCCAGCCCGAGTAGCGAAAAAAGTAGCGCGGTTGAATCACCCAACGCCACCGCAGCGACAAGCGGAATATTGGCACGCTTACCTTGGGCGATAGAGTAGCTGACCACGGTCAAAATTGTCGGCCCAGGAATGGCGAGCAAGGCAACAGATGCAAGAGCAAAGGCAAACCAGACTTCAATCGACATGGGACGCTACCTAGCAAGTGATTAACGCTAAGTTAGCATAAGCTTTACAAGGGATGGAGCGTTCTACTAGTGGTTTTATAACATTTTCTGTCATTCTGAATTTCTGCTACCACCACAAACAAAGTGTTCGCCATGTCTTCACACTGGATTATCGGCCCTGGGGCCATTGGCCGCCTATTGGCTCATTCGCTTTCACCTTTAGCGGCCACCACGCTAATTGGCCGACGAGCGTTGCCTGCACAGCAAACGCTTACCACCCCGGAAGGCGAACAGCGTGTGCAGCTTCTCAACACTCTTACTGTTGCTCAGTTGGCTCCTGAAACGTATGAACCACCCGCCTTTTTGCATATCACCACGAAAGCGATGGTTGCTGAGGGGGCCCTGGAAAGCGTTGCTAACGCCCTTCCTGCCACTACCCCATTGGTACTGTGGCAAAACGGATTTTTATCGCAGCCGCGTATTACTCAGGCGTGGCCAGGCCCGGTGCTGTGTGCGACCACCACGGAAGGAGCTTACTTAACCGGTGATGATGGCGTCATGCATGCGGGTCGCGGGCATACCTTTGTGGGTGATTTGAACAATCGACACGGTGAGTTGGCGGAAACACTGGCACTAACACTCACTCAGGCAGGGCTTACTGCTACGGCGGTGACTGATATTCGCCAGCGTTTGTGGCAGAAGCTGGCGGTGAACGCGGCGATAAATCCGTTGGTGGCATTGAATAATGTGCGTAACGGGGAATTGCGCGGTGAGGCGTATGCGGGCCGTGTGGTGACCGTGGTGAAGGAAGTCGCGGCGATTATGCTGGCCGAGGGCATTGCGCCACCTAATAACGGCCAAGATGAAGCAGCGTGGTTAGCTTTGGTGTGGCAGGTGGTTGAAAACACCGCAAATAACAAAGCCTCAATGCTGCAGGATGTGGAGGCCAAGCGCCCCACCGAGCGTGGGGCGATCTTGGGGCCGTTGATTGAGAGCGCCGAGCGGCATGGCTTGGCATGTGATACGTTGCAGGCGCTCAATGATGAGATAGCGGTGTTAGAAGCGTCTTATTCATGAACGCTTAATCATTGAGAAGGCATGCTAGGCACTACAGAACCCAACGACGACTACTCAAGAATTGACATGACCTTTTCGGCGACGCCGACGCCAATCGCATTGTGCGTTTCCGGAGAGAAATGAACGCCGTCTATTCCATCCGTGGTTGCCAGCGTACCAACGTCATAAAACTCCACTCCAGCCGCCTCAGCAATTGCCTCGTATAGGGGTGGAAGTGCTTCTGTTTTCTCGACGCCGCCAGCGAATCTTTCAGCGCGCCCCTCAGGCGCCACATTTCCCAGTGGAGGCGGTGAGAGAACCAACACCTTTGGTGCTGGATAAGAGGTTCCAACCCCACCGCCTGTCTGTTCCACTATGTCGATCAGCTTTCCCACACCGAGTGCAATTCGAAACGGTGAGCGATCAAACATTGCCTTAACATCATTCGTGCCAAGCATGATCACAACTAAATCAAGCGGGTGATGTGTTGCGATAGCAGATGACAAATAGGCGGAACCATCAAGTCCTGCTCCAGAAATGTGAGGAAGTGTGGGGTCAGGTACGTCGGTGGTGCGTGCGCTCAAGCCTTCCTCAATCACTTCATATTCGGAGCCAAGCTCTGTTTCCATGACGCCGGGCCAGCGTACATCAGCTGGGTAACGCGTTGTAGGGCCGCTTTCGACGGGCATATAACCCCATGTATTGGAGTCTCCATAAACCATAATTCGCTTGGTAGCATCGTCGGCAGCGTAAGTTATGTTTCCAGCGAGTAACGCGATGGCTGCCAAGCCACTGATGAAGCTGTGTCGTGTAAGAAACATGTGAATTCCTTTATTTTTGTTTTTCCTACGTAAGACTAGGCTAGTAAGTGTCTACTTGCCACGGTGCCTAAATCTTATCTAATCGGGAATGATGTCACTGTGTATGCGGAACTTAGGGCAGCTTCGCGGCGCTCGCTACTCGTTACCACCCGCTACGCCATTGCTCTATGTTTAGGCTCTAAAGGTTTAGCACCGGGTATAGCGATGCTATTAACAGTAGCGCCATGGTGATATTGAACACACGGTAACGGGTGTGGCTGTTGAGCCATTGGCGCACCACGATGCCCAACCAGGCCCACACAGAAATAGCGGGAAAGCTGACCACTGCAAACACGCTGGCTACGATCAACACCGAGACTAGTGTTTTATTGGGGGCGTAAAGGGTAATGGCGGAAAGGCCCATGGCCCACGCTTTGGGGTTTACCCACTGAAACGCGGCCGCCTGCAGTAGCGTCATGGGTTTGCCTTTGCCATCGTTCTCTTTGAGCGGCGCGGCTGTCGCGATTTTCCAGGCCAGCCAGAGCAAATAGGCAGCGGAAAGAATGCTTAGCCAGGTATTGAGAATCGGGTAAGCCTCAAACAGCGCCATCAACCCACCGCCCACCACCAGCGTTAGCGCACTCAGCCCCACAACGATGCCGACCATGTGGGGTAGCGTCTTTTTAAAACCAAAATTAGCGCCAGAGGCCAGCAGCATCAGGTTGTTAGGCCCTGGCGTTACCGTGGTAACAAACGCAAATGCAGCCAGCGCCACTATTACCGAAAAAGTCATTGCGCCTCTCCTTCTCTTTACCTCAACGTGAGAGAAGAATTTTACAAGCGTTATAGAGCAACGTTTGATCTAATGTGGGCTTCGTTTCTTTTTATATGCAACAAACCATGAAGATTGACACGATAGACCGCAGAATATTGCAAGCACTAAAACATGATGGAAAAATCAGCAACGTACAGCTGGCTCAGCGCGTTGATCTTTCTCCCTCCGCTTGCTTGCGACGCGTCCAAGAGCTTGAAAAAAATGGCGTTATTAAAGGCTACCGCGTGGTGACCGCGCCGGAGCATACGGGCAAAGGGTTTGTGGCTTATGTCACGGTGGGGTTATCGTCACATACCAAAGCCGCCCAAGAGGGGTTTGAGCGTGCCATGCTGGTGGCCGGTGAAGTGGCCGAGTGCCATAACATTGCGGGCTCGTTTGAATATCTGCTGCGTGTGGAAACTAGCGATCTTGCCAGCTACAAGCGTTTTCATACCGATGTGCTGGGCACTCAAACACATGTGAGTGCCATTGCTACGCACATTGTGATGAACTCTTCTAAAGATGAGCGGGGCTAACCACCGCTCATTTTGCGCCCACTGTTTATGTTACTGGGATCATCACCACTTTTTGGAAACTGGGTAGTTCGGTGAGCTGTTGGTACCAGCGTTCAAGATTGCGGTGCGATTGCCAAGTTAGTCCGCTGTTGAGCATGTTGTAAATAAAGGGCGCGATGGCGATATCACCCAAGCCAAATTCGTCACCGGAGAACCAAGCCTGCTTTGCCAATGCATTGTCCATTAATTTGAATAGCGCTTCGGACTCTTTCACCGCTGCTTCAATGGCGGCGTTATCGCGTTTTTCGGGCGATGTTCTGACATATCCCATCAGGATCTTGCGGTGAGCTGGCGTTAGCGTGCTGTTGGCCCACTCCATCCATTTTTCCATTTGGGCGCGCTCGGCGGGTGCTTCGATCCAAAGCTTGTTCTGGCCGTATTGGGCGGCCAGGTAGCGAATAATGGCGTTGGATTCCCACAGCACGCTATCGGTGGCGTCGTCTTTGAGTAGCGGCACCAGCCCGGTGGGGTTCATGGTCAGGTATTCCGGAGTATTGTTAACACCGTGATGAAGACCGGCTTGGATTTGCTCGAAAGGCAGTTCCAGCTCTTCCAGTACCCACAGCACTTTTTTGACGTTGGTGGAGTTGTTGCGGCCCCAAAGCGTGATCATGGTTGTCCTTTTTTGTTAATGGATGGTGGGAAGAGAATACACCACTCCGTGCTCCTCGCCTTTCACGATTCACACCTTACGCCTTACCACTTACCCTCACGCTTTATCCTGATAAAACTGCATCAGGCTGGAGAAGTCGAGTTTGCCGTTGCCTTTGGCTTTATGCAGGGTAAACAGCGAGCGGGCGGCGGAGCCCATGGGTACTGCGGAGGCGCTTTGCTGGCTGACATCCATGGCCAGGCCCAGATCCTTGATCATCAGGTCTACCTGGAAGCCGCCTTGGTAGTTTTTCGAAGCGGGGGCGTTTTCCATGACGCCTGGGTAGGGATTGTAAACGTTGAGAGCCCAGTTGCCGCCGGAACTCTGCTTCATGATTTCTGATAGCACCGCTGGGTCGAGGCCGTTTTTGACGCCCATATTGATCGCTTCACAGGTGCCCGCCATCAGGATGGATAGCAGCATGTTGTTGCACACTTTGGCCACCTGCCCGGCGCCATGGTCTCCGGCGTGGAAGATGTTTTTGCCCATCACGTCCAGCACTAGTTTGGCCTGTTCGAACTGAGCCTCCGAGCCACCCACGATAAACGTTAGTGTGCCCGCTTGCGCGCCGCCTACCCCGCCGGAAACCGGCGCATCCACAAAGCCAACGCCTAGCTTCTCGCCTTCGGCGGCTACGCTGCGGGCTGTATCGGCATCAATCGTGGAGCAGTCGATCACCAGCGCGCTCTGCTTGATCACTTCGAACAGCGGCGTATCGCCTTCAACATAGAGTCCGCGCACATGCTTGCCTGCGGGCAGCATTGAGATGACAAAATCCGCACCGGTGGCGGCTTCTTGGGCTGAAAACGCGACTTCGCAGCCGTTGGCTTTGGCTGTTTCTAGTGCGTCTTCTGAAAGGTCAAAAGCGCGAACGTTAAAACCCGCTTTCGATAGGTTGGCGGCCATCGGGCCACCCATATTGCCTAAACCGATAAATGCAACAGTCGTCATCTTTATTGTCCTTGTTAGCGTGTTTGGGAAATTAAGTTAGCGCAGATCCGACAGAGGATTTTGCGACCAGGGAGAGGCCAGCAGTTCATTGATAAAGCTTTCTTCCACCGAAGCGACATCCGGGTAAGTCCACGCGGGTTGGCCATCTTTATCGACCAACAGCGCACGCACGCCCTCAGGGAATTCGCGGTGGCGGCAGCACTGTACCGAAAGCGCCATCTCAAACTGGAACACTTCCGCCAGCGACATGTGTTTGGCGCGCTTCAACTGTTCATCGATCAGCTTGATGGACACCGGGCTGCCGTGGGCCAGCGTTTTCTGCGCTTTGTTGAACCACTTGTTGTCGCTTTTTACCGCGGCAATAGCGGCAACGATCTGCTCGACGCTGTCGTGATCCATCAATTCGCGAATCAGCGTGGCGTGCTGATAAACGGGGGCTTCCAGCTCGGCAAACACCGGCTGCGAGGTTTGCTCTAGCTCGCGCATAATGCGGTTGACCACGCCGTGGGCATCGGTGTCAGCGCCTTTACCCCAGCGCGCATCGATGAGCTGCTGTAGCAAGGCATCCCGGTGGTGACTGGCAATACAGCGATCGGCCAGGCCGAGGTGTACGGCATCCGGCGCGCTGACCTGACAGCCGGTCATGGCTAAAAAGCGCCCTGTACCGTTGGGCAGGCGATTCAAAAACCAGCTGGCGCCAACATCCGGGTAAAGGCCGATAGTGACTTCCGGCATGGCCAGGCGCGAGGTTTCGGTCACCACCCGGTGGCTGCTGGCACTCAATAGCCCCATGCCGCCGCCCATGACAATACCGCTCCCCCAGCAGATCACCGGCTTGGGATAAGTGTGCAGTAAATAGTCGAGACGGTACTCGGTTTCGAAAAAGCGTTCGGGAAAGCTGGGGTCGCCCTCGCCGGTAATTGTTTTGTACAGATTGACGACATCCCCACCGGCACAGAACGCTTTTTCGCCGGCGCTATCCAGCAGTATCGCCACCACGCGTTCGTCGGTGGCCCATTCGCGCAGGCGCGGCAACATCGCTTCGCACATCTCGAGCGTTAACGCGTTCAGCGAGCGCTCGGCATCCAGCTTTATTTCGGCGATGACGTGGCCGTCTTGGGCGGGGTGTTCGGTAAACAGTACACTGCTCATGGGCATTCCTTATCCTTTACAGCTCGGTGGCGCCGTCTGCCAATACCCGGCGGGAGATGATCAGGCGCATGATTTCGTTGGTGCCTTCGAGAATCCGGTGCACCCGGGTATCGCGCACGTAGCGCTCCATGGGGTACTCCTTGATATAGCCGTTGCCGCCGTACATTTGCAGCGCTTCGTCGCATACCTTGAAGCCCACATCGGTAGCAAAGCGTTTGGCCATGGCGCAGTAAGTCGGTGCATCGGCGTGGCCAGCGTCCAGCTTGGTAGCGGCCATGCGCACCAATTGGCGTGCCGCGACCAGCTCGGTGACCATATCGGCCAGGCGGAACTGCAACGCTTGGAACTCGGCGAGCCGTTTGCCGAACTGCTTGCGCTCGAGCATGTATTCCCGCGCTTTGTTGATCGCCTGCTGCGCGGTGCCGATTGAACACGTGGCAATGTTGATCCGCCCGCCATCGAGGCCCTTCATGGCGATTTTGAAACCGTCGCCTTCGTTGCCCAATAGGTGATTGGCAGGCACCCGCACGTCTTCAAAGGTAATCATGCGGGTGGGTTGGCTGTTCCAGCCCATTTTCTCTTCCTTGCGCCCGTAGCTGATGCCGTCGCTCTTGGCATCCACCGCAAACGCTGACACACCGCTCGCTCCCTCACCACCGGTGCGCGCCATCACTACCAGAAAATCGGTGCTACCCGCGCCGGAAATAAACATCTTGCTGCCGGTCAGCACGTAGTGATCGCCATCGCGCTTGGCGGTGGTTTTTAACGAGGCGGCGTCGGAACCTGAGTTAGGCTCGGTCAGGCAGTAGGAACCCAACAGTTCACCCGTAGCAAGCCTTGCGCCCCACTGCTCTACGGCATCTGGTGTGCCGAAATCCGCCAGCATCCAGGTCACCATGTTGTGAATGGTTAGATACGCCGTGGTCGAGGTGCAGCCCATGGCGAGCTGCTCGAATATGATGCTGGCATCCAACCGCGAAAGCCCTAACCCGCCTACGCTTTCTGGGGCATACAGCGAGCAAAATCCCAGCTCGCCCGCTTTGCGAATCACATCGACCGGAAAGAACGAGGTTTGGTCCCACTCGGCCGCATGGGGCTCAAGTTCGTTTTGGGCAAACGCCCGCGCCATATCGGCAAAGGCGACCTGGTCTTCGTTGAGTTCAAAATTCATGGCGTATCTCCGCAAATGCGCGTGCGCACTGCTGTTGTCGTTATAATTGACGTTAACGTTAACTTATCCATTTACCCGATCACAAGCAACCTGCATGCGCTTGCGACCTTAGGTGTAGAGGTTCAAGCGGCGTATGGAAAATCTTGAGCGTCGCATAACAAAAGAGACGAGAAAAAAGGGCGCCAAGCGGCGCCCAATGGGAAGAATCGATAAGCACGAGACAAAGCCGTCTCTAAGGGCTACTTGAAGTTTTTCCGGTACATTTTGTCCAGCTCGCCGACGATACCGCTGCGGAAGCTCAGCACGCAGAACACAAAGATAATGCCGAGGATCACGCTCACCCAGTTGCCCAGCGGCGATTGGGCCAAAATATGCTGGAGGCTAACCACTATGCCCGCGCCCATTAAGGGGCCCAGTAGCGTTCCTACCCCACCCAGCAGGGTCATCAGAATGACCTCGCCAGACATATGCCAGTGGGCATCGGTGAGCGAGGCTAACTGGAAGACCACGGTTTTGGTCGAACCGGCCAGCCCGGCCAAACCGGCAGATATCACGAACGCTACCAGCTTGTAGGCATCGGCGTTGTAGCCCAGCGATACCGCGCGAGGCTCGTTTTCACGAATCGCTTTCAGCACCTGGCCAAACGGCGAGTGCACCGTGCGCTGAATCAGCGCGAAGCCGAAGATGAAGATCGCAAACACGAAGTAGTACATCGCCAGGTTGCTGCTCAGGCTGATAAAGCCAAACAACTCGCCCCGCGGTACGCCGTGTAAGCCATCTTCACCGCCGGTAAACGGCGCCTGCACAAACATAAAATACACCAGCTGGGCGATGGCCAGGGTCACCATGGCAAAATAGATCCCCTGGCGACGAATGGAGAGCACCCCGAACAGCACGCCCAATAAGGTCGCCATCACGGTGCCAGCGATAATACCCAGCTCTGGCGTTAGCCCGGGGTAGCTCGCTAGCAAGTAGCCGGTCACGTAGCCGCCGGTGGCCAAGAACGCTGCATGCCCGAAGGATAACAACCCCGCATAGCCAAGTAGCAGGTTGAACGCGCAGGCGAATAGCGCAAAACAGAGCACTTTCATCAGAAACACGGGGTAGGCAAGAAAGGGTGCTACCAGCCCCACTACGATCAGTGCTAGATAAAACATATTACGGCGAAACTTGGCGCGCTTTTGGCGCTCCATCACCGCTGAGGGTGCCGCCATTGGTTGAGATTCGGTCATCATGCTTATGCCTCCTTACCGAACAGCCCGACTGGGCGCAACATGAGCACGACGATCATGACGAAGAAGATCACCGTATTTGAGGCCTCCGGGTAGTACACCTTGGTCAGGCCTTCGATGATGCCCATCGCCAGGCCGGTAATGATGGCGCCCAGTATCGAGCCCATACCGCCAATCACCACGACCGCGAACACCACGATCAAGAGGCTGGAACCCATGGTGGGTGAAACCGGATAGAGCGGCGCGGCAAGCACACCTGCGAACGCTGCCAGGGCCACGCCGAAGCCATAGGTAAGGGTAATCAGCAGCGGCACATTAACGCCAAACGCCTGCATCAACTGGGAGTTTTCAGTGCCCGCCCGCAGGTAGGCTCCTAACCGCGTCCGCTCGATCATGAACCAAGTAAACAGGCACATCGCCAGTGCTGCCACCAACACCCAGGCACGATACGTGGGCAAGAACATGAAACCCAGGTTCAAGCCGCCCTGCAGTATCTCAGGCGTTGCGTAACGCGCGCCGGACACCCCAAAGAAGTTGACCAGCGTGCCTTCAAAAATCAGTGCCAGACCAAAGGTCAGCAGCAGCCCATAAAGATGATCCAAATGGGCGATTCGGCGCAGCAGAAAGCGCTCCAGCAGTACGCCGAAAGCACCCACCACAAGGGGAACTAGCAGCAGCGCCAGCCAGTAGTTAATGCCCAGATAACGAAAGCCTAACAGCGCGGCGAAGGCCCCCAGCATGTATTGCGCCCCGTGGGCGAAGTTGACGATCTTCAACAGGCCGAAGATGACCGCCAGGCCCAGGCTAAGCAGTGCGTAAAAGGCGCCGTTCACAAGACCTAGCGTCAGCTGGCCCATGAAGACGGCCATTGGCACGCCGAATATCATCGTCATAACGCGACTCTCCTCGCCATCAAACAGTTGGCGGCAACTTGCCGCCAACCGGTTTTGCACATCTCTTGCGATGACTTCCTAGCGCAAGTGCTGCCTGAGATTAGTTCTGTACCAGTTTGCACTGGCTCTCAGAAAGCGGGCGGTAGGCTTCTGCGGCGGGAATGGTGCTGAGGATTTCGTAAAGGTCCCACTCACCGGTGGACTCTTCAGGCGTTTTTACCTGAGCCAGGTACATATCGTGAATCATGCGGCCATCTTCACGAATGCTGCCGTTGCGGGCAAAGAAGTCCTCGATGGGCATGTCAGCCATCTGCGCACGCACGGTTTCAGGATCGTCGGTGCCCGCGGCTTCTACGGCTTTCAGGTAGTGCATGGTGCTGGAGTAGATACCGGCTTGTACCATGGTCGGCATACGGCCCACTTCATCGAAGTAGCGCTGCGACCATTCACGAGACTGCTCGTCCATATCCCAGTACCAGCCGGTCGTTAGCAGCAGGTTCTGCGTAGCTTCAAGACCAAGCGCGTGAACGTCATTCAGGAAGATTAACAGACCCGCGAGCTGCTGGCCGGATTGCGTCAAACCAAACTGGCTGGCCGTGGTGATCGCGTTAACAGTATCCGCGCCCGCATTGGCCAGGCCCACGATCTTGGCACCCGAGCCCTGGGCTTGAAGAATATAAGAGGAGAAGTCGCTGGTTGGGAACGGGTGACGCACGCCGCCTACAATCTCACCGCCGCTCTCTTCCACTACCTTGGTGACATCGGCTTCAAGCGCATGTCCAAAAGCGTAATCCGCGGTCAGCATGAACCAGCTGTCGCCACCCTGCTCGACGACCGCTTTAGCAGTACCATTCGCCAGTGGGTAGGTATCGTAGACCCAGTGGATGTGGTTAGGCGTGCAGTGCTCGTTGGTAATGCTTGAAGCCGCTGAACCGGAAACGATCCCCAGACCGTTGTTCTCTTCCAGTACTTTGGTTACCGCAATAGACACAGAAGACGCTACCAAGCCGCCCACCATATCGACGTTATCCTGATCGATCCAACCACGCACGGTATTAGCCCCCACGTCAGCGCTGTTGCGATCGTCAGCACTGGAAATAACGATGGGGGCGCCATTTACGCTGCCGCCAAAATCGGCCACCGCCATTTCCATGGCGGTCAAGCCGCCTGGGCCTGCAAGGTCGCGATAAGTGCCGGACATATCGGCGAGGTAACCAATACGGACTTCACCATCGCTCATATCTGCCTGGGCGGTGGACACAGCGATGCTTGAAGCTGCCGCCACGGCGATGCTGGCAGCCAGCGTTTTTTTCATAAAGGTCATGTTCGTCTCCTGGCCCTGGGGCCTTGTTGTTGTGATATAGCGGTTATGGTGTGCTTGAGCGGTTGTGTAACGATCTACCAAGTAAATGATGCATTTATTGTTCTTATGAACAGCGAGCGTGTCGTCAGGTACGTCTAATGGTGCGCTATACCCCTAGCATTGAGTTGAGATGTTCCCGCCGCGACGGTAGCTGCGCGGCGCTGATTTCTTCGACAATCTGCCCGTGATCCATTACGAAGTGGCGATCCGCCAGCGGCGCCGCGAAGCGAAAGTTTTGCTCTACGAGCACAATGGTCATCCCGCGCTCTTTTAGCTGAACCAGCACCTCGGCAAGTTTCTGTACGATGACTGGGGCAAGCCCTTCGGTAATTTCATCGAGTAGCAGCATGCGAGCACCTGTACGCAGAATGCGCGCCATGGCCAGCATCTGCTGCTCGCCACCGGAAAGTCGCGTGCCCTGGCTTCGACGCCGCTCATAGAGGTTCGGAAACATGGCGTAGATTTCGTCCAGGCTCATACCGCCGGAACGCACGGTAGGCGGGAGCAGCAGGTTTTCATGCACATCCAAGCTGGCAAAAATACCGCGCTCCTCAGGGCAGTAACCGATGCCTAACCGTGGAATATGGTGCGGCTTCATATGCAGCGTTTCATTGCCGTTAATCACGATAGAGCCGGTACGGCGCCCCACCATGTTCATGATCGATTTGAGCGTGGTGCTACGCCCGGCGCCGTTGCGCCCCAGCAGCGTCACCAGCTCGCCACGCTTCACATCAAAATTGACGCCGTGCAGGATATGAGACTCGCCATAAAAGGCGTGTAGATCCTGCACGCGCAACATTTCTAGACTTTGCGTGTTCTCAACAGGCGCTTCGGCCTCAGCGATGTTCATACAGCAGCTCCCTCTTTTTCAGAACCATCCTCTTCCGCGGCGTCGCTGCCCATATAGGCCTCGCGCACCAGTGGGTTCCGGGAAACAGCATCGTAATCGCCCTCGGCCAGAACAGCGCCTCGCGCCAACACGGTGATGCGATCACACAGGCGGCTCACGACGCTTAAGTTATGCTCCACCATTAATACAGTACGCCCCTGGGAGACACGCTTAATCAACGCCACGATACGGTCAACGTCTTCCGCGCCCATGCCCTGAGTAGGTTCATCAAGCAGCATCATGGTGGGATCGAGCGCCAAGGTGGTGGCTAGCTCAAGCGCTCGCTTGCGCCCATAGGGCATCTCTACCGTTAAGGTATCGGCATACTCCCGCAGCCCCACTTCTTCCAGTAGCTCAAGGGCGCGCTCATTAAGGTGATCCAGGGATTTTTCAGACTTCCAGAAATGAAACGATGTACCCAACTTGCGCTGCAGGGCTACCCGCACATTCTCAAGGGCCGTCATGTGAGCAAACACCGCAGAGATCTGAAATGAGCGCACCAAGCCTAACTGAGCAATTTCGTTGGATTTTTTACTGGTGATCGACTTGCCACGATACAAAATGTCGCCACGGGTAGGCGGCAAAAACTTGGTCAGCAGGTTAAACACAGTGGTTTTACCGGCGCCATTGGGGCCGATCAGCGCGTGAATATGCCCTTCCTGTACCTGAAGATTAACGTCGTCCACAGCGGTAAACCCACGGAACTCTTTGGTTAGCCCTCGGGTTTCGAGGACAGGTCCCTGAAGGACATCGTTTGCACTCATAGAGTGGCAAGCCTCTTATTGTTGTAGTGCTGACTCTATTGCAGGTAATCGGCTAGTAGTGAAATCGTCCACCAATGGCTTACCTGAACGTAAGGTGCATGTGCAAACTATCAACTCTCGCTATGGCAATACAATTACAACTTTGGTCTATCACTGGAAATCCATTGCATTAACGAGCGCTTTCAAAACAGCTATATCAATGACTTACTATATTTCAACGCTTTTCAACTGCTAGCAACAATCGCTTTACGTTAACGTAAACTTGTTTTAGCCTCATTGGCAGTGTTCCATAGGTGACAACCTTTAGGAACAACGCCTTTTAAAGAGAACGTCACCATGAGCAAAACCTACTCGATTAGTGAACTGGCCAGCGAGTTTGACTTGACCACCCGCAGCATCCGTTTTTACGAAGACCAGGAATTGCTTCACCCCACGCGCCGTGGCCAAACCCGGGTGTATAGCAGCAAAGACCGGGTAAGACTAAAGCTCACCATCCGCGGTAAGCGCTTAGGCTTCTCGTTGGCCGAGATCCGCGAACTATTCGAGCTATGGGACGAAACCCGCAGCGGCAGTAAGAAGCAGCTGCACCTGATGCTGAGCAAGATAGGCGAGCGCCGGGCGGCACTCGACCAGCAAATGAAAGACATCAAGATGGTGCAGTTAGAGCTTGAAAGCGCTGAAATACGCTGCCGACAGGCGCTTGAAGAACTACTTGAAAAAGAGCCCCAGGAAAAGCAGAACGAAGAGGATCGTGGGGGTTCGACCGACAAAGCGTCTACCCCCTCTTCCGCCACGATGCACTGATTTGGCATCCGGTTATTCGTGCCGCCAGCTCGACTTGCCGACGCCGCTAGCCAACATTATTAGCCAGTACAATTAACAACAGGTGATTGACCATGTTTTCACACTACTCAGAACTCAACTTCGGTCTTGATGACGAACTGAACATGCTGCGCGAGCAGGTCAACGCCTTTGCCGCCAGCGAGATTGCTCCCCGCGCTGCCGAAATCGACCGCAATAACGAGTTCCCTAATGATCTGTGGAAGAAGTTTGGTGATATGGGTCTGCTCGGCATCACCGTCTCTGAAGAGGATGGCGGTAGCGGTATGGGCTATCTAGCCCACTGTATCGCCATGGAAGAGATCTCGCGGGCCAGTGCATCGGTAGCGCTCTCTTACGGCGCCCACTCCAACCTGTGCGTTAACCAGATCAAGATCAACGCCTCCCCCGAACAGAAAGCCAAGTATCTCCCCAAGCTGATCAGCGGCGATCACGTGGGCGCTTTGGCCATGTCGGAACCCGGCGCAGGCTCTGATGTGGTCTCGATGCAATTGCGTGCCAAGCAGAATGGCGACCACTACATCCTTAACGGCAACAAAATGTGGATCACCAACGGTCCGGATGCCGATGTGCTGGTGGTATACGCCAAAACCGACCCCGAAGCGGGCTCCAAAGGCATCACCGCCTTTATTATCGAAAAAGGCATGCCCGGTTTCTCTACCGCCCAGAAGCTCGACAAGCTGGGCATGCGCGGTTCCAACACGTGTGAACTGGTCTTCCAGGACTGCGCCGTTCCCGCTGAAAACATTCTAGGCGGGGAAGGCAAAGGCGTACGCGTACTCATGAGTGGTTTGGATTACGAGCGCACCGTATTGGCCGCAGGTCCGATTGGCATTATGCAGGCCGCCATGGATGTGGTGATGCCCTATATCCACGAGCGCAAGCAGTTCAATCAATCGATTGGTGAGTTCCAACTGGTGCAGGGCAAAGTGGCGGATATGTACACCACCCTGAACGCTTGCCGGGCCTACCTATATGCCGTAGCGGGTGCCTGTGATCGTGGCCAAACTTCACGTAAAGACGCCGCTGGGGTGATCCTCTACTGTGCCGAAAAGGCCACTCAGGTAGCCCTGGACTCCATTCAGCTACTCGGCGGCAACGGCTATATCAATGAGTACCCCACCGGGCGCCTGCTGCGCGACGCCAAGCTGTATGAAATCGGCGCGGGTACCAGCGAGATTCGCCGGATGCTGATTGGCCGCGAACTCTTCACCGAAAGCAAATAAAGGTCGCGCCATGAGCACTGTGAATAGCCAGATCAACCCGCGCAGCGATGTGTTCCAAGCCAACGAAGCCTCAATGCTCGGTGAAGTTCACAAACTGCGTGAACTGACCGCTGCCGTCGCCCAGGGTGGCGGTGCTAAAGCCCGCGAGCGCCATGAAAACCGGGGCAAGCTGTTTGTCCGCGACCGCATCGATCATCTAATCGATGAAGGTTCGCCGTTTTTAGAATTTTCCGCCCTGGCGGCGCACAAGATCTACGACAGCGAGATTCCTGCGGCGGGCGTGGTCACCGGCATTGGTCGGGTTTCTGGCGTCGAGTGCGTGATCGTTGCTAACGACGCCACGGTAAAAGGCGGCACTTACTTTCCGCTGACGGTAAAAAAACATATTCGCGCTCAGGAAATCGCCCGTAAACATCGCCTGCCGTGCATCTATTTGGTCGATTCAGGCGGCGCCTTCCTACCCCGCCAGGACGAAGTATTTCCCGATCGCGACCACTTCGGGCGTATCTTTTATAACCAGGCGACCATGTCGGCTGAAGGCATTCCGCAAATTGCCGTGGTGATGGGTTCCTGCACCGCGGGCGGCGCCTACGTGCCCGCCATGGCAGACGAGTCGATCATCGTTAAAGAGCAGGGCACGATTTTCCTGGGTGGCCCGCCCTTGGTAAAAGCTGCCACCGGCGAAAGCATTAGTGCGGAAGATTTAGGCGGCGCCGATGTGCACGCCAAAGTCAGCGGTGTGGCCGACCACTACGCGGAAAACGATGCTCATGCGCTGCAGCTTGCCCGCGCTTGTGTATCCCGCTTGAACTGGCAAAAGCGCGGCCAACTGGCCATGCAGGCGCCCAAACCACCCAAGCTCGACCCTGCCGAGCTGTATGGCATCGTGGGAACGGATCTTAAAAAGCCCTATGACGTGCGCGAAGTAATTGGCCGCATCGTCGATGACTCCGACTTTGATGAGTTCAAGCGCTACTACGGTGAAACTTTGGTCACCGGCTTTGCGCATATTCACGGTTACCCGGTAGGCATCGTAGCCAACAACGGCGTGCTGTTTTCAGAAAGTGCGGTGAAAGGCGCGCACTTTATCGAGCTCTGCGCTCAGCGCAAGATTCCACTGATCTTCCTGCAAAACATCACCGGCTTTATGGTCGGCTCCAAGTACGAACACGAAGGTATTGCCAAGCACGGTGCCAAGCTGGTGACCGCTGTGGCCTGCGCCAAGGTGCCAAAATACACCGTACTGATTGGCGGCAGCTTCGGCGCCGGCAACTACGGTATGTGTGGGCGAGCTTATGATCCTAACCTGCTCTTCATGTGGCCCAACGCGCGTATTTCAGTGATGGGCGGCGAACAGGCGGCGGGGGTACTGGCGCAGGTTAAGCGCGAGCAGCATGAGCGCGAAGGCCGCGAGTGGAGCAAAGAGGAAGAGGAAGCCTTCAAGCAGCCCACTCGCGAGCAGTACGAGCACCAAGGCCACCCCTACTACGCCAGTGCGCGACTGTGGGACGACGGCGTGATCGATCCACTGCAAACCCGTGATGTGCTCGGCCTGTCACTTGCCGCCGCGATGAATGCAGAAATCGAAGAGACGCGCTTCGGCGTGTTCCGGATGTAAGGGGCAATCACCATGGCTTACTCAACACTGATCATTGAAGGCGGCGTCGCCCGTCTGACCTTAAACCGCCCCGAGGTTCATAACGCCTTTGACGACGGCCTGATTGCCGAGCTAAACGCACACCTTGAAGCACTGCATAGGCAAGCCGAAGCGGGCGAAGTGCGCGCGGTAGTGCTGGGTTCAGAAGGCAAAAGCTTCTCGGCCGGTGCCGATCTGAACTGGATGAAGCGCATGGTCGATTACGACCTTGACGATAATGTCGCCGATTCCCGCAAGCTGGCAGCCCTGATGCACGGCCTGGATACACTGCCCTGCCCGACCGTCTGCCGCGTGCAAGGCGCAGCCTTTGGCGGTGCGGTGGGCTTGGCCGCCTGCTGCGACATAGTAATCGCCTCGGGTAAAGCCAAATTCTGCCTTTCGGAAGTCAAAATCGGCCTATCGCCCGCGGTCATCAGCCCTTACGTGCAGCGAGCCCTGGGCGAGCGACAGATGCGCCGCTATGCGTTAACCGCAGAAGTAATGGACGCCGAAATAGCGCTCGCGCTGGGTTTAGTCCATCTGGTGGTGGAACACGACAAGCTAGACGACGAAGTGGACACCCTGCTGGCCACCCTATTGGCCGGCTCGCCACAGGCCCAGCGCGCCACCAAAGCGCTGATGGCCGCGGTTGCTAAAGCGCCTGACAGTGACGAGACCCGCGAGCATACCTGCCAGGTGATCGCCAAGCTGCGGGTAAGCCAAGAAGGACAAGAGGGTTTATCCAGTTTCTTTGAAAAGCGCCGCCCCGTCTGGGCCGATTCTAATAACACACCCCACGCTTCGGAGCGTCGCTCATGAAAAAACACGAAAAAGCCGCTCGCACGACGCCTTTTGATACCCTACTGGTCGCCAACCGCGGCGAAATCGCCTGCCGCGTGATGCGCACTGCCCGCCGCATGGGCCTGAAAACCGTCGCGGTATATTCCGATGCCGATGCCAGCGCCCGCCATGTACGCGAAGCTGACGAGGCCGTGCGTTTAGGCCCCGCCGCCGCGCGGGAAAGTTATCTCAATATCGATGCCGTCATCGAAGCTGCCAAGCGTACCGGCACCGGCGCTATTCATCCCGGCTACGGTTTTCTTTCCGAAAACGGTACCTTCGTCAAAGCCCTTGAAGAAGCGGGTATCACCTTCGTTGGCCCGCCGGCTTCAGCCATTGCTGCCATGGGTGATAAATCCGCCGCCAAAGCACGGATGGCCAATGCGGGCGTGCCGCTAGTGCCCGGCTACCACGGCGACGACCAGGATGACGCCCTGCTGCGCAGTGAAGCCGACAAGATCGGCTACCCCGTCATGCTCAAAGCCAGCGCGGGCGGCGGCGGTAAAGGGATGCGTGTTGTGGAAAGCGGTGATGGTTTTCAGGCCGCGTTAGATGGCTGCCGCCGTGAGTCAAAAGCCGCCTTCGGCGATGACCGCATGCTGATCGAGAAATACCTGGTGCAGCCACGCCATGTGGAAGTCCAGGTATTCTGCGACCGTCATGGCAACGGCGTTTATCTATTCGAGCGGGACTGCAGCGTTCAGCGCCGCCATCAAAAAGTGATCGAAGAAGCCCCCGCCCCCGGCATGACAGCGGAGCTGCGCAGCGCCATGGGCGATGCCGCCGTACGCGCCGCTCAGGAGATCGGCTACGTGGGCGCAGGCACCGTCGAGTTTCTGCTAGATGCGGATGGCTCGTTCTACTTTATGGAGATGAACACTCGCCTCCAGGTCGAACACCCCGTCACTGAGATGATCACCGGCCAGGATTTGGTCGAGTGGCAGTTGCGCGTCGCCATGGGTGAACCACTGCCCTGCTCTCAAGATGAGCTGACGATTACCGGCCATAGCTTTGAAGCGCGTATCTACGCCGAAGACCCGGATCAGGATTTCCTGCCCGCTACCGGCCTGCTCAACCGTTTCGCGCTGGATTTAGAAGGTGCTGGTCTAAGCGGCGACCAAGTACGTTTGGATAGCGGTGTAGAGAGCGGCGATGCGGTGTCAATGCACTACGACCCCATGCTCGCCAAGCTGATCGTGCATGGGGCTGACCGCGATGCGGCACTGGCGACCCTAAACCGCGCTCTGGCAGCGCTGGACGTACAGGGGGTCGTCACCAACCGCGCCTTCTTAATGCGCCTGGCGACTCACCCTGGCTTTAAAAATGTCGAACTGAATACGCGCTTTATTGAGCGTAACGAAGCCACCCTGTTCGCACCGCGCACCTATGGCATGGAGGCCTACGCCAGCGCCGCGCTGATTGGCCTGAACCAACTCGCCCAGGAGTGCGAAAGTGACTCCCCCTGGGATCGCCACGATGGCTTCCGCCTGAATGCACCCCATACCATTCGCATTGCTCTGTGTGACCCATCAGATGTAAAGGCCGCTGACAGTGATGAAACAGTCGTGATTGTCGAAGGTAAACGCAACGCTGGCGAGGCGCTGTGGAACCTGACTATCGGCAATGAGACCCTCACCGCGAGCCTACAGCCGCTGACCGGCGATGCGGTCGCCGTCACCCTGAACGGCCACCGCCGTCGGCTGCAGGCCCGCCGCGATGGTCATGTGGTGGTCATGGCTGATCCAAGCGGTGAAACGCGCCTGTTCTGGCGGCGCATCGATGCCATTGACCACGGTCACCATGAGGCGGAATCCACGCTCACGGCACCGATGAACGGCACGGTAGTCGCCCTACTCGTGGAGCCCGGTGTGGCGGTTGAGAAAGGCATGCCGCTGATGGTCATGGAAGCGATGAAAATGGAGCACACCATGACCGCCCCCGCCGATGGCAGCGTGGAGACCTTCCACTTTCAGGCGGGTGACACGGTTAGCCAGGGCGCCATTTTACTCGATTTTGCGGCCAACGAATAGGAGTCCTCGATGCCATTACCTACTTCTGTAAAGCTGTTTGAAATGTCGCCCCGTGACGGCCTGCAAAACGAGCCGGGTGACATCGTGCCCACCGCGACTAAAATTGCGCTGATCGAGCGGCTCGCTAAAGCGGGGATCACCCATATTGAAGCGGCCAGCTTCGTGTCTCCCAAATGGGTGCCGCAAATGGGCGATGCCGTTGAGGTCATGGCCGGCATTCAACGTCACCCTGGCGTTGTGTACTCTGCACTAACGCCCAATTTAAAAGGGCTTGAAAACGCCCTATCCGTGGGTGTTGAAGAAGTCGCGGTGTTTGGTGCGGCTTCAGAAGCGTTCTCACAAAAGAACATCAACTGCTCGATTGCCGAGTCACTGACACGGTTTGAGCCTGTGTTAGAGCGTGCCCGAGAGGCGGGCGTGCGCGTGCGTGGCTACGTTTCCTGTGTGTTGGGCTGCCCTTACGAAGGCGAGATCGCCCCGGCCAAGGTGGCTGAGGTGGCCAAAGCACTTTATGAGATGGGCTGCTACGAAGTGTCCCTGGGCGACACCATTGGCGTCGGTACGCCACTGGCTGCTAAACGCATGATCGAAGCAACGCGCCAGCAGGTGCCCATTGAGTTTCTGGCCGCCCACTTTCATGACACTTACGGCATGGCGCTGGCCAATCTTTATGCCGTGCTTGAAGAGGGCGTGAGCGTGATTGATTCAGCCGCCGCTGGGCTAGGCGGCTGCCCTTATGCAAAAGGGGCATTAGGCAATGTGGCGACAGAAGATGTGCTCTATCTACTTGAAGGGCTGAACATCGAAACGGGTATCGATCTACAGGCCGTGATTGATACCGGGTTTTGGATTACTCATGAGCTCGGCCGTAAACCCAGCTCCAGAGTCGCCCTGGCTAAAGGCCCTAGAAGTTAATATTAGTCATTAATAATAAAAAACACTACGGCTAACGATTCTCTGCCTTCCCGTTTAGATAAGAAAAAGACATCGGAGAGACTTAACATGGCATCACCTGCTCTTACCCAACCCAGCTACTCCAGCAGCATGGCGGACAAGCCCCTTCTGGGCATGACCATTGGCGACAAATTCGATCAAATTGCCACCCTACATGCCGATAACGATGCGCTGATCGTGCTACACCAGAATATTCACTGGAGCTACCGCCAGCTTCAGGAAGAGGTCAATCGCTGCGCCCGCGCCCTGCTCTCCATCGGCGTCAATAAAGGTGACCGGGTGGCCATTTGGGCACCTAACTGCAGCGAATGGACGTTAACACAGTTTGCCACCGCCAAAATTGGCGCCATTCTGGTCAACATCAATCCCTCTTACCGCACCCATGAGCTGGAGTACGCGCTGAACCAATCCGGCGCGCGTTTTCTGGTCACCGCCAACAGTTTCAAAAGCTCCGACTACAGCGCCATGCTGTATGAATTAGCGCCAGAACTTAACGCGTGCACTGAAGGCCAACTCAAGTCGCAAAAACTGCCTGACCTTGAGTGCATTATTAATTTAAGCAGCGAAAAACTGAGCGGTATGTGGCGCTGGTCTGACCTGATGAACGAAGGCACCAAGGTTAGCCAAACCGACGTTGATGACTTGCAAGCAACGCTGCAATTTGATGACGCCATTAATATTCAGTACACCTCCGGAACCACAGGCTTCCCTAAAGGCGCGACCCTTTCTCACCACAATATTCTCAATAACGGTTTTTTCGTGGCGGAAAGCATGGGCTTCACCAGTGAAGATCGCTTGGTGATCCCGGTACCGCTGTACCACTGCTTTGGTATGGTCATGGGGAACCTGGGCTGTATGACCCACGGCGCCACCATGATCTACCCAGATGAAGGCTTTGATCCCGGTAAGGTGCTCAAGGCAGTGCACGAGCAAAAAGCTACCGCGCTTTACGGTGTGCCAACCATGTTTATCGCTGAGCTTGATCACCCGGATTTCCCTGGCACCGATCTCTCGTCGCTACGCACCGGGATCATGGCGGGATCGATCTGCCCCGCTGAAATCATGAAGCAGGTGATCAGCAAAATGAACATGAAGGGCGTGCAAATCGCCTACGGCATGACCGAAACCAGCCCGGTATCTACCCAGACCGGCGCCAACGACAGCATTGAAAAGCGCGTTTCTACCGTGGGCCGCACTCAGCCCCACCTGGAAAATAAAATCGTCGACCCCGGCAATGGCGGTATTTTGCCCAGGGGTGAAATCGGTGAGCTGTGCACCCGCGGGTACAGCGTGATGCTGAAGTACTGGAACAACGACAAAGCCACCGCTGAAGCCATCGATGAATCGGGCTGGATGCACACCGGCGACCTGGCCACCATGGATGAAGAGGGTTATATCCAGATCGTGGGCCGCATTAAAGATATGGTCATCCGCGGCGGCGAGAACGTTTATCCCAAAGAGATCGAGGAATTTCTGTACGCCCACCCGGCGATTTCAGAAGTCCAGGTCACCGGCGTGCCCGACAAAAAGTACGGTGAAGAGCTGATTGCTTGGGTGAAACTCAACAGTACCGCGGGCGAAGTCACCGGTGAAGAGCTGCGCGAGTACTGCAAAGGCAAAATCACCCACTTCAAAATTCCGCGCTACTTCAAGTTTGTTGATGAATTCCCCATGACCGTCACCGGTAAGATTCAGAAATTCAAAATGCGCGAGATTTCGATTCAGGAGCTAGGCCTGGATCAAGAGCCGTAACTGGCCATGCCTACCTCCCATCCGTTGGCAGACCATTATCAGCGCGGCCTACGCGCTGATAATGTGTTGGCGCAGATTGACGCCCACTACCCCGACGGCCCAACGCTTTACCAACTGGCGCCGCTGGATCAACTGCATATCGGCGGCGTAGCGGCTTCCACACGACTGCTTGAACGGCTCAATCCAGCCACTCATGGCAAAGTGCTTGATATTGGCGCGGGGCTAGGTGGATTGATGCGCCAAGGCGCGGCGCTAGGGTTTCAAATGACCGGGCTGGATATTACTCATGGGTTTAGTGCATTAAACAGAGCGCTGAGCTCACGTGTTAAGCAACCTAACGCACCACCTCTTGCCTGGGTCACCGGCAATGCCAATGCCCTGCCGTTTGCGGATAACAGTTTTGACGCCGTGCTGTTTCAACACAGCCTGATGAATATGCCTGGCGCTGCCAGGGTAATCGCAGAAAGCCGACGGGTTCTGCGCCCTGGCGGGCAGCTAGTCATGCACGAGGTTGTCAGCGGCCCCCACGTGGAACAACTTCACTACCCAGTGCCTTGGGCGGCTTCTCCTGAGCACTCGCACCTACTAACCTTAGCGGCACTAACCCGTTTGCTCGAAACGGGCGGCTTTGTGCTTGAACATGTTGAAGATTGGAGCGAAATAGCCTTGGAGTGGCGTCAACGTCAGCGCCAAAAAGAGCAGACGCCACGCCAAGCGGTGCTCTCCCCTCAATGGGTGTTCGGCGAGCGCTTTATCACCATGGGGAAAAATTTAGTCGATAACCTAGCCAAGGGCGCAATTAAAGTGGTGGAAATCCAAGTCAGTTGCTAACCTGATTAGGAATAGCTTTCTCTCTCTACCCATACGTATATGACAATAGGTGTACGAGAAATGCCAATGAAACGCTTGGCAAGCACTCTGCTGTGCTGTGCTGTTCCCTGGTTTAGCAGCTACGCCGACGATAACCCGCCGGTGATGGCTTATACCGCCCCCGACAGCGAACTCATGCAGCTTGAAAACGGCGTTATCCTGGAAGGTAGCGACCTGCAAAGCCTGGACAACTACTCCAGCGGCTTTCGCGTAACAGCGGGATTCAGTCCCTGGCGGCTTCCTCAACTGGATATTGGCGCGGAAATCGCCTACAGGGAAAGCGAAGAAATCTCCACCTCGTCCAGTGTCAATCCGCTGATTATGGATACCTTAAGTTTAGGCGGCGCCATTGTCGCCGGTGTTCGCATGGGCGCCTTTAGCGTCTATGCGAAGTCCGGCATCACCGAATGGCGCGGTGAAAGCGATGTAGAAGGTGCCGATGAAAGTGGCACCGCGATGCTGCAAGGCTTCGGTGCCACCGTAACGGTCAATCGGCTTGTTAGCCGACTGGAATACGAACGTATCAACTCCCCCACCCTTGAACACCTCACTATGCTAAGCGCCTCGTTGCACCTGCCGTTTTAAACGTTATCACGGTGCTGGTCGGGAGGCGTCCAGATCGGCACGTCTTCGCGCTGGGGCTCTTGCCACTCTTGTTGCATTGCACTGTTCAGCGCTTCTTCCAGCTTCATAAACAGCTCGCCGTAGCGGGGGCTGAAGCTAATACTCCCCTCGATCTCCTTCCAAGCTTCAAACAGCTCGTCCTCATGGGCATCCTCATTTTGCACAAACGCCCAGGTCATTTGCTTGGCCCGCATGGGATGGACACCCATCGCCGTTAGCGCGTGGCCGCCCAGTTCCAGAGCGGAATGATAGGTTTCACTGACAACGTCATCAGCCCCTGCATCACGCAGTTGGTAGCCATGGCCACGGTCAAAGGCGCGGGCTAGCACCCAGACATGGGGATAGTACTGTTTTACGTGTTTAACCATGTGTACAGCGCGGTCGCGGTCGTCCAAGGCAATAACGATTAATCTAGCATGCTCGATACCAGCGGTTTCAAGCAAATCGGAGCGGCTGGCGTCGCCAAAGTAGCTTTTGATGTTAATTTTGCGCAGGTTTTCAATCTGTTCGATCTCATGGTCCAGCGCCACAATGGGAATACTATTGGCGCGCAGCAGACGACAAATAATTTGTCCAAACCGCCCTACGCCCGCAACGATCACCGGGGCCTGCTCTTCGATTGCGTCAGCTTCCCGACCGTCATTCTTGGCACTGCGGTAGCGCGGCAGAACCAACCGGTCGTAAGCAATAAACAGTAGCGGTGTCAAAAACATTGAGAGCGCCACCACTAGAGAGAGAATCTGGGAGATGTCGGTTGGAATGACACTGTTCTGTACGCTATAGGTCAGCAGCACAAAACCAAATTCACCCGCCTGGGCAAGGCTCAGGGTGAATAGCCAGCCATTGCTGCCACGCACCCGAAACAACAGTGCTAAACCAAGCAGAATCATGCCTTTTACCACGATCACGGCCAAGCCTAACGAGAGAACCGTGCCCCACTCCGCCGCCAGCACCGAGAAATTAATACCTGCCCCCACGGTAATAAAGAACAACCCCAACAGCAGTCCTTTAAAGGGCTCAATATTAGCTTCCAACTCGTGCTTGAATTCACTGTTGGCAAGTACCACCCCGGCCAGGAACGCGCCGAGGGCGGGCGATAAATTAACCAAACTCATTAGCGCGGCAATGCCGATGACCAGCATCAGGGCCGTGGCGGTAAATACTTCGCGCAGGCCAGAACTAATCACATAGCGAAACAGCAGGGGCACTAAATAGTAGCCTGCCGCTATCACGCTCGCGATGGCCGCCACGACCACCAAGGCATGTGCCCAGCCGGGCAATTGTGCGACCAGGCTTAAGCTGGCGTGGCCATCATCGCTAACGTCGCCCATTAACTCGGGAAGTGCCAGCAACGGAATTAGCGCCAGCATGGGAATAACGGCAATATCCTGGAACAGCAGCACCGAAAAGGCGCTGCGGCCCCCTTCGGTTTTGGCAAGCCCCTTCTCGTTCAACGTTTGCAGCACAATCGCCGTGGAAGAGAGCGCAAAAATGAGCCCCACCGCCAGGGCAGTTTGCATCACTAGCCCTAGCCACAAGGCAATAGCGGTGCCTGCAGCAGCGGTTAGCACTACCTGAAGCCCCCCTAGCCCCAGCAGTCGCACGCGCATCGCCCATAACCCTTTCGGGTCGAGCTCCATGCCGACCAAAAACAGCATCATCACCACGCCAAATTCGGCAAAATGCTGAATGGTGGTGGTTTCCTGGCCCACCAGCCCCAGGATCGGGCCAATCACTACCCCGGCGACCAAATAACCCAGCACTGAGCCCAGCCCAAACCGTTTGGCAAGGGGAACCGCAATTACCGCGGCGACAAGATAAATAAAGGCTTGAATAAAATAGCCGGTCATCGTGTTTCCTCAAAATAGAACGAGCTGCTTGACTTCCCTGAGCAATAATGTAGCGTACTAGTACGCTAGTACATTACTTATTAACCGATGGCATTCTTCGATGGTTTCACAACTTACACATCATGACGACAAACGATCACTACCAGGCTGAGCTTATTCGCCACTTGCTCGCCATAGACTCACCCGAGGCAATGGACGCAGCACTGGCCGACCTGCTGACTCCCGCAGAGTATCAAGAAATCAGTAAACGACTACAGATTTTTAAACTGCTGCGTGAAGGAGTGCCGCACCGCAAAATTGCCGAAACCATAGGGGTGGGTATCGCCACGGTTTCCCGCGGTTCGCGCGCGTTGGCCACCTTGCACGCTTCAACACCGCTATCCTCTTCACAAGCTTCTTCACGGAATGATGCACCATGACCATTGCCAATACGCATGCCTCGGGCCCACAGCCGTTTACGCTGCCACGCAAACCTCACTACGTGACGCTGGCGGCGGACTGCGACTTCTTTGCCCTGTTTCAAAAAATCGAGCGGCAGTTTGATACCTGCTACATGCTGGAGTCGCTTGGCGAAGATAGCCATATTGCACGCCATTCGATCATCGGCTTTGACCCCGAATACACGCTGTATGCCAATGGCAACACGCTAACTATCGAAGACCGTGACGGCAATGCAAACGAGTACCCAAGCGATAACCCTTATGAACTACTGCGTAGCCTGATCCCCCAAAATATTATTTCGCGTAAGTACGCGGGTGGCTTAAGCGGCTACCTCGGTTACGATGCCATGCAGTACTTCGAGCCCTCGCTGACCCTAAAAGCCAGCGACGATTTCGATACCTTTCGCTTTGGGCTCTACAAAGATGGCCTGATCCTCGACAAGATGACCGGGGAGGTTACCTACTTCTATTACGACAATAGCCGTTACGAGTTTCTGCAGACGCTGATCGACGCCGACGAAAAACCCGCAGGCCCACTGCACATCACCGCGCTGGGCGACACAATGAGCAAAGCCGAGCACGCCGAGGCGGTGGCCAAGGTGAAGCAGGACATCATCAACGGCAAGGTGTTTCAGTGCGAGGTCGGCTTTAAAAAGCGCTTTCGAATTGAGGGCGATACGCTGGCCCTTTATGATCAGTTGCGCACCATCAATCCGTCGCCCCAGATGTACTATGTCAAATTCGGCGAGCAGAAGCTGATCGGCGCAAGCCCAGAGCTGCTGTTCCGCCTGCGCCAGGGTGAGATGGAAACCTTCCCACTGGCAGGCACCACCCTCCGCGGCCAAACGCCCCAGGAAGACACCCAGCTAGCCCGGGCGCTGCTCAACGACCCCAAGGAGATCGCCGAGCACAATATGATTGTGGATCTGCACCGCAACGATATTGGCCGGGTGGCCCAGTTTGGCACGGTAAAAGTGCGCAGCTTGATGGATATCAAACGCTTTAGCCACGTACAGCATATCTCCAGCGAAATTGTCGGAATTATTGCCGAAGGCGAAGACATGTTTACGGCGCTGGCGAGTAACTTCCCGGCGGGCACGCTCACCGGCGCGCCCAAGATTGAGGCAATGAAGATTATCGATGATCTGGAAACCGACGGTCGCGGTCCCTATGGCGGTGCGGTGGGCCAGTTCTCGTTTAACGGCGACTGCACCTTTGCCATCCCCATTCGCACGGTGTTTGTGAACGGCGAGCGCGCCTACGTACAAACCTGCGGCGGCAACGTGTTCGATAGCAACGCCGAGGATGAATACGAAGAAATTCGCCGCAAATTCGCTGGCACTCGCAAGGCCCTGGCCCCTTTTATGAGCACGGATATGGAGAGCCCCGCATGAAGGTGCTGATCATCGATAACTACGACTCTTTCACCTATAACCTTTACCAGTTTATTGGTGAAATCTTGACCACGGAGAAGAATCGCGGCGGGTTGCCTCATTTTGAGATCATCGTTAAACGTAACGACCAGATCGATTACCACGCCATTGAGGCTCTGGCGCCGGATCGCATCATTATTTCCCCCGGCCCCGGCTCGCCGGATGACCCACGCTACTTTGGCGTGTGCGCCGAGGTAATTGAAAAACTGGGTAAGACCACCCCGCTGCTAGGGGTTTGTCTGGGCATGCAGGGCATCGTGCATGTGTTCGGCGGAAAGGTGGTTAAAGCGCCGCTACCCATGCACGGCAAGATCAGCCCGATCAATCACGACAATTGCTCGGTGTTTAACGGCGTGCCCGACCAGCTTGAGGTGATGCGTTATCACTCACTGATTGCCGATGCGACCACTCTACCCGAGTGCCTGGAAGTAACCGCCACCGTGGGTGCCCTGGAAGCGGATAATTTTGAACAGCGCAGCCGCTGGCAGGCAATGGGTGAATTTGAGCTTATGGGCGTTAAACACCGGGAGTACCCGATTCACGGCATTCAATTCCACCCGGAATCGTTCGCGACCGAAGGCGGTAAGGAGTTGATAGCCAACTTTCTTTTCGCGCCCAACGAGCAAGCCAGAGCGTAGGCACGCAGCATAGGGTGGCTAAACGGGTGGCTAAATGAGGTTCAATGAAACAGCTAGCCACCCCGCACAGGCCAGATTCACAACAACCGTCAGCCAGAACGTAACCTGGAAGGCGGTTTTCTGGGTTTTATGCCGCAGCCGATGCTGAGCCAGGAAAGCACCTGGCCAGCCACCCATTACTCCAAGCAGATGTAGCGTTTTCTCGCTCACTCGACGGCGGTTATTGATAGCCGCCTTTTTGTCGATGGCGTAGGTAATGTAAGCGAGCATGCTAATCACAGCATAAAAAGCGACGATTGGGATCACAGTAAGGACTCTTGAAGGAGGAGGAGCTACTTACGTCGCTGAGAAGGCTTGCCCGCAACCGCTGGCTTACCGCGGCCTTTGCCAACGGGCTTACCTTTTGCACTAGGCTTGCTTTTAACACTGGGCTTGCCGGGCGCTTTACCCTTGGGGAGAGGTTTACCAGCACTGTTTTTCGGGCCGGTGCTAACTTTTCCACTAGCGGCCTTTTTACCTTTGGGAAGTGGTTTAGGTTTAGCCCCGGTGGCTTTGGTGCCCGCTTTGGCCGGTTTCGGGCGCCCTTTGTTGGCAGCGGGCGGCTTTGCCTTGCCAGCGCCTGAGCTGTAGTTGGGCCTTTCAGGCTTAGCGTTACTCTTCTTCTCTGGCACGGCTTCTGATTTTTCGGTCAGCGCGATAATGGTGTCAATCTCTTTAGGGGTGAGATCGCGCCAATCCCCCAGGGCTAATCCTTTAAGGGGCACATTCATAATGCGCGTGCGAATAAGCTGGGTAACTTCATAGCCGAAGTATTCGCACATACGGCGAATTTGCCGATTGAGTCCCTGCACCAAGGTAATAGTGAACACAAAGGTGGACTCTTTTTGCACTTTGCAGCGCTTGGTCACCTTGCCAAGAATCGGCACACCGCCCTGCATGCCCTCGATAAACTCGTCGGTGATCGGCTTATTCACCGTCACCTGATACTCTTTTTCGTGGTTGTTATTGGCACGCAGAATTTTATTAACCAAATCACCGTTATTGGTTAAAAAAATCAGCCCCTGGGAGTCTTTATCGAGCCGACCGATGGGAAAAATGCGCGTGCCGTGTTTTACAAACTCAACGATATTGTCCTTTTCGCTGGACTCGGTGGTGCTAACGATGCCCACCGGCTTGTTCAGCGCAATAAGAACCAGATCTTCCTCTTCCTGTGGCTCGATCTCCTGGCCATTGACCTTGACCAGATCCCCCGCTACCACTTGGTCGCCGGTAGTGGCGCGGCGACCGTTAATCCACACGTTGCCCTGCTCAACGAAGCGGTCTGCTTCACGGCGAGAGCACATTCCACTTTCACTAATGTATTTATTGATACGGGTAGATTTTCGTAATGACATAAAACGCCATGTGGCTAAAAGGAGTGAACAAAAAAGTTAAAAAGAGGAGCCGGGCTGCTTTAGAAAAGCCAGCTCCTCGTCGGTAGAGGCCCGCCCCAACAGTGCATTGCGGTGTGGGTAGCGCCCGAAGCGATCAATGATCGCCTTGTGACGCACTTCAAAGTCGTAGTTATTCGCTAATCCCGGCTGGTCGAACAGTTGTATTGCCACTTCATGAATGGCGGCAGACTCGCTATGCATATAGGGCATATACAAAAATGCCCGCTGCTGAGGGGTTAGCTCAGCGTCGGCACCCGCAGCCACTGCCTCCTGAGCTAGAGCCAGCGCTAGCGCATCGGTGGCAAAAGCGCGCGCATCATCGCGGAAGATATTGCGCGAGAACTGATCCAGCACGATGATTTCCGCCAGCCGCCCCTGAGCCGTTTGCCGCCAGGTATAACATTCACACTGCGCCGCCTGGGTATGCAGTTCACCAAAACGCGACTGAATAGTGCTATCCATCTCAAGGTCTTTTTTAAACCACTGAGCAGGCGTCAACGCTTCAAACCAAAAGTCGAGTACCGCTTGAGCATCTGAGGGCATTGACGCCTCCTTGTTAGCATCATTAACAGGCTGGCCGGTCTTGTTTAACCCGTATTACGCAGACCCGCAGCGATGCCCGCCATTGTCACCATTAACGCACGTGACAAATCAGCACTGATTGCCCCGTCCGCATCGCGGTTACGCTGCAGCAACTCGGCCTGAAGGCCATGCAACGGATCGATGTACGGATTGCGTACATCAATGGCCTGCCGAATCAGCGGTGTGTTCTCCAGCAGCTTCTCCTGCTGGAGAATATCGAGCACCGCATCTTCGAGCCGTGCAAAACGCTCACGCAGTTTTTTACCCAACGCTTTAAGCGATGGTTCATCGACCAGGCGGTGCTCGTAGTAGGCGGCAATGGCCACGTCGGCTTTGGCCAACAGCATCTCCAGCATGTCGAGATAAGTGCCGAAGAAGGGCCACTCAGTGCGCATTTCTTGCAGCACCTCGCGTCCGCCGGGCTGCTCTAAGCGGGTCGAGAAGGCTTCACCACTGCCCAGCCACGCTGGCAGCATCAGACGAATCTGCGTCCAGGCGAAAATCCATGGAATCGCGCGCAGGGTCTCTACGCCGCCATCCTGGCGGCGCTTGGTAGGACGTGAGCCTAGCGGCAACCTTCCTAAAGCGCCCTCCGGCGTGACTGCCCGGAAGTAAGGGACAAAATCGGGGTCTTCCCGCACCACGCCGACATAAGCACCATGCGCGACCTTGGCGAGCTGATCCATCTCTTCACGCCAATGCAGTTCCGGCGCGCGAGGCGGCAACAGTGTGGCTTCCAGCACCGCGCAGGCATAAATCTCCATGGAGCGTAGGGCAATATCAGGCTGGCCGAATTTGAAGCGAATCATCTCGCCCTGTTCGGTCACCCGCAGGCTGCCGTTCACCGAGCCGGGAGGCTGGGAGAGAATCGCCGCATGGGCCGGGCCGCCGCCACGGCCTACGGTGCCACCGCGGCCGTGGAACAGGGTTAGATCGACGCCGTGCCGGTTACACACATTGACCAGCGACTCCTGGGCGCGGTACTGCGCCCAAGCGGCGGCCAACTGACCGGCATCTTTGGCTGAATCTGAGTAGCCGATCATCACTTCCTGGCGATCATCAATCAGCGAACGATAGCTCGGTATCGCCAGCAGTTGGTCCACCACATCGCCTGCGTGATCCAGGTCGTTGAGGGTTTCAAACAGCGGTGCGATAGGCAGCGTGACCTGCCCTCCTACCTCTTTCATCAATAGTGCCACGGTGAGCACGTCCGACGGTTCAGCGGCCATGGAAATAATGTAGGTTCCCAGCGCTTCGGAGTGTTCCTGGGCAATCACCTTAAAGGTATCCAGCACTTCCCGGGTCTCGGCGGAGCATTCCCAGCGGCGCGGAATCAGCGGGCGACGGGAAGCCAACTCGGCCAGCAGGAACTCTTGACGCTGGGCTTCATCCCATTCGCGGTAGTGGCCAAGGCCAAGCGTACTGGTCAGCTCTTCAATCACCTGTGCGTGGCGGCTGGCCTCCTGGCGCAGATCGAGCTTGGTCAGCGTAACGCCGAATACTGCGACCCGGCGCAGGGTATCCAGCAGCGCGCCGTTAGCGATGGTATCGAGACCAACATCGCAAAGTGAGCGATAGCAAGCGAGCAGCGGTGAGTAGAGCTGATCACGGGTTTCAATAATCGGCCCGCCGTCATAGTTACGCCCCTCAAGCTCGGCCTTGGCCCAATCCCGGGTTGACTCCATTCTCGTCAGCAGGCGCTTTAGCACTTCGCGATACGGTTCGGCCACATCGCCCGCCTCGGCTTTAAGCGCGCTGTTGGCCTTCCACATGGAGAGCTCGGTCTTCAACTGTTCCAGGTCGCGCAGGTAAAGATCGGCGGCCATCCAGCGGCCCAGTAGCAATACCTCGCGGGTGACCCGGGCGGTCACGTTGGGATTACCGTCGCGATCCCCGCCCATCCAGGAGGCGTAGCGAATCGGCGCGGCATCCAGGGGTAGGCGCTCACCGGCGGTATCCAGCAGCAGGTTATCCAAATCGCGATGGAAGTCCGGCACTGCCTGCCAGAGTGAGTTTTCAATGACGGCAAAGCCCCACTTGGCTTCATCGACCGGCGTGGGACGTTCGTGTCGAATCTCATCGGTGTGCCATGCTTGGCTGATCAGTTCTTCCAGACGCCCCTGGGCGCGAGTGCCGCGTTCAGGGTAATCTTCGGAGCTTTCAATAGCAGTCAGGCACTCATCAATGGCGTCATATTTTTGAATCAGCGTACGCCGGATAACTTCGGTGGGGTGAGCGGTGAGTACCAGTTCAACGCGCATATTGGCGAGGGTTTCGACCAGCTTGCGTGGCGAGTTACCCGCCTGCTGAGCCCGCTCAAGCAGCTCTCCGAGCACCGGTTGGGAACCTGGCTTGTAATCCTCTACGCGGCGAAAGCGCGCCCGGTAATGCTGTTCGGCAATATTAGCGAGGTTCAAGAACTGGTTAAACGCCCGGGTGACCGGCAATAGATCTTTCTCAGGCAGATCTCGCAGGTACTCGATCAATTCGCGCTGCTGCAGAGAATCGCCCTGCCGCCCGCGCTTGGCGTGAGCACGGATGGTTTCAATCTTATCGACAAATGCTTGGCCCAAATCGTCGGCAATGGTTCGCCCCAGGCTATCGCCCAGAATACGCACATTATCGCGCAGAGATTCGTGTAGGTCGTGACTCATTGGCATGGCCTCCTTGCAGGGGTCGCATCAATAATAATTCAGGAATGGGTAGGTTGTTTTTCTTGTGCTTTAGCTGCCTGCCAGTGGGTTTCCATCTCGTCTAACGAGGCCTCCGCCAGCGGTCGCTGGGCAGCGTTAAGCTCGCCTTCGACATAGCGAAAGCGGCGTTCAAACTTTGCATTGGTGGCGCGTAGGCACTGTTCAGGGTCCGCGTTCAATGTGCGGGCAAGATTGGTCACCGCAAACAGCAGATCGCCAACTTCCTCTTGAGCGTGCAGTTGATCACCAGCGGCGAGCGCCTCTTCCACTTCGGCCAGCTCTTCACGAATTTTGGCGAGCACGCCTTTGGCATCCGGCCAATCAAACCCAACCCGTGCAGCGCGCTTAGACAGCTTGGCAGCCCGGCTCAGTGCAGGCAGTGTGCGCGGTACATCGTCGAGTACCGAGAGCGTTCTGGCCGTACGCTCGGCACGCTCTTCAGCCTTCAACGACTCCCAACGGCTGTTGACCTGCTGAGTTTGCACCTCTTCGGCGCTTACGCCTGGCGGGCGGCGGGAAGCCAGAGTGCCCTCCGGAAAGACGTGCGGGTGGCGGCGCAGCATCTTGGCGGTCAGCGTATCGACAATATCGTCAAAGTCGAAGCGCTGCTCTTCAGCACCAAACTGGGCGTAATAGACCACCTGAAAGAGCAGATCACCCAGCTCACCGGGTAGCTCGTCGAAGGCCCGCCGTTCAATAGCATCGGCAACTTCGTAGGCTTCTTCCAGGGTGTGCGGCACGATGCTGTCCCAGTCCTGCTGTAAGTCCCATGGGCAGCCCTGTTCGGTGTCACGCAGCACTTGCATCAGGGTCAGCAGGTCGTCCATACCATGGCGCATTATGCCCCTCCCTTACGTGATTGCTTTTCCGGGTCGGCGTTGCGCAAACGGCGAACTTCGGTGACGTTTGGCAATTGCTGGATGCGTGAAAATAGCCTTCCCAGCGACTCTAAGCCGTCAACTTCCAAGGTAATGCGCAGACGGGCGATGCCCTCGTCGGTATCGGTCAATGTGTTCACGGCGAGTACGTTGACTTTTTCATTGCCGAGCAGCCCTGTCACATCGCGCAGCAGCCCGGAGCGGTCCCAGGCTTGAATCTCAATGGTCACCGGATAGCGGGTCTGGGCGCGTTCGCCCCACTCTACTTCGATAATGCGCTGGGGTTCGTCCAGGCGCAATTGCAGAATATTGCTACAGTCCTGGCGGTGCACGGTGACGCCACGCCCCTGGGTGATAAAGCCAATGATCGGTTCGCCAGGCACTGGCCGACAGCAGTTCGCCATGCTGGTTTTCAGGTTGCCGACGCCAAGCACCGTGATATCACTTTTGGTGGCTTTGCTGGATTGCCGCTGAGGCTTGGCTAGCAGGCGATTAAGCTGCTCCTGGTCGTCGGTTTCGCCGAACAGCTGTTGGGCCTGATGCAACACTTGGCCAATGCGCAGGTCACCGGCGCCAATGGCGGCGTACATATCGTCAGCATTGAGGTAGTTAACCGCCTTGGCTAGCTTGGGTAGATCAAGCCCCTCGACATCCAGGCGGCGCATCTCACGATCAAATAGCGCCCGCCCCTCATCCAGGTTTTGATCCCGCGCCTGGTGCTTAAACCACGCCTGGATTTTCGCCCGTGCCCGGGAAGTACGCACATAGCCTAAGCTGGGGTTTAACCAGTCACGGCTAGGCCCGCCTTTAGTGGCGGTCAAAATCTCGATCTGCTGGCCCGTTTTGAGCTTATAGGTCAGCGGCACGATACGACCGTTAATTTTGGCGCCCCGGCAGCGGTGACCAATTTCGGTATGCACTCGATAGGCAAAATCGATAGGCGTGGCAATCCGCGGTAAATCGATCACATGGCCATCGGGGGTGAACACGTAGATGCGGTCAGGCGCGACATCGCTGGAGAGCCCTTCGCGCAGGTCGCCAAAGCCACCCACTTCGTCCTGCCACTCCAACACTTGGCGCAGCCAGGCGATTTTTTCTTCATAGCTACGGCTTTTAGCGTTGGTATCGTGGCCCTTGTAGCGCCAGTGGGCACAGACGCCCAGTTCAGCTTCGTCGTGCATGGCAAAGGTGCGAATCTGGATTTCGAGCACCTTGTTTTCCGGCCCCATCACGGCAGTGTGCAGTGACTGGTAGCCATTTTTCTTGGGGTTGGCGATGTAGTCATCAAACTCGTTCGGCACGTGGTGCCAGCGCGAATGGATGATGCCCAGCACGGTGTAGCAGTCGGCCACTTCCGGCACCAGAATCCGCACTGCGCGCACGTCGTGAACTTGTGAAAAATCGATCCGCTTACGCTTCATTTTGCGCCAGATCGAGTAGATATGCTTGGCCCGCCCATCCACATCGTAGCGGTGAATATGCTGGGCCTCCATCAAGCCCTTGATGGTTTCTACCACATCGTGGATATAGCGGTCGCGGTCGAGACGTTTTTCCGCCAGCAGCTTGGCAATCGCTTTGTATTCGTCTTCGTGCAAGTAACGAAACGATAGGTCTTCCAGCTCCCACTTGAGCTGACCGATACCCAAACGGTGAGCCAGGGGTGCGTAAATATCTGCGACCTCTCTGGCCACCTGTAAACATTTTTCCCGAGGAGCATCTTTTACCTGTCGCAGCGCACAGGTACGTTCGGCAATTTTGATTAAGGCGACGCGTACATCGCCCACCATGTTGACCAGCATCTTGCGCAGGTTTTCCTGCTGATTATGCTGGCCCATGCCATGGTCAGGCGCTAACGGGTAGCTGATCGCGGCCATTTGCAGAACGCCATCGATTAGGCTCGCGACTTCTTCTCCAAAGCGTTTTGACACCGCCTCAAGGCTCAGTAAGCCTTCCCGCACCGCACGGTAGAGAACAGCGGCTTCCAGCGTGGCCTGATCCAACTTCAAATCGCCAAGGATATCGGCCATTTCCAGGCCCATGCGGAAGCTGGAACCCGGCGAAAGCCATACACGATGCGTGCGAGGGGCTTCTAGTTCTAACGTTTCAGCAAGCTCACAGGCCTCGACTAAACGCTCGGGATCACGTAGGCGCACATCTTCTTGCAGGCGCGTTAACCATTGTTGTATATCCACCTTTCCGCTAGCGGTTAGCGGCTGGTCTTCACGCACTTTTACCATGACTATCACTCATCCATTCTGGGGGACGATCTCCACACGGCTGTCACCGTGGCTTGACGCATTTAGCTGCATCAGCTTCAAACAGCATCATTTTCAAACAACATTAGTGTTTCCATATGCGCAGTGTGAAGGAACATATCTGCCACTGCTACTTGCTTAACCCGGTAACCTGCATGCACAAGATGTGCCGCATCCCGGGCAAGCGTTGCTGGGTCACAAGAAATATAGACCACTCTGGGCACCGGGTGGCGCGCCAGCGCCTGACAAATTGCTTCCCCACCGCTGCGCGGCGGATCAAGCACTAGCGCATCACTATCACGATGATCATATAGCAGCTCTTTAACGCTGGCGGAGTCGTTCAAGTCGGCCTGTTGGCCGCTAACCATCAGCGCGTTGTTTTTAGCATTTATCGCAATCCGCGCCACCATGGCAGGATTGCCCTCCACCGCGTGCACTTCAGCACCCGCCGCGGCGATGGGCAAGCTGAAATTCCCGATACCTGCAAACAGATCGAGCAGCTTTTGCCCTGGCTTGGGCGCCAACCATTGCATCACTTGGGCAACCATTTGCTGATTAACCTGGGCGTTGACCTGTAAAAAATCGCCTGGGGCAAAACTTAGCGTTAGCGGTGGCTGGTCGTTGAGTGTTAGCGACTCTTCCAGCACCGGGGGCGCGCCATGCCAGTGCAGCGTGGGTGTTTCACGCCCCAACCAGGTGCCTAAAGCCACTTGATGCTGCTGGGCAAAAGCTTGCCAGCGCTCGGCATCCTGAAGGTGCTCTTTGAGTTGACGAACCAGTACTACTTGGGTGGTCGCCGTTGCCAGCAATTCTATGTGACCCACATGTCGCGGAGCATCTAAGCGTTGGAGCAACTCGCGTAGTGGCGTTAACAACTGCTGTAAGGAATCAACCAATACCGGACAGCGCTCGATATCGACTAAGCGATGGCTATGGGCAGCACGAAAGCCGAGGCGCGTATTGCCCTGGCTATCTACCTTGACGCCTAGCCGTGCACGACGCCGATAACCCTGGGCATCGCCCTGAATCGAGCCAATCTCGCCTAGCGTGATGCCTTGACGCGCAAACAGGTCACGCACCACCTCACGCTTGTGGGTGCGCTGGGCATCAATATTTAAATGTTGTAAATCGCAGCCGCCACAGTGGCCAAAATGCGGGCACGGGGGCGTAACACGCTGATCAGAGGACGTTAGCAGTGATTTAACATGCGCTTCGTCAAAGCGTTTACGCGTCAGATGAATCGCCACCTCAACCTGTTCACCGGGCAACGCCTGATCAACAAACACGGTTTTACCGTTGGCTGAGTGGGCGACGCCACGACCATCGTGCGCTAAGCGCTCAATCACCAAGGGCGACGTATCATCATCTGTAGCCGTATGACGCGTTTTGCCGCCTGGCGTTCCAGCAAGCCCAGAATGACCTGACGCGGGCCTAGACGGCCGCCTTTTTCCCAACATGGCCATGGTTATACTCCTGGGGCAAATAGGCCAGTAGAGAGATAGCGGTCACCGCGGTCACAGACAATAAACACAATGACCGCATTTTCAGTTTGCTCGGCAATGCGCAGCGCGCCTGCCAAGCTACCACCTGATGAAACTCCGGCCAGAATACCCTCTTCGCGGGCAAGACGACGCATATGCTCTTCGGCTTCTTGCTGGCCGATATCAAGCGTGACATCCACCCGAGGCGCTTCAAAGATGGCGGGAAGGTACTCTTTTGGCCAGCGACGAATTCCGGGAATACTGGCGCCATCGGCGGGCTGCAAGCCGACAATCTGAATAGCCGGGTTTTGCTCTTTTAAATAGCGCGACACGCCCATGATGGTGCCTGTGGTACCCATTGAACTTACAAAGTGAGTCACTTCGCCACCGGTTTGTTGCCATACTTCAGGGCCGGTGGTGCGATAGTGCGCCAACGGGTTGTCCGGGTTGGCGAACTGATTGAGCGGTTTTCCCTCGCCCCTGGCGATCATGTCATCCGCTATATCCCGAGCTTCCTCCATGCCACCGGCTTTACTGGCCGAAATGAGTTTGGCCCCATAGGCTGCCATCGCCTGCTTACGCTCTTCCGAGGCGTTTTCCGGCATCACGAGTACCATTTTGTAGCCTTTGATCGCCGCCGCCATAGCCAACGCAATACCGGTATTACCTGAGGTTGCCTCAATCAGGGTATCGCCGGGGGTAATATCACCACGGGCTTCCGCCTCGCTGATCATGGAGAGTGCGGGACGATCCTTGACCGAACCCGCTGGGTTATTGCCTTCAAGCTTGGCCAGCAGGGTATTGTTGCGACCGGCGCTAATGCGCTTCAGGCGCACTAATGGCGTGTTGCCAACAATCTCTTCCAACGTGGGATAGCCCTTAAGATCGTTCATGAAAATTCCTTATCGTAACCGTTATGCTGCATTATATCGGTGCTGCCTTGACCTGGACAGGCAACCTCATTGAATCAGCGAGCTTCTTTTCATGTCATTGAATACCCGTCTTCTATTTGCCCTACTCGGTTTTCCGCTCCTGGTGTACGCCATGATGGCTGTATTACTGGTCATACATAGTGATACGGAAGCTCAGGCGGCACAGCAAGAACGCTTGGAAAATGCTGGCGAGCTGCTGTTGCCCAGTTTTGCTGACGCAGTCGCACAGAGTGATTCTCAGCGTCTTGAGGCCCTGGCCCGCCAACTTCTCACCATGAGAGGATTGCGGGCGGTTGCGCTTTTTGATGCGCAAGGCGATCGTCTTTTATTACTGGGCAACGCTGCGCAACCCACTCTGGAAGCGCCTGCTAGCAGCCAACTGCTCATGGAAGAAGAGGCTTGGCGACTGCGCTTACCGTTAGCGGTTACCCAGCCCAATACAAGCTTAGTCAGTGCGGTCAGTAGTAGCGCAGGCTGGCTGGTTATTGAAATGGACACCCGAGCGCTCACCCTGGGTCGTTATAAATTGATTGCTAGTCTTAGCTTAGGCGGCATGTTGCTTGGCCTGCTGATGTTTTTAATCGCCTTCGCCATCAGTCGCTATGCCACCCGCCCTATCGAAGAAGCTAACCAAGCGCTTTATCGCCTATCCCGCGGTGACTATCGGCTGCATCTGATGCCTTCTAATGCGGCGGAACTTAACCACCTGACTAGCCACATTAATACCCTCGCTGAACACTTTCAGCAGGCCCAGCGGGATATGCAAACGCAAATTGAGCAGGCCACCAGCGAACTGCAAGAATCCATGGAAACCATTGAGGAGCAGAATATAAAGCTCGATTTGGCCCACCGCAGCGCTTTGCGGGCGAATGCGGTGAAATCCGAATTCTTAGCCAACATGAGCCATGAGATTCGCACCCCACTCAACGGCATTATTGGGTTTTGCCGACTGCTGGGCCGTTCATCGCTGGATACCCGCCAGCAGGAATGGTTGCAGCACGTGCATCGCGCTTGCGACAACCTGCTTATGTTGGTTAACGACGTGCTCGACTTTTCCAAGCTTGAGGCCAATCGCCTTACCCTTGAAGAAGCGGATATTGATATCGTCGCACTGGTTGATGAAGTGATAGGGCTTCACGCGCCTGAAGCCCAGCGCAAGCAGTTACACCTAGTGGCGATGGTGTATGACGATGTCCCTACACCACTGAGCGGTGATCCGTTGCGTATTCATCAAGTGTTAAATAACTTGATTGGTAATGCGCTCAAATTCACTCATGAAGGTGACGTGATTGTGCGTGTTATGCTGGATAACCAGGAAGGCCAGCATGTCGTGCTTAACCTCAGCGTTAGTGACACCGGAATTGGTCTTAGCGATGCCCATCAGAAGGCCTTATTTAGCGCCTTTTCCCAGGCTGAACCCAGCCATTCGCGTGAGTTTGGCGGCAGTGGCCTGGGGCTTACTATCTGCCGCCAGCTCATTGAGCGCATGGGCGGCGAGATTGAGCTGGAGAGTGTACTGGGCCAAGGCACCACTTTCTCCTTTACACTGCCCCTGCTGGCTCACAAAGCGATCGAACGACCAGCGGAGATTAGCCTAGCCAACCCCACTATTTGCCTCTATGAAACACATGCGCCTACTCGCCATGTGTTGGAGCATTTGCTGCAACGCTGGGAAGCGCAACCGATTGCGTTTGATGCCCCTGAGCCGGCACAACTGCTGATATTGGGGTTGGAGCACAGTGATTATACGCCCGAGCGCCACCGCTACTGGCAAAAAGTCATTGATCAAACGCCTTGCCCTGTATTGATTTTAGCCAACGGCAACAGTTTTGACCTGCCCCCTTTACGATTACCCCAGGGCGGTGAAACGCTTTACAAACCCTTTTCACGCGCTCAATTGGTGGCATCGCTTAAGCAATTACTGCTGCCGGCGTTCGTGTCCGATAAGAAGCCTGGGCCGTTAGCCGCTCTGCCAGCGTCGTCTCAACCCGTCAAGTTGTTGATTGTGGATGACAATACGCCGAACCGTGAGCTGCTCAAAAATATGCTTGAAGATCCCGCCCTGCATATCACGGCATTAGAAAGTGGCCACCAAGCACTAGAGTTTGCGAGAACCAGCAACGTAGATATGGTGCTGATGGATATTCGTATGCCTGGCATGGATGGTGTACAAACCACCCAAGCGTTGCGCCGACTCAGCAGTACATGGGCTCGCTGCCCCATTATAGCGGTCACCGCTCATGTCCTTAGCAGTGAACGCCAAAAGTGGCTCGCCGAAGGCCTTGATGACGTCTTGATAAAGCCCATTGATGAGGCTCAGCTACATCAACTGCTGCATCGCTTTTTGGGGATTACCCATCAGCTAGCCGACAGCAATGCAACGCCTTCTGCAACGAGCAGTAGCAAAACCACTATTAAGTCATTTAGCCACACGACGCCCGCCAAGCTACCCGTTGTGGATCTTGAGATAGGCGCACGCCTAGCAGGCGGTAAAGAGTACCTCGCACGGGAGCAGCTAAAACGTTTGATCGACAGCTTGGATGAAAGCGAACAACACATGCGTAGCGCTTTTGCGCAACAAAATTTGCCGATGCTGCTCGATTGGGTCCACGGATTGAATGGCGCCAGCCGTTACTGCGGCGCGCCGGAGCTGGCATTGCTTGTAGAGACGCTGGAGACACGGCTGCGGACCAGCGGCTTAGACCATGTAGAGGGGCTACTGGAGGACTTATATCGTGCAATGGCACGACTAAAAGCACACCGCCCGTTTTTACTCAGGTCCTAAGCCAATAACTAATTCCTAAAGACCAAAGACCAAAGCTTCGTCCGGTCTTGGCTGGCTATGAGCGTTCCAGCACCACAAAAGCAACCGCGTACTCGGCTTCGTCACTCAAGGTGATATGACTCGCCGTGACGCCTGCCGCCTGGAGTAGCCGCTCTGCTTTACCGTCAAGCACGAAGTAAGGCTTACCCAAGGCATCATTAAGCACCTGGATATCACACCACTGCATTCCGTGGCGCAGGCCAAGCCCTAGCGCTTTAACAAACGCCTCCTTGGCAGCGAAACGTTTGGCGAGGAAGGCGGCAGGCTGGGATTTCTTGAGCCAAAGTGTATGCTCTTCAGGCCCTAAAATTCGCTGCGCAAAGCGCGGGCCGTGCCGCTGCACGGCCCGCGTAAAGCGCTCAATACGCGCTATATCGGAGCCAATACCAACAATCATCGCCTAAAAAACCTCTTAATATGAACTCCTGAATAGTCAACGCGTGAAGAGCCAATCTTTGATCAATGCCCGCAGCATCCGTTATGCACATGGTCCTCTGTATGCTCATGGTCGTGCTCATGATCGTGGGCATCGAGAGCTGCCATTAGCCCTGCCTCTTGGCCTGCGACAATCAAGCGTTTCATTTCTTGTACGGCCTCTTTCAGGCCAACAAACAGCGCACGGGCAATAATGGCATGACCAATATTAAGCTCGTTGACGCCTGGCAATGCCGCAATGGCTTCAACGTTATGGTAGTGCAAGCCGTGACCAGCATTGACCACCAATCCTAGTGAGACAGCATGCGTAGCGGCAGCTGTTAAGCGGTGATACTCCGCATTCGCCGCATCGCTGCCTGGCCGAGCTTCTGCGTAAGCGCCCGTGTGCAGCTCGATGGTAGGAACCCCCGCACGCTGGGCAGCATCGATCTGCTGTATGTCAGGATCGATAAACAGAGAGACGTCGCAGCCCGCTGCGCTCAATCGCTGGCAGGCGCTGGCAATAGCGTCAAAGCCGCCGACCACATCCAGGCCACCTTCAGTAGTCAGTTCTTCACGCTTCTCAGGTACCAGACAAACGTGGGCTGGACGCACGTCTTCAGCCAGCGCCAGCATCTCCTCGGTAACCGCCATTTCCAGGTTCATGCGGGTATTAAGCACTTCGGCCAGAATACGCACATCACGAGGCTGAATATGACGACGGTCCTCACGCAAATGCACCGTAATACCATCAGCCCCCGCCTCTTCCGCCACTAGCGCGGCTTGAACAGGATCAGGGTAGCGGGTACCTCGGGCTTGGCGAAGTGTCGCAATGTGGTCAATATTGACGCCTAACAGTATCCGAGGGGGGTGCATAGTGCCTCCAGCGCAGCGATAAGAAAGAGTTTGTGAGCAAGAAATTCAACCATTAAGGACGATGGCGACGTCGCGCTAAATCGAGCATTAATTCCCGCGAGCGTAAGACGGTGGAACCCAGGTGCGGTGCCAGTGCGGCACGCATCACTGCCTTCAAAGCGTTAGCGAGCCCTTCATGCTGCCAGTCACCCTGTTCAATATAACGCAGCGTGCGGCCATCTAAACCGCGTTCGGCCGGGGAAAAAGCGCGCGTCGCTGCATCAAAACGATAGCGCAGTTGGGGGTCCAAGACGCTGCCCTCCGGTGTTGTAAACTGCGGTGTTGCTTCAAGCGCTTCCAATAGCGCCCACTCATAACGGCGCAACGCCAACGCCCTCTCAGCGGGTGCTGGCAACGCTTCCAGTAGCGCCGTATAAAAGGCGAATACATCAGAGGCTGGTAACTCTAGCGGCAATAGTCGAGTGGCGATCTCGTTAGCGTAAAGCCCACATAGCAAGCCTTCACCCGCTAATAATGCCGTTTGGCCGCGTGATTCCATCAGCGTCAGCCGCTTTAAATCACGGCTGCCCTGCCACGTCACGAATAGCGGTGTAAAAGGCTGCAAACGTTGGCGAGATTTTGAGCCGGGCCGTTGTCCGCCATGGGCGACAGCACGCACTCTGCCGTGGTCAAGGGTTAGTAGATCTACCAGCGCACTGGTTTCACGGTAAGGCCGACGATGAAGCAAGAAAGCCGGCTCAGGCGCCATCGCTACACTCAATCGAGGTCGTAACCCAGGCTTTTCAAGGCGCGCTCGTCATCCGACCAACCACGCTTCACTTTCACCCAGAGATTCAGCATGACTTTGGTGCCCAGCGCGCGCTCCATATCAAGGCGTGCTTCACGACCAATACTTTTGAGTCGTTCGCCGTTTTCGCCAATCAAAATAACTTTTTGACCCTGCCGCTCAACAAGGATGAGTGCGCTGATATGTGTCACACGCTCGGTCTCGCGGAACTCTTCAATTTCAACGGTCATCTGGTAAGGAAGCTCGTCGCCCAACTGGCGCATTACTTTTTCACGTACCAGCTCAGCGGCCATAAAGCGCAGACTTTTATCGGTAATCTGGTCTTCTGGGAAGAAGTGAACGCTTTCAGGGAGATGCTTGGCCACCTCCTCTTCCAAGGTATCCACCTGGGTGCCATGTTTAGCTGAAATTGGCACGATGGCAGCGAAGTCGCGTCGAGCACCCACCTCAGCCAACCACGGTAAAAGATCGCCTTTCTCGCCGAGACGGTCGACTTTATTGACCGCCAAAATAACCGGCGCTTTGACGTGTTCCAGGCGCTTCAACACCGCCTGGTCTTCTTCGGTCCAGCGAGTGCGGTCGATAATAAACACCACACAATCTACGTCACGCAGTGCCTGGGTAGCCGCCTGGTTCATAAAGCGGTTGATCGCCTTGTTACGGTCCTTGGACATGATGTGCATGCCCGGCGTATCGACGTAGATGAACTGGGTCTCATTCTCCGTTTTAATACCCATTACCTGGTGGCGCGTGGTTTGCGGGCGCCGTGAGGTAATCGATATTTTCTGCCCCAAAATACGGTTCATGAGGGTCGATTTGCCCACGTTGGGTCGGCCGACGATGGCAACGAATCCGCAGGTTTGGCTCATGATTTTTCTCCAGGGCTTTTTTCGAGGTACGATAGTGCTTCTTCTGCTGCTTGCTGTTCAGCATGACGGCGGCTAGGGCCCTTACCAGTGGTATGCTCAACCAGCAGGTCAATGTAGCACTCCACGGTAAAGGTCTGGGCATGCGCCTCGCCCTTCACGCAGACAACTTCATAGCGCGGCAAGGCGGCTTGACGCGACTGCAAAAACTCCTGCAAACGCGTTTTGGGGTCCTTTTGGGTATCTTGCAACGAGATATTTTCCAATCGCTCTGCATACCAATCCAATACACGGTCACGCACCACATCCATGCCAGCATCCAGATAGATAGCCCCAATGATGGCTTCAACCGCGTCCGCCAGGATCGATTCACGGCGATGCCCACCGCTTTTCATCTCACCAGAGCCTAGCCGTAAGCACTCACCGAACTCCATTTCCCGGGCAAGCTCCGCCAGCGTTTGGCCTTTCACCAACCGCGCACGCAGGCGTGAAAGCTGACCTTCACGAGCCTGGGGGAAGCGTTGAAACAGCGCCTCGGCGATCACAAAATTGACAATGGAGTCACCCAGGAACTCCAGGCGCTCATTGTTACGACCACCGAAGCTGCGGTGGGTCAAGGCCAATTCCAATAACGTATCATCGCCAAAGGTATGGCCGATTCGTCGGCAAAAAGCGTTCAAGGAATTACTCACAGCTCTCCTACGTCATTGACGTTAACTAAAGTGACATAACTGACTAACCACAATCTAAGCAGGTGCTTCATTCAATACGCCGCACGCTGGTAAAACTTGGCAACCCGCCATCCCAATGCATCCATACTCCAAACGCACGGCCAACAATATTCTCTTCCGGCACAAAGCCCCAATAGCGGCTGTCGTTGGAGTGGTCTCGGTTATCACCCATCATGAAATAGTGCCCTTCCGGCACTTCTACTTCGCGCATCTGCGGGCCTGGGTCTCGTGGGTTGTTATAAATAAAGTGCTCAGCGTCGCCAAGGCGTTCAGCTAATAATAGCTGCTGGGGAGAACCTTCGGGGCCCTCTTCAATCAACTCTTTAGCCACCGCTTCACCGTTGATAAAGAGCTGTTTGCCTTCATAACGGATACGATCCCCTGGCATGCCAACCACACGCTTGATGAAATTCACCGACGGTTCACCTGGGAAACGAAACACCATCACGTCGCCACGCTCGGGATCATCTACTTCAATAAAGCGAGTATTCACCACGGGTAATCGTAATCCGTAAGCGAATTTGTTAACTAGAATAAAGTCGCCTACTTCGAGCGTTGGTCGCATTGAACCCGAGGGAATTTGGAAGGGTTCAATGACAAAACTACGCACCAACAGCACAACCAATAGCACCGGAAAAAATGAACGTGCGTAGTCGACCGGCCAAGGTTCTTTAAGCAGTTTTTCAGTGGTAGCAGGGTCAAGTCCTTCCTTGGTATTGGCCTCTGCTGTGGCGAAACGTTGTCGGCGCTTGGGTTTTAATACCAGCACGTCCAACAGGTAAACAACGCCCGAAAGCGCAACGGCGAGTACCAAAAGTAATGAAAAATCCATGGGTGGTGTTCTTTCCTAGTCGTTTACCTTGAGCACAGCAAGGAAGGCATCCTGGGGAATTTCCACACGCCCCACTTGTTTCATGCGTTTCTTACCCGCTTTCTGTTTCTCGAGCAGTTTCTTCTTACGGCTGACATCGCCACCGTAACACTTGGCGGTCACATTTTTGCGTAGTGCCTTGACCGTCGAGCGCGCGACTACCTGACCACCGATAGCGGCCTGGATGGCCACATCAAACATTTGCCGTGGAATTAGCTCTTTCATTTTTTCCACCAGTAAACGGCCACGAGGGTGGGCATGGTCACGGTGGATAATGACGGCTAATGCATCAACTTTATCACCGTTAATGAGCACGTCTAAACGCACCAATTTAGCCTCTTCAAATCGCTCGAAGTTGTACTCAAGCGATGCATACCCTTTCGATATAGATTTCAAGCGATCGAAGAAGTCCATGACCACTTCTGACATGGGTAGCTCATAGGCCAGTTGAATCTGGTTGCCTAAGAACTGCATATCCCGCTGTGTACCCCGGCGCTGTTCACACTCGGTAATCACGTTGCCTACATACTCCTGGGGAACCAGGATGCTGGCGCGGACAACCGGCTCGCGCATTTCATCTACGTCGGCCATGTCAGGCAGTTTGGAGGGGTTGGAGACGTAGTTAACGTCGCCGTTTTTCATCGCTAGTTCATAAACAACCGTTGGCGCCGTGGTGAGTAGGTCAATATTATACTCACGCTCCAGGCGCTCCTGCACAATTTCCATGTGTAGCGTGCCAAGAAAGCCCACACGGAAACCGAAGCCAAGGGCATCGGAGTTCTCTGGCACATATTCAAGCGAAGCATCATTAAGCGCCAGTTTTTCTAGCGCATCGCGGAAGTCTTCGTAATCATCCGCGCTGACCGGGAACATACCGGCATAAACCTGTGGCTTCACTTTTTGGAAACCAGGTAAGCGCGCGACGTCAGGGGTTTTCGTATGGGTAATCGTATCGCCCACCGGTGCCCCGTGAATCTCCTTAATGCCAGCGACAATAAAACCAACTTCACCGGCACGCAGGATATTAGTCTGTTTACGCTGGGGGGTAAAAATACCCACTTCTGTCGTGCCCCAGTCGCGGCCCGTCGATTTAATACGGATCTTATCGCCTTTGCGCAGCGTCCCATCAAATAGACGCACCAGTGAGACTACGCCGAGATAGTTATCAAACCAGGAGTCGATAATGAGCGCTTGCAGGGGTGCATCGGGATCGCCTTTGGGTGGCGGAATATCACGCACCAAGCGTTCAAGCAGGGCGTCGATTCCAATACCGCTTTTAGCCGACACTCGGCAGGCATCGGTAGCATCAAGCCCGATGATCTCCTCGATTTCCTGAGAAACCTTGTCACAATCCGCCTGTGGCAAATCAATTTTGTTAAGCACCGGCAGAACTTCTAGGCCTTGTTCAATCGCGGTATAGCAGTTGGCCACCGACTGGGCTTCCACGCCTTGCGCTGCATCGACTACCAGCAGTGCACCTTCACAGGCGTAGAGCGAACGCGACACTTCGTAAGAGAAATCAACGTGCCCCGGCGTATCGATAAAGTTGAGCTGGTAAACCTGGCCATCGGCAGCCGTATAATCCAGCGTCACCGACTGAGCCTTGATGGTAATACCACGCTCACGCTCAATGTCCATGGAATCGAGCACTTGCTCTTTAAGCTCACGTTCCGTTAACCCTTCACAGGTCTGAATCAAACGATCAGAGAGCGTCGATTTACCATGGTCAATATGTGCGATAATAGAGAAATTTCGTATATGATTGATTTTACTATCGTTTTCTTGGGTCATTTGCCGATTTAATCCGGGTATGTAGGCAATCGAGTACGATTAAAAAAAGTACCTTGAAATGCGCAGTCGAAATTTGGTGTCATTGTACCGTTAGCGGGGTTCCGGTGCTATGTTCATCAAAAAATGCCAAAAATAACCGCTACCTAATCACCTTACTAAGGTTCTACACGTACTATTTTTCACCCCTTGTGCAGGCATAGGGGCAAGCCAACTTTAACTATTTCATGGTATTTGCTTATTCCTATACTAGGTTTTTTTATTGGATGAGCTTGAAAAGGAATGTCATGGAAACCGAAATCCCCATCCTGGATATGCTAGCCCGCCTGCTTGTTGCCTCCGGCCTGGCCCTGTGCCTTGGCTTGGAACGGGAGCTTCGTGGCAAACCCGCGGGGCTCCGCTCCCATATGCTGGTGTCACTTGGCTCGTCTGCATTTATCATTGTTGGCATGAGCGTGCTATTTGCCACGAGTGAAGGGGATCACGCGGCAAGTATCGATCCGAATCGTGTTGTTGAGGGCGTCATTGGTGGCATAGGTTTTTTGGGTGCTGGCAGTATTATTCGCAGTGGCGCCCACATCGAAGGGATTACCACTGGCGCCTCGATTTGGCTGGCCGGTGCCGTTGGCGTTGCCGCAGGCATCAATAATTTCCCATTAGCCGTTATGGTCACCGTTTTAGGATTAATCATCATGGTGATGTTAGGCCGATTCGAGCACGACATTATAAAGAACCTTGTTGATAAAAAAGGTAAGAGTAAAGAACGTGAAAAAAAGAATGAGGAGTGATCAAAAGAGGCAAGAGGAAATAAAGTGGTCGGAGGAAATAGAGGTAGGAAATACAGCCTAGCGAGCTTAATTATCGAGTGAGGCAGGCTAGCAGCCATAGTCCGGCGAGAACCGCCGGACTATGGGTAACAATAGATGGATTATTCTAGGCGAAGCGCTACAAACAGCGAACGACCCTCGCGGAACAGGCGCAACGGAATGGCACGATCAGTAGGCAACTCTTTGACAATGCTCATTAATTCCTCTGAAGAAGAGACGCTGCGATGATCGATACTTACCAATACATCCCCAGGCCGAATTCCTGCTTTAGCTGCCACGCTACCTGACTCAACTTGGCGAACTACCACGCCACCTGAGATATTCAGCTGCTCACGCATAGCATCATCAATTTCAGAGACCATTACGCCAAGACGTGTTTGGTTTTCGCTAGTGGCTTGAGCAGTCTGCTGCTCGGCGTCCGGCCAACTGCCCAGCTCTACTGATTCGGTCAGCTGTTCACCATCACGCATCAAGGTAAGCTCTACCTCGGTCCCGGGCTCACCTTTGCCAATCAGACGCGGCAGCGAGCTTGAGCGCTCAACCTCTTCACCATTGACTTCAAGAATGACATCACCAGCCTGGAGGCCACCCTGCGCGGCGGGGCCTTCGGGATCAAGATCAGCAATCAGCGCACCAATCGCACTCTCCATGCCAAACGACTCAGCCAAATCTTCGGAGACCGGCTGGATCATGACACCTAACCAGCCGCGATTAACTCGGCCATCTTCACGCAGTTGCTCGGCCACATCCATAGCCACGTTGATGGGAATCGCGAATGAAACACCCATGAAACCGCCGCTACGAGTAAAGATTTGTGAGTTGATGCCGACCACTTCGCCATCAAGATTAAACAGCGGACCACCGGAGTTACCGGGGTTGATCGCCACGTCCGTTTGAATAAAGGGAACATACGCATCACGCGGCAATGTGCGATTGATTGCACTGACGATACCCGCCGTGACGGAGTGATCAAAACCGAAAGGCGAGCCAATCGCAGCGACCCATTCGCCAACTTTGAGGTCGTCAGAATCGCCCAGCGTCAATGTTGGTAGGTCATTGGCCTCTATTTTAAGGAGTGCCACATCGGTTTGTGGGTCACTACCAATCACTTGGGCACTCAACTCACGTCGATCATTGAGCCGCACAAGAATTTCATCAGCGTCTTGAACAACGTGTGCGTTAGTCATCACGTAGCCATCCTCGCTAATAACGAAGCCGGAACCTAAGGATTGACGCTCTTCACTACGTCCTTGCCCATTGCTAGGCGGCTCGGGGAAGCTATCGCCAAAGTTATCACCAAAAAAATGGCGGAAAATTTCTGGGATTTCCTGACCACCGAACCCTTCAAAACCAGGGACACTGCTACGCTGAACCGTTCTACTGGTAGAAATATTCACCACCCCAGGGGCGGCATCCTCTACCAGCTCGGTAAAATCAGGCAAACCCTGTGCGCTGGCCGCTTGGCCAAAGGTTAGCAATGCCACCACACATACCCATAGGGTGGAGGGGAGAATCAAGCGCTTCATGCAAGAGCTCCTACTTAAGGTGATAGTAATCGAAGGCAGATCAATGACTCACAGCAACGTTCATAGAAACTGTTTATAGAAATTTTTTATAGAAACAGTTCATTGAAAAGTGCCGGAGAACTAAATTAACCTTCTAATTGACCAAGCGTGGACGAAAGCGTTCCCCTCGCCCACGCAATAGGGAGTTAATACTTAGCGCACCGCCCACCAAGGCGATAAAAAAGATCAGTGGCGGCAGCCAAATTAAATCACTAACACGCGAGACTATGCCGGATAGCAACAGCGCTAGCAGTAAAGGGAGCCCATAAACAAAAAAAGCGAGTAGCGTGACGGACGCACTTGGCAAGCTTATGGTGACCAACTTCCCTAATGGATAGCGCTGCTCAATATCTAGGGCTGACTCAGGAAGTGCTATAGCAATGTGCTGGCTGCGCCGACGCGATAACAATCCTAAACCGCACCCTCTTCCCTGCGCGCACTGCTCACAATTCTCTTGGGCAGACATTTCTATAATAAGATGCTGGGGCTTAAACCCTACAACAGTGCCAGTGCGCAGCAGAGTGGAGCATGCAGTAGAGGCCGTCATTTCATTTCTTGACATACGTAAAACGAAAACACTAAGGCTCATCCTCATCGTGGCTATCACTACTGGTCTGAGATTCAAGCAAATCAAAATTGATTGAGCGGACGATCCGTTGGAGTGTTGCTACAGGCAGCTCACCAATGGCCACCACCTGCCAACGACCTTTAGCGCTCATTGTATGCTCAATGGCGACAGCAGAAACACCCAGTTGCTGGACGCCTTCTTTTAAAGCGGTAGTAGCATCAGAGGAAAGAGGTTCCACAAAGATACTTACCGTCGCTAAACCGTCGCTATAAACTCGTTGATGCCGATCATTGCCGGTAAAATTAATCGGTTGAGTAACAAAACCTTCGGGCAACCAGGTAACTTGCCAGGGAGTGCCCAGCACGACCTTTGAACCATCTACCCTAACGATTCCAGTATACTTTCGAGGCGATTGAAGCTGAGTGATTTGAAAAGTTTCTATGATTCGCCCTTGCTGGTCAATGAGTACATGCTTCAGCAACAGGCCAGTGTCTTGGTCTAGCCACCACTCATGGGAAAAACGCCATTGATCGCGAGGCTCAAACATTAGTTTAACCGCTTCACGACCAGCAACACGCGCGTTATCTTCAAGCTCAATGGAATAGAACTGCTCAAGGTGAGCGGCCCACCGCGCTGGAGAAGGCAGCTCACCAGTGCTGTCCTCTTCTGTCCAGGCTAACCGCCCGACTGGCGAGCGTCGCTCGATACTGACAGAGGGACCATCTAAATACTGAACTACCTGCTGTCGAATACCGTCTTGAATTCGGTGCGAAAGCGCAAGAGTGCGAACCCCGATTGAATCAATAGCGACGGCTCTTGCTTGAAAGGCGTAACAGTGGCTGGCCCACAAACCACGCTCAAGCCACTGTGTTGCGCTGCTAGGCGCCTGCTGCGAAACCGCTGCACATTCATAACCAGCGTGGCTTTCTGATTGTTTATTTATGCTCTCTGCATAGACATCAAAAGAGAGCATACAAGCCACAGCTGCAGTTGCTAGCCCCCATGCTCGCTTAGTCCGCAGGGCAAACATCATATTGCGCACTTCCATCTCGCGCACTCCCTGCTCACCTAATAGGCGCTATGAAAAAACCCGTCATTGAGGCTTAGCGCTGCCCTAGTGGCTCAGTTACTGCAGAAGGACGCATCAGCGGCATCCAGCTGTCACCACTGCCGTAAGCGGCACTTTGGGTGTGCTGTTTTAAGTAAGATTGCAATAAGCCGATCTGATCAACATCAATGTTAGTGCCTTGTGAAGCGGTGACTCCCTGAGGAGCCTGCGCTGAGAAGCCAGCTTCACTAATATTCATCAAACCACTTTGACCTGACTGCCCGCTAAGCCTAAACGGCGTAGGTTCAAACATCGGCATATCTGCACGCCCAGCAACTGCCGGCTGAGACGCCAAACTAACGGGTTGCACTTGAGTCCCCCCATTAGTACTGGAAGCAGTCGTTGCAATGTCGCCACCTTGACCAACCGGCGAATCGCTGCCAAAGAACTGCACACCTGTAATAACCATCAAGGAGACAGCAGCAGCAACGCCAGCACCACGGGCAAACGATATCCCTCCAGTGCGATAGGCCACTTGGTCTGAGCCTTGCGTTATGGGAGCAGGCTCGTCACGCAATCGGGCCATGATGCCAGCAGAAAGATCAACGCTTACATCGACACCCTGCTCACGTTGCATCATGCTGCGCGCAAGATGATAGCGGCGCCAAGTATCGGCGGCGTCATCATCGTTAGGCAGCGCCTTCAACACTCGGCGAAGCTCTAGCTCATCACTTTCGCCATCCATCAACACCGAAAGTGATTCCCGTGTGTTTTGACTCATACTTCACACCCTCACACTGTTTAAAAGAAGTACTGGCATAGTGGCCACTCAGAACAAGCACCATCACGCCGACGACTTCCAAGGCCAAGACTCCGTTACACACTACTTAGGCTATCTACCTAACCAGGTTACAACGCTAAGCTCATGACGCTTTGCACATTGATACAACCATTGTGCTCATCAAGATAGTCATGCTTTATGACGCTAAACGTGCCAGACAGTTCACAAAAAAAGTAAAACCTTCATTTATTGTGATGGCGATTCAAAGCAATCACCTAGCCCTTTTATTAGTGACCGTTATTCATCGCGACTGTTCCTGGCCGTCGATACTAACGGACGAATATGCTCATCAACCGCTTCCCGAGCGCGGAAAATTCGTGAGCGAACGGTACCCACCGGACACTGCATTACCTGAGCGATATCTTCGTAAGCAAGACCATCCAGTTCTCGCAAGGTTATCGCCGTGCGCAGATCATCAGGCAAATTGGCAATAGCTTGGTAAACCGCTGCTTCAAGCTGATCTCTGGCAATGGCCGCTTCCGGCGATTCTGAATCGGCCAATCGACCACTTTGATCGATAATTTCAGCATCAACAATATCTAGATCGCTGCCCGGAGGACGCCTGCCCCGTGAGACCAAATAATTTTTGGCAGTATTGATAGCAATACGGTACATCCAGGTATAAAACGCGCTTTCGGCGCGAAACTTGCCCAAGGCGCGATACGCCTTGATAAATGCCTCCTGAGCAACATCCTGCACTTCAGAGTGATCATGAACGTAACGACCGATCAAGCCGATAATTTTGTGCTGGTATTTTTTTACCAGCAAATCGAAAGCGCGCGTATCGCCTTTTTGGGCACGTTCCACAAGCTGTTGGTCTGTTTCCCGAGTGCCCATTCACACGCTCCTCCAGCTCGTACGGCGTGCGCCGAGCCCCATTCCTATTAGCCCTAACAAGTGGGCGTTCACAGCAAGCAGCATAGCGTCCCTTGGGCATTGATTAATAATAGAGTGAATAAAAGAGCGAATACATCGCCCGTATATGTTGTTGCATTTTATAACGGTACCGAATTTTAAAGACAGGGCCCAGTTAAAACAGAGCCTCAGTGTTGCGCGTTCCGTGCAAGGCATCAAGCACTTAGCTCCTTTCACAAAACCCTGCGGCTGACACTTTTAATGCTGCTATAGTTCCACAACAATTGATTTTTACCTCCCCGGCAAGCGATAGTAGACGCCACTTTTATCGTCCCCTCACTTTTTCAGCCATTACGCAAGCACAGGTAGCAAGATGTCAGAACAGCAGGTTAATAACCTTAACGTCCTCGCTCAAGACGTTCTCACAACGCCAGAAGCGCTCAAGAATGCCATACCGTTAACGGAGGCAGCAGAGCGCACCGTAATAGAGGGGCGTAAAACCATCCAGAACATCCTGGATGGCAGCGATCCACGCCTGTTGGTAGTGGTCGGCCCTTGCTCTATTCACGACGTGGAAGCAGCGCTTGATTATGCCCGCCGTCTTCGCAAACTTGCCGATCAAGTCAGCGACAGCCTGTATATAGTGATGCGCGTCTATTTCGAAAAGCCGCGCACAACGGTGGGCTGGAAAGGCCTGATCAACGACCCGCACCTCAACGACTCTTTTGAGATCGATGAAGGCTTGCACATCGCTCGAAAGCTGCTGGTCGACCTCGCTGAAATGGGCTTACCGCTCGCTACCGAAGCACTCGATCCCATCTCTCCTCAGTACATGCAAGACTGCATTAGCTGGTCAGCGATTGGCGCCCGCACGACCGAGTCGCAAACTCACCGGGAAATGGCTTCCGGCCTTTCCTGCCCGGTCGGCTTTAAAAACGGTACCGACGGCAGCCTGGATGTGGCGATTAACGCGCTTCAGTCCGTGGCCAGCCCGCACAATTTCCTGGGGATTAACCAAGCAGGCCAGGTGGCCATTATTCGCACCCGAGGCAACGCCTACGGCCATGTTGTTCTACGTGGCGGCAACGGCAAGCCCAACTACGACAGCGTAAGCGTTGCCCTGGCGGAGAAAGAGCTCGAGAAAGCCAAGCTCTCGCCCAACATTATGATCGACTGCTCCCACGCCAACTCCAACAAGGACGCAGCGCTACAGCCGTTAGTATTGGAAAACGTTACCAACCAAATCCTGGAAGGCAACACTTCCATCATAGGCCTGATGGTTGAATCCAACATTGGCTGGGGCAATCAAAAATTGCCGCAGGATCTTAGCCAGCTGCAGTATGGCGTCTCGATTACCGATGCTTGCATCGACTGGGACACCACGGTGGAAACCTTCAACCGCATGAACGATAAACTTGCCGCCACGCTAGCCAAGCGCATCGCCAAGTAGGTCGAAAACCCCGCTTCGGCGGGGTTTTTTGTTGTTTCCCAGCACACTGGATAATCGTTAGCGACTAATTTCACGCCGAAATGGTGGCAGTGCGTCCAGCAGCGCTTGCCCATATCGACGGGTAATCACCCGCTTATCCAGCAAGGTGATCGTCCCCCGATCACTCTCCTTACGAATCAAGCGCCCGCAGGCCTGCACCAGTTTAATAGACGCATCAGGCACGCTAATGCGCATAAACGCGTTACCGCCCTGGCTCTCTATCCACTCAGCTAACGTAGCGCCCACCGGGTCATCGGGCACTGCAAAGGGTAGTCGCGTAATCACCACGTGCGTCAAATAATCGCCGGGAAGATCGATCCCCTCGGCAAAGCTCGCTAAGCCAAAGATGATACTTCCCTCACCCCTATCCACCGCCGCACGGTGTCGCTCGATAAGCTCGCGCTTTGGCAACGCATCCTGTGCGAGCACGCGCTCTTTCACACTGGCGGGCAGTGCTTTATCGACCGCGCGAAGCTGAGCTCGAGAAGAGAACAGCACTAGCGCCGCCTCTTTGTCGGCCAACTGCGAGACAAAAGTCACAATCGCCCGCTCGTGGGCATCCCTATCCCCAGGGTCGGTGGCCTCTTTGGGTACGCGCAGCACCGCATTGGCGTAATCAAAGGGGCTCGGCAACGCCTGATAGCGATAGCGATTGGCCAAGCCTGCCCGCTCTTGTAGCCGCTCAAAGCGACCCAAGGCCGTCAGGGTCGCTGAGGTGACTACCGCCCCATGGCAGCGCCCCCATAAATGCTTGGCAAGCGTGTGCGCGGCTGATACCGGGCTAGCCGAAAACTCAACCTCCGGCTCCCCCGCTACACGACTTAGGGTAATCCAGCGAGCGCTGGGTGCTTCATTAGCAACATCCTGCTCGCTGAACGCCTGCCACAAGGCATGGGCCTCTAACGCCCGCCCATGAAGCAACGCAACAAGCGGCAACCAGGTTTCTGCCTGCTCACGATCAAGGCCGGTCTGTTTATCAGGGTCGAGGCTTTCACGCAGGATGTCGCTAATGCTCTCCAAGCAGCGCGACAGCGAGGCGAACATCACCAACAATTGCTGCGCCTGTTCCCGCAGAGCGTCGGGCACTTGGCCCTTCTCAAAACGCGATTGATGAGTGGCCTCTTCGTCAGCCAAACCATTTGGCCGCTCCGCCAACTGATGACCCATGCTAAACACATCGCCTAGTGCGGGTTCCAGGTTATGAATGAGCTCTGGCAAGCTGACCAAAAGCCGCGCCACCGTTGGCTGAATAGCCAACGCCTGGTGAAGATCGGTCAAACTGCTTTTTAGCGTTTTCAGCCAACGCAAGCAACCATGCACTGCAAAGCGGTGAGCAAAATGGGAAAGCGCCTTTTCGGGCAAGTGATGGCCTTCGTCGAACACAAAGATGCAGTCCGCCGGGTCGGGCAGAATAGCGCCGCCGCCCAAGGCCAAGTCAGCCAGCACAAGGTCGTGATTGGCGACGATAACATCCGCATTCTCAAGTTCACGACGGGAACGGAAAAACGCGCAGGCACCAAAGTGCCCGCAGCGCCTGCCCGTACACTGGCGATGATCTACTGTGAGTCTTCGCCAGTGCGCATCGTCTATCGACTCTGGCCAATTATCGCGATCCCCTTCCCATTCGCCCTGGCCATAAGCTTGCGCCATATCGCTGGCAATGACCGTAAAGTCACTACTTTGCGTTTGCAGCGACTGCTCAAACAACGAGAGCGTTGGGTTGGGTTCAGTGCCTTCGAGCGCCTGATCCAGACGCGCCACGCACACATAGCGACCACGCCCTTTGGCTAATGCGTAGCGAAAGGGAATGCCACTGTGGCTAGCCAGCGAGGGTAAGTCCTGATTCAGCACCTGCTCTTGGAGAGCGACCGTGGCCGTGGAAATAATCAGCCGCTTGCCGCGCGCTTTCGCGATGGGCAAGGCGGCGATTAGATAGGCCAGCGTTTTTCCAGTGCCGGTGCCCGCTTCAAGCACACACACGTGGGTATCGCTTGTGCGCTTACCTTCGCTGTCGCTCTCGATATTACCGAGGGTCCTGGCGATTTCGGCGATCATCATGCGCTGGCCGTAGCGTGGTGTTAGCTCAAGGGTATCCACCACGCGACGGTAAGCGTCTTGAATCTCGCTTTTGAGGGCATCATCCAGCATGCGGCTTAGAGCATACCTTCCGGCGGATGCACGCAGGGCAGCTTGTCGTTGATATAGCGTTCGATTTCCGGCAGTGAGAACGCATCCTCTTCGCCAACGAAGCTAATCGAGACACCCTTAGCGCCAGCTCGACCGGTACGACCGATACGGTGTACGTAGTCTTCTGGATCTTCCGGTAGGGTATAGTTGATGACGTGACTAACGTCTTCAATATGGATCCCGCGGCCTGCAACGTCAGTGGCTACCAACACCTGAATCTCGCCTTCGCGGAAGCTTTCCAGGGTTTTAATACGCTGACCCTGAGGCACATCACCTGACAGCATCGCCACGCTTACGCCAGCTTTTTTGAGTAGATCGTCAAGCTTGCGCACCAAGTCACGGCGGTTACCAAAGACCATAACGCGCTCAAAGCTCTCTTGCTGGAGTAGATTAACCAACAAGCGCTGCTTATCGTCATCAGACACCAAATACACACGCTGATCGATATCCGCCTGATTCTCGACGGTCACTTCGATCTCGACGTGGGCAGGATCAAGCGTCCACTGACTGGCGAGATTCAAGATGTCGTCAGTAAAGGTGGCCGAAAAGAGGAAGGTCTGGCGCTCCTCTTTTTTCGGCGTGTAGCGAATAATCCGCTTCACGTCGGGAATAAAGCCCATCGACAACATGCGGTCGGCTTCATCTAACACCAATACTTCAACCTCATTAAGGTCGATATCACGCTTCTGATGGAAATCCAGCAGGCGCCCTGGCGTTGCTACTAGAATATCGATCTTGCTGCCCAGACTTTCACGCTGCTTCTGGTAGTCCATACCGCCGACCACACTCGCCACATTGAGCTGGGTAAATCGTGCTAACGCTTTAGCATCTTTTTCGATCTGCAGCGCCAGCTCGCGAGTAGGCGCTATGATCAACGCGCGCGGTGCACCTGGCTTTTGACCATTGGGTGCTGGCTCTTCCAGGAAGTAGGCCATCACAGAGATCAAAAAGGCCGCGGTTTTACCGGTTCCCGTTTGCGCCTTGCCGACAATATCGCCACCTAATAGCGTTTGGCGCAGGGCCTCGGCTTGAATAGGTGTGCAGTATTCAAACCCTTGGGCGTGAATAGCGCGCATTAATGGCAGCGGCAGATCAAAGTCATGAAAGCGCCACTTGCCGGCCACGGCGGGCACCTGAAACTGACGAAGATCCCAGTTCGACTGGCGACGACGCGGTTTACGACGGCGGCGTTTTGGCTTGCGATTCTGGGCCGGGGCTGTGGTCTGTTCCGACTCGCTCATAGGCTGTCTATCTGTCCATTGCTGTGGAAGTTGGCTTCTTGACGTGCGCATTGTACCAGGGCTTGGCGATAAGAGCGCGTCCTGCTGTCGAAGGAGTCCCAAGGCCTGTTAGAATAGCCGTCAAATCGACGTAAGGAGCGCGACATGACGCGTAAGAAAAAAACTCGTTCACTGGCCGACAAAGTAACTATTCGTACCGGCCGGCGTAAAGATTATAAAAAATGGCGCCACGACAACCCTGACCAAGTGGCTCCATCGCGCCGCTTTGTGGCAAAAAAGCAACAGCAGCGCAAACTCCAGGCAGTGAGAAAACTCGCTCGCCAGCAGAGTGGGCAGGATATTGCCATTCACCCTGACAAAGGCAGTGAATCCAACAATCCCAAGGGGAGCGATTCATAATGCGTTTGGTTTCGTTCAACATTAATGGCATCCGAGCACGGCTTCACCAATTACAGGCGTTGATCGACACTCAGCAGCCGGACGTGATTGGGCTTCAGGAAACCAAGGTGCAGAATAGCGAGTTCCCGATTACTGACGTGGAAGCCATGGGCTACCACGTCTTTTATCACGGCCAAAAAGGCCACTACGGGGTTGCCCTACTGTGCCGTCAGGCACCTCAAGAAGTGTTTTATGGCTTCCCCGATGATGAAGAAGATGCCCAGTGCCGTATGATCGGCGTTCGCCTACTCGCGGAAGATGGGGAAGCCGTGACGGTATGGAACGGCTATTTCCCTCAGGGCGAAAACGTCACCCATCCCACTAAGTTTCCAAACAAAGAGCGCTTTTATGGTCAGCTAGCGCGGCTGCTCAACGAGCAGTACCGCCCTGACGAGCGGCTCGCCATCATGGGCGATTTTAATATATCGCCAGAAGACCAGGACATTGGCATCGGCGAGGCCAACCGCAAGCGCTGGCTGCGCGAAGGTAAAACCAGCTTTCAACCCATTGAGCGCGAATGGCTCGAAGGGGTCAAAGCGTGGGGGCTTACCGACAGCTATCGCCTCAGCTATCCACAAACCGATGACCGCTTTAGCTGGTTTGACTACCGCTCAAAAGGGTTTAACCAGGAGCCCAAGCGCGGCCTGCGCATTGACTATATTCTCGTCACCAAGGCGTTAGCCGATCAGACCACCGGCGCGGGTATCGACTACGATCTGCGCGGCATGGAACGCCCCTCTGATCACGCGCCTACCTGGAGTGACTTTGATATTGCGCTTAAAACCTAGCCTTCCCTGCCTGCGGCGTTAGGGCGCCGCGAGGGCGCTGTAAACCCATCCATGGGCGCTACTTTTTCCATCCCTGGAAAAAGACCCTCGCTCTACCCTATCGCCGACTCATAGAACTGAACAAACGTTTTTTCCTAAGTTAAATTGACCAATTAAAGCTGACCAGCCACTGCTCCGCCTCCTTATCACCTAGCGACGAGGCGCGGGCAAAGGCTTGTTTCGCTTGCTCATCCTCACCCCAGGCGTAAGCGAGCTGACCATAGGCTCGCCAGTCGGCGGCTGTCTGCGTATGCAGCGCCAACGCTTGCCAAGCATTCAAAGCCTTCTCAACGTCTTTAGCCTGCCGCCAGGCATTGGCAAGCAAACGCTGGTGGGTTTCATCGCGGACAATATCGCCCTCATTTAGAGCCCGCTCTAGATGCTCTGCTGCTCTAGCGGGGGTTCCGCCAGCGAGATGAAGCTGAATCAACAGCCAAAAATCTTCCTGCTCGGTTAATTTGCCTAATTGCCACGCCGTTTCCCACAGCCCAGCAGCCATCCCTGCCTGACCAGCCTGCTGGGCAAGCCCGGCGGCTTGGCGCCAATCGGCAGCGTCGCTTTGCGCACTCAAGCCATCTAGCAGCCAGCCCAACGCCTGATCGCCTTGCCCTGCATTGCGATACACAGCAAGCGCCAGCGTCTGCTGTGCTTCGTTGAGTTCTGGCGTCTCATCAAGCGCCTGCTCAAGCCAGTCGGCGGCTTCTTCCCAATGCTCCTGTTGCGCCAGCAAGCGGATTAACTGCCAAGTCGTATCGATATCCTGCTGATTGGTTAACCACTCCCTGAGTAGCTCAATGACCTGATCATGCTGGTCGGCAGCACGGCGCAGCGAGGCCTCCTCACGTAGCCAACGGGCTGCTTGGGCACTATCGACACCGTCTAAGCCACGGGCAATCGCCAGCCGATCCGCTGCCGCAGCAGGCTGATCCTGGCGCGCCAAGGCGCCTGCAGCCAGCTGTTGATAGAGCGCACTAGCCCATTGATCCGATTGATTACCCGAGGCTAGCCGCTCAGCCTGGGCGGTGGCACGCTCGACAACGCTGCTTAGCTCCCCCTCTTGCAATTGGCTCTGCAGCGCGTTGAGGTCGGCAATAATATCCCCAGGCAATGCGGGACTCGCCTGCGCTGAAAACGACCAGACGCTTAGCAATAAAATTAAAAGACGCTTCATATTGCTACCTCAACTGAAACTCGATCCGCTGGGTGGCATTGCGTAACCGATCACTGGGTTCAAATTGCCACTGGCTAATTGCATCCCGTGCGGCATCGTCAAAAACACGACGCGGCTGCGCATTGGTAATCCGTATTGAAGAAGCATCCACACTGCCATCACGCCGGATCATAAAGGCGACCTCTACAAACCCTTCCATGCCACGGCGCTGAGCGCGCGCAGGGTAACTTGGATTTACCCGGCTGGTGGGGGTCGCCTGACCTACACTAACCGGCTCGTTAGAGGGCGCTGGCTCAGCCTGTGGCGCAGCTTCACGCACGGCAGGTTCACTTTGCGCAGCAGTGGTTGCCGCAGGGGCTGGCTCGGCAGGCGCTTCTCTCGGCGCAGGCTCTGGGGCTGGTTCTGGAGCAGGTTCAGGCTGTGGCTCAGGTTCCGGCTCAACTTCGGTAAGTTCGGGGAGCTCACTGTCCATTTCGACAGGCTCAACGGGCTCATCCGGCAGTTCTACTTCCGGTAAACTAATCGTGCTTTCCGCTACCGGAGGCGGCTCTGGCGCGGGCATAGGAGGCGGCGCTTGCTGTGGCGCTGCTTCTACAGGTTGAGGCGTAGGCGCCTCTTGTTCAGGGGCGACCTCCGGCGCTTCAACCATCGTCATCGCCATGCTCATGGTCAGCTCTTCGGGCTCCCGCTCGGGGGGCGCAACCAGCTGCGCCAGCAGCCAGAACAAGCCCACCGCTAGCACCACGCCTCCCAATAACGACAGCAGGTGGCGCATCATGACCCGCTCCGACTCGCCGCCACCGCCACTTGCTCAACGCCCGCTTCACGCAGGCGATCCATTACCTCGATCAGCAGGCCCGTGGTGGATTCACGGTCCGCCTGAATAACCACCGAGCCATCGTCACTGAGCATATCGGCGACCTGTTGGCCAACCCGGTGAGTATCCACCGGACTACCATCCACCCATACGGCGCCTTCTGGGGAAATTGCCACGAGCACCTGGGCGTCTGGGCGCGGCGTCGCGGCGCTGGATTCAGGGCGATCAATCTCCACGCCACTCTCTTTAACAAAGCTAGTAGTGACGATAAAGAAAATCAGCATGATAAATACCACGTCGAGCATGGGGGTAAGATTCACCTCATTACTCTCTGCAGTAGCTTCTATAGAACGGCGTCTACGCATCACTTTCCTCCAGTGCCCGCGCCAAGCGATCTTGCAGCCGCTGGTCTTCACGACGAATGACATGCTCTAAACGACTAATAAATAAAAGCCCCACCACGGCAATGGCCATACCGGTTAGGGTCGGCAGCGTCGCTCGGGCGACACCGTCCGCCATGGCGCGCGCTTGATGGGTTTCACTTAGCGAGAGGCTATCGAACACGCTAATCATGCCAGTCACCGTGCCTAGCAAGCCCAATAAAGGGCACAGCGCGACCAGCAGTTTCAGCCATGGCAAGGGCTTACGCAGTCTAGCGACCAGCGCCTCCGCCCACACATGACGTAGCGTACGGGCGCTCCAACTGGTGTGGTCGCTGCGCGCCGCCCAACGTCGCAATAACTGACGCCGCGCGGTACGCCAGGTAATTCGGTAGTACCACCAGCGCTCCATGGCCATGGCAAATACCAGCACAGCCACCACTGCCAGCACGACCAATACCGCGCCACCCGCTTCCACTAAGCGCTCAACGGGTTCGAGCCAGAGAGGAAGAGTGGACATATCAGTTCACCGCGGGCGTGTGAGATTCGAGATGATCCGCTAATGTCGCGCTCGCCTGCCCTTCAATCACATGGGTCAAATAGCGGCTACGACCCGACAGGGCTGTCTGCACGAACAGCAGCGGCACGGCGGTAATCAAACCGAGTACAGTGGTTACCAGTGCTTGGCTAATACCGCCCGCCATCAGTTGCGGGTCGCCGGTGCCAAACACGGTAATCGCCTGGAAAGTTACGATCATGCCGGTGACCGTACCCAACAATCCAAGCAACGGCGCAATCGCGGCCAGCAATTTGACCATCGGCTGGCTACGCTCCAGTTTTGGCAGCTCAGCCAGTACCGCCTCGTCCAATCGTGCTTCCAACGCTTCAGGGGTCTGGTGTTTATCCATGCCTTCAAAACGCAGCAATACACGCCCTAGTGGATTGTTAGGTTTTAACTGGCTGAGCGACTGACGCTGTCGATTAACACGCAGGCTAACGAGCACTAAATAGAGGTACTGCCCTAACCCAATGATCAGGCCTAAAATGCCTAATGCAACGACCACATAGCCGACATAACCGCCTTGCTGGAAACGCTCCCACAGACTGGGCTGCTGGGCTAGGGCTTCCAGCACGCTGCCCTGAGTAGGATCAACAGCGAAGACATGGCTCTCGCCCTGGTAGTAATCCGCTAGCAACCCACCAATGGCATCAGGTGTACGCGGCAATACCACTAGGTTGCCGTCATTTTCTCCGCGCTCTAAAAGCTCGTTTTCAGTAAAAGCCGCGAAATCTCCAAGCCGCACCAACTTACGGGCGGCTACTTCGCCGTTAGCATCGGCGACGGGCAGTGAAAGGCGCTCAGCGCGGCCCGTACGCGCCGTTAATGCCGCCAAGCGATCCACCACCTCTTCCAATTGATGGCGTTCGAGCACTTCGACTTCATCCAAACGTGGCGGCAGCGACCCTTCTTCTAGGGAAAGCAAACTCTCTTCACCCAGTGCATTGCGAATTTCTGAGCTATGCCGGGCAAGGTTAGACAGCAGCCCTGTCAGTGCCTCGCCCTGCTCCGCCTGACGCTCGCTTAACTCGCTGGCTTGATCGGTTTGCTCTGCCTGCTGGATCTCTAACGCTTCGTGCTGCTGCTGAGCCTCTTCGTGATCAGTGCGGGCTTGCTCCAGCGCAGACTCTAATGCTTGCTGGTCGTCTAAAAAGCCCATTAGACGCTGCTGGTCACGCGCTTCAGCCGCTTCTCGTGCTTCACGCAGCGACGTTGCGCTTTCAGTTTGTGCCATTGATGCGCCACTGATCGCTACCAGCCCTAACATCAAGCAGGCATAAAAAAGTTGACGGAGAGTTGGTCGACTCATGGTTGCTCTCCCTGCTGGTCATTCGCACTGATTGAGAGCGGCAAGGTTAATAAATCCGGCGCGCGCTGATCTTTCGCCATACGCAGCCCATTGCGCACTTCACGCAGGTATTCGTCATCAAGTGGCTGCCATCCACCGCTTTCAGCATTCCACACCCCACCTTCACGCCCATCAGGGGTTAGATAATAAAAACCGATACGACCCACACGTAAAAAATCCACTTCACGTTCGCGGCGATCCTGGCTTAAACGACCCCGCCAGCTATCCATCTCACGGCCATAATCGAGCTCGACGCGCCAGGCTTCGAGTAGCCCATTAATGCGTTCAATGGTGTTTTCGCCCTGTTCCTCAGGCTGACGCTCAACCCGTGCCAGCCGCTCCTCGCGTAGAAACGGCAAGTCACGTTCAATCCATTGACTGAGCTGAACAGACATATTTTGTTCAATCACAGGCAGCGCTGCGCGCGTCTCTTCAAGCGTATTCAGGGCAGTCGCCAGACGCTGCTGGCGTTCGGCTTCTTCCGCCAAGCGCCCGGACAGTGAGGCATTTTCAGCGTCTAACTGGCGTGTTTCGCGCTCTAAGCGGCGTAGCTCTTGCAGTTGCTCACGCGTTTGTTCATCGGCAGCATCAATTTGCGCCTGAAGTGCGGCCTGGGTTTGCTGGGCTTCTACACTTTCGGCCGCTTGAGCCACTGCTTGTTCACTTGCCAGCAGCGTGCCGCTGGCCAGCACCCCCGCCAGCCACCATCCACGCAAGGCAAAAAAAGGCCTGTTCAGCACGTCGACTCTCCGTCACTGAGTAGCCAGCGGCTGTCACCGCCCGGCTAAAAACTAATTAGGTATTAGAACGATTTGCGTTTAACTTTTACGCGTCTAGCCTACCACTAATATAATAAATGACAATATTTATCATTAACAATCAGGCGTTATCTCTCATCGAGCGCGCATAAAAAAAGGCGCCTATCAGCGCCCTTTCATCACAAACATCACTATGTGTGCTTTGCCACTACATACTCTTTCGTCAGCGGCGCTAGCGGAAGCTGCCAAGCCTCTTCACGGGTCACCCATATTGCTTCGGCAATTTCAGCGGCCGCCTCGACAGGCTCGTCAATAACAAGGCTAAACAGATGCGCTTCAAGCATCACGTCCGGCTCATTAGCCGCTGGCACGGAATGCATTCCGAGGGGTATCAGCTGATCCTCGCTAACATGCAAGCCAAGCTCCTCTTGCAGCTCGCGGCACAACGCCTCTAGCGCGCTCTCACCTGCATCGATTTTGCCGCCTGGCTGCATATAGAAAGACGTATTGTGCTTACGCACCAATAGCAAGCGCCCATCTGGGTCACTCACCACAGCAGCGGCAATTTTCAATACGTTAGCAGGGTTGGCTGTCATACATATTCCTTTTCTTCCTGATAAATTTAGCATCCTATAGCACACATTGGAAAACCGAGTACGTTTTTAACGTTTAGGAGGTGAGGAGTTTGATTGCACCTACCTTTATTAACAATATTTAAACCCTCAATTCCTCAAGCTGCTTATATAGATCGTTGATTTCTCTACGCAGAGAATTAACAAGAATTTTTGATATTGCTGAGTTTGATGAAGACTTGTACTTTCCGAAACTAAGTGACTGGCTTTCACCTTCCGCACGACTGAGATCTGCTTCTTTTTTCTTGATGAGGTTTTCTAGATTTGTTATTTCTGCAGACATAACATTACCAACCCTTATTGAGTGTGTTATTCAGTAGCTCATACAAGAGAATTTTAGCTAAAAACTCATTATTTGAAGATATTGACGCTGACTTTGAGCCAAGCTCAATAGAGTTAACAGTCAATATTCCCCCTAAAATGGATGCTTGCCCTATGAAGAATTTTCCGTCTTTCTCAATTTCGACATCAAATCTATTCATGAGTGGCCCCCGATAGCTCTTAACTGAGCCATCACATATATCTTGCTAGAATACAGAGTCAAATGAACAAATTCCATGCAGTTAATATCGTTAACCATTTGCCCACGACTGATATCTTAAAAGCTCAATCAAAAGCTTCTTTGCATGTTTATTATTTTCTACCAATTGCTTTCGGTAGCTCTCCCTAGATCTGTTCATCTGTCGTTCAAACTCAGGATTATGACCACTAGAAAGACTAAACATAAAGGCCATACTTGGTCGCCCAATTAATTCATTTAAACGCTTACTATAGAAACCTCCCATTTCCAAAGTTGCCACAAATTCAATCAACTCACCTGCCTTCTTCTCCAATGAATCGACAGAGTCAATATTGATCTGAATATCATCTAGGAACGCCTGACGAAGATATATTGGATGAAACTGTGGCTTAAGAATACTCGGATCTTTATGCTCCCTGAATAGCTTTAACTTCGGAATATCAACTTTTCTTGTTGGGTTGTGCTGATCTCTGAGATGGCAATTCGGACAAAGAGGAAGGAGATTTTCTTGTGTATTATTTGTCGCATCCTCATCAACGTGATGCAGATGAGGCCTATCACCTGCACAAAATGCACACCGATGATCGTATTCATTAAGAACCTTTTCCCTCAGGCCTTTAGGAATTGATTCTCGAGGCATACGAATCTCCTTATCAGTAACAGCAAGCTAGACAAAAAATTTAATATTGAATAAATCTGTCATCTGATTAAGCAGTCTTAAAGCACGCGATGAGTAAACCCCTCTCACCGCGCTTAATGGTAATAAACTATATTTACCTTAAAACGCCCAGTCGTCGTCTTCGGTGGCGACGGCTTTGCCGATCACGTAGGAAGAGCCGGAGCCGGAGAAGAAGTCGTGGTTTTCATCGGCGTTGGGTGAAAGCGCCGCCATGATAGTTGGATCCACATCGGTAACGCTGCTGGGAAATAGTGGCTCGTAGCCAAGGTTCATCAGCGCTTTGTTGGCGTTGTAGTGAAGGAATTTCTTCACGTCTTCACTTAGGCCAACTTCGTCATACAGTGACTCGGTGTAGCGCACTTCGTTGTCGTAAAGCTCTAGTAGCAGCTCGTAGGCGTAATCTTTGACTTCCTGCTGCCGCTCTGGCGTCGCTTCCGCCAGTGCCTGTTGGAACTTGTAGCCAATATAGTAGCCATGCACAGCTTCGTCACGAATGATCAAGCGGATCAGGTCGGCGGTGTTAGTCAACTTGGCATGGCTTGACCAGTACATCGGCAGGTAGAAGCCGGAATAGAACAGAAACGACTCAAGAAAAACGCTGGCCACTTTGCGCATCAGTGGATCATCAGAGCGATAGCGCTCTAAGATCAGCTGCGATTTTGCCTGCAGCGTAGGGTTCTCTTCGCTCCAGCGAAAGGCATCATCTACATCACGTGTGGTGCAGAGTGTCGAGAAAATCGAGCTGTAGGAGCGCGCATGCACCGACTCCATAAAGGCGATGTTGGTGTAAACAGCCTCTTCGTGGGGAGTGCGCGCATCTTCCATTAATACCGGCGCGCCCACGCTGCTTTGAATAGTGTCCAGCAGCGTTAGCCCCGTAAACACACGAATCGTCAGCTGCTTTTCTTTTTCAGTCAGGGTGTTCCAGGACTGAATATCATTAGACAAGGGCACCTTTTCGGGTAGCCAAAAATTACTGGTCAGACGGTTCCACACTTCCAGGTCTTTATCATCCTGGAGTCGATTCCAGTTAATCGCATCTACTCGCGATAAACGTTGCATGGTGTTCATGGCATTGCTCTCAAAACGTAGCGTTCAATGCCCGGCGATCAACACCGGGCATTCAATAACAGTTACAAAGCGCTTGCTGATTACAGCGTGCAAGAAACGCAGCCTTCTACCTCGGTACCTTCTAACGCACTCTGGCGCAGACGAATGTAGTAAAGCGTTTTGATACCTTTGCGCCAGGCGTAAATCTGCGCTTTATTGATATCGCGCGTGCTTGCGGTGTCTGGGAAAAACAACGTTAGCGATAAGCCTTGGTCGACGTGCTGCGAGGCTTCCGCGTAGGTATCGATGATCTTTTCCGGACCGATTTCGTAGGCGTCCTGGAAGTAGTCAAAATTCGCTTCATCCAGAAAAGGCGCCGGGTAGTAAACACGCCCCAACTTGCCCTCTTTACGAATCTCGATTCTCGCCGCCACCGGGTGAATGCTGGAGGTGGAGTTATTGATGTAGGAGATCGACCCCGTCGGCGGCACTGCCTGCAGGTTACGGTTATACAAACCGTGGGCCATGACCGAGGCTTTCAGCTCCTGCCAATCATCCTGGGTCGGCAGCGCGATACCGCTGCGCTCAAACAGCCCACGTACTTTATCGGTGCGCGGCAGCCACGCCTGGTCGGTGTACTTATCGAAAAAGGTACCCGAAGCGTAGGTAGAATCTGCAAAGCCCGCAAACGACTCCTTGTGCTCAATCGCTAAGCGGTTCGACGCACGGATCGCATGAAAGGCAACGCAGTAGAAGTAGAGATTGGTAAAATCCAACCCCTCGTCGGAGCCGTAGTAGATGTGCTCACGCGCCAGATAGCCGTGCAGGTTCATCTGGCCAAGGCCAATCGCCCGCGACTGGGCATTGCCTTCGGCAATAGAAGGCACACTGCGCAGGTTGCTCATTTCCGAAACAGCGGTAAGACCGCGGATGGCAATTTCCACGCTGGTACCGATATCCCCTGCGTCCATCACTTTGGCAATGTTCATCGAGCCCAGGTTACAGGAGATATCCTGGCCGATATGGCGATAACCGAGGTCGTCGTCATACTCAGTCGGTGTGTTGACTTGGAGGATTTCCGAGCACAGGTTGCTCATATTGATACGGCCAGCAATCGGGTTAGCGCGGTTTACCGTATCTTCAAACATGATATACGGGTAACCCGACTCAAACTGCAGCTCTGCCAACGTTTGGAAGAAGGCGCGCGCATTGATCTTGTGCTTGCGAATGCGCGCATCCGCGACCATCTCCTGGTATTTCTCGGTAACGCTGATATCACCAAACGGAACACCGTAAACCCGCTCGACATCGTAGGGCGAGAACAGGTACATGTCGTCGTTGCGCTTGGCGAGTTCAAAGGTAATATCCGGAATCGTCACGCCCAATGAGAGCGTTTTGATACGAATTTTCTCGTCGGCATTTTCCCGCTTGGTGTCGAGAAAGCGCAGAATGTCCGGGTGGTGAGCATTCAAGTAGACCGCACCCGCGCCCTGGCGTGCGCCCAACTGGTTCGCGTAGGAGAACGCGTCTTCCAGCAGTTTCATGATCGGGATAATGCCCGAGGACTGGTTTTCGATGCGCTTGATGGGCGCGCCAGACTCTCGAATATTGGAGAGCAGGAAGGCAACGCCACCGCCCCGCTTGGAAAGCTGAAGCGCCGAGTTAATGGAGCGACCGATCGACTCCATATTGTCTTCGATGCGTAGCAGGAAGCAAGATACTAGTTCGCCGCGCTGCTGTTTGCCACAGTTCAAGAAGGTCGGTGTCGCAGGCTGAAAACGGCCGGAGATGATTTCATCGACCAGTGATTTGGCCAGCGTTTCATCGCCCCGCGCCAAGGTCAGCGCGACCATGCAGACACGGTCTTCATAGCGCTCTAAATAGCGCTTGCCGTCAAACGTCTTCAGCGTATAGCTGGTGTAGTATTTGAAAGCGCCCAAAAAACTTGGGAAGCGAAATTTATACGCATAGGCCTGCTCGAACAACGCTTTGATAAAGGCAAAGCTGTACTGGCCCAGCATTTCCGCTTCGTAGTACTGCTCTTCCACGAGGTAATCGAGCTTCTCTTCTAACGAGTGGAAGAACACCGTGTTCTGGTTAACGTGCTGTAAAAAGTACTGGCGAGCCGCTTCGCGATCTTTATCCAGCTGTAACTCGCCGTTGGCCCCGTATAGATTGAGCATGGCATTGAGGGCGTGGTAATCCAGCGTACGCGCCTCAGGAGCCGCCGCAGGCCGTTTTGTTTCTGACACATTCTGGGTAGCTACGTTAGTCGTTTCCAAAACTCTTCTACTCCTTTGCGCACGTTGACCACGTCATCGTCAGTGCCAAATAATTCAAATCGATACAGCAGCGGTACGTGGCATTTTTTCGCAATGATGCGGCCAGCAAGACCATATGCTTCGCCAAAATTGGTGTTTCCCGCAGCAATGACTCCCCGCAGGAGGTTCCGGTTATGCGTGTCGTTGAGAAAATGAATGACCTGCTTGGGTACGGCACCCTGTGAACTTCCCCCACCATACGTAGGGGTAACTAAAATATAAGGCTGGGAAACACGTAGCGCAGGCTCATCTCGATTTAGCGGCAGCCGCGTCGCGACAAAACCAAGCTTTTCTACAAAACGATGGGTGTTACCTGATTTAGTAGAGAAGTACACCAAATTGCCGGCCATCGGTGTGTGTGAGCAACTTGCCAGCATGTTGTCGGCTTACGCCAGGGCTTGAATACGATCCGGACGGAAACCCGACCAGTGATCTTCGCCGACGACTACGACGGGAAGCTGCCGATAGCCCAGCGCTTCTACTTCTTCTTGGGCACCGGACTCTGCGGTAATATCGATAACGGTGTAATCGAGCCCCTGCTTGTCGAGCGCACGGTAAGTAGCGGTGCATTGAACACAAGCTGGCTTGCTATAAATCTGAATTTCCATGGGTAATTCCCTTTTCATAGCGGCATTTTTCGGGTAGAGCACATCTAGTGCCCGCCCTCACTAAAAGACACAACGCATACTATATATAGACCATTGGAAAATCAATTCAAGCATATGTGGTATTTTTTTACCCACAGGATATTGACAGCTAATGCCCAAGGCTATCCCAGTCAATAAAAAAACCGCCCACTAAAAAAGCGGGCGGTTTTTTTCACAGCGCTAGAACTGGCGCCATTAGCGGGTCATAGCCGTATTAGCTAATCGCTGCCTGATAACGACGCTCTACGTCTTCCCAATTGACCACGTTGAAGAACGCAGCAATATAGTCAGGACGCTTGTTTTGATACTTCAGGTAGTACGCATGTTCCCAAACATCCAAACCGAGTAGCGGCGTATTACCGTGCATCAGCGGGCTGTCTTGGTTCAGGGTATTTTCGACGACCAGCTTTTTCTCAGGTGTAACGGAGAGCCATGCCCAACCGCTACCAAAACGACCAACGGCCGCTTTTTTGAATTCTTCTTTAAAAGCTTCAAGGCCGCCGAGCTCGGCATCAATTGCTTTTGCAACATCACCTTGAGCATTACCACCGCCGTTGGGCGACATCATCTGCCAGAACATGGAGTGGTTGGCGTGACCACCGCCGTTATTGATAACGGCTTGACGCTTGGCTTCCGGAACACGATCCAGATTAGCGATGAGTTCTTCGACAGGTACATCTTCAAGACCTGTGCCTTCCAGCGCGGCGTTCAGGTTGTTGATGTAGGTTTGATGGTGACGAGAATGGTGAATTTCCATCGTCATTGCATCAATGTGTGGTTCGAGAGCGTCATATGCGTACGGCAGTTCGGGTAGTGTATGTGCCATATCATCATCTCCTTGAGTGGCTTTCGTTGCGTTCATTTACCTATGTGCGGTCAGCCCGCAGCTTTTTCAACCACCGGGGTGGTTTTTCTTACCCTTTGCCCCAGTACTTTAGTCAACTATTGGCAGTTTACCTAATGTACCCATCACAAAAAAGCCGACTTCTGGCGAAGTCGGCTCAATGTTTATAGATCATTCAAATGCTTACAACTTGCTCTCAAGCTCCGGCAGGATCTCGAACAGATCCCCCACCAAGCCATAGTCGGCCACCTGGAAGATCGGTGCTTCGTCGTCTTTGTTGATAGCGACGATGACTTTGGAGTCCTTCATGCCCGCCAAGTGCTGAATCGCGCCTGAAATACCCACCGCAATGTACAGGTCGGGTGCGACGATCTTACCAGTCTGACCCACCTGCATGTCGTTGGGTACGAAACCGGCGTCTACCGCTGCACGGGAGGCGCCGATAGCAGCGCCCAGCTTGTCGGCAATGCCGTCCAGCAGCTTGAAGTTCTCGCCGTTGCCCATGCCGCGGCCTCCGGAGATCACCACCTTGGCGCCGCCTAGTTCTGGACGGTCGCTCTGGGCCAGCTCTTCTTTGACGAAGCTGGATTGGCTGTTTTCGGCGACAAAATCCACCGCTTCAATCGTGGCGCTGCCGCTTTCACCGACGGCATCAAAGCCGGTGGTACGAATGGTGATCACTTTCAGCGCATCATCGCTTTTCACCGTTGCAATGGCGTTACCGGCGTAAATCGGACGCAGGAAGGTATCGGCACTCTCGACACCCAGCACATCCGATAGCTGGCTGACGTCTTTTAGCGCGGCTAGGCGCGGCAGAACGTTCTTGCCGGTGGTAGAAGCGCTGGCCAGTACGTGGCTGTAGCCATCGGCCAGTTCTACCAGCAGCGCGCCCATGGGCTCGGCAAGCTGGTGGGCGTAAACAGCGTTGTCCGCCACGCGTACTTTATTAACGCCGTCGAGTTTCGCCGCAGCGTCTGCTGCCGCTTGAACGCCTTCACCGGCGACCAAAATATCAATATCGCCACCAATGGCCTGGGCGGCCGCCACGACGTGGGCGGTGGCGCCAGCCAGTTGGCCTTCATGTAGGTCGGCAAGTACCAAAATGCTCATAGCATCAGCTCCTTTCAAAGCGTTTATCTCAAAGTACGGAGAGTCAAGAACCGACCTTAAAGAACTTTGGCTTCATTTTTCAGTTTGTCGATCAGCTCGTCGACCGAGGCCACTTTGACACCGCCTTTGCGCTCGGCAGGGGATTCCACCTTGAGCAGGCTCACCTTAGAGGCCACTTCCACGCCGTAGTCGGCAGGAGTTTTTACATCCAGCGGCTTTTTCTTGGCCTTCATGATGTCCGGCAGCTTGGCGTAGCGCGGCTCGTTCAGGCGCAGGTCGGTGGTGACAATCGCCGGGAGCGTGAGAGCGATGGTTTGCAGGCCGCCGTCGATTTCACGGGTAACATTAACCTTCTCCCCGTCCACCGCCACTTCCGAGGCAAAAGTACCTTGTGGCAGGCCCGTCAGCGCGGCAAGCATCTGGCCGGTCTGGTTGTTGTCGGTGTCGATGGCTTGCTTGCCGAGAATCACCAGACCGGGCTGTTCTTCATCCACTACCTTCGCCAGCAGTTTGGCCACGGCCAGCGATTCGGCGCGCTCGTCGGTTTCAATATGGATGGCGCGATCCGCGCCCAGCGCCAGCGCGGTGCGCAGCTGCTCTTGGGCGGCTTTAGGGCCGACCGTGACGGCGACGACTTCGGTCGCCACGCCCTTCTCTTTCAGGCGCACCGCTTCTTCCACAGCAATTTCGCAGAAAGGGTTCATGGCCATTTTGACGTTGGTCAAGTCCACATCGGAGTGGTCCGCTTTCACGCGGATTTTGACGTTGTAGTCGATGACGCGTTTCACCGCGACGAGTACTTTCATAGGTTCCTCGCTTGGCTTGTAATAAAAGCCGTTAACCTGGGACGGCACCCGCTTCGCGAGTACCCCTTATTAAATAGCGACTAATAATAGAATTACTGCATACGTTATGAGCAAAAAGTCTTGCTTGGGCACTGCCCAAATTGGCAGTGCCGTCAAATTCATTCAAGCGTTTGATAGGTACCTGATTGAAAAACCCTATCAATTTGCCATAGCCTGCCAGTTAGTGACAATACTTGCTAGCTACTGCCTTGGTCTTAGCATTGATCTATCGCTAGCAACACATACAGCCAAGAAATGCGGTTTGCACCATCGTAGGCGTGACCTGACACAGGTATTATGCCTATCATGGGGCATAACCAGAAGCAAACGACCGTTTTAAATTAAGGCCATCTGTTTATAAGCTAGTACCTAAAACGTAGGCATTCACTAGCTTTTGCAGATATTGGCGCTTAAAGAGAATAAGGAGAAGCCGGGTGGAAACTGTTGAACGCGATGTAATGGACTTTGATGTCGTCATTGTCGGCGCTGGCCCATCCGGGCTTTCCGCCGCCTGCCGACTCATGCAGCAAGCTAACGAGGCGGAGCAAGAGTTAACGGTCTGTGTGGTTGAGAAAGGCTCAGAAGTTGGCGCTCATATCTTGTCAGGAGCGGTTTTTGAGCCCCGCGCACTGACCGAACTCTTCCCTGACTGGAAAGAACGCGGCGCGCCGCTCAATACGCCCGCCATTCGCGATGACGTTGTTTTACTTAAGGACGCTGAAAAAGCGCAAAAAGTGCCTAACGCACTTGTGCCGAAAAGTATGCACAACACCAGCGGCGATCAGCAACGTTACGTGATCAGTGCCGGTAACCTCTGCCGCTGGCTGGCTGAGCAGGCAGAAGCACTCGGCGTTGAAATCTTCCCAGGCTTTGCCGCCCAGGACGTTATCATTGAAGACAACGCTGTGCGCGGCATTCTGATTGGTGATATGGGCGTCGCCGCCGATGGTACACCCAAAGATGGCTACATGCCGGGTATGGAACTGCGTGCCAAATACACGCTATTTGCTGAGGGCTCGCGCGGCCATATTGGGAAGCGCTTAATTAAAGACTTCTCGCTGGATGAAGGTCGCGACCCCCAGCACTACGGTATTGGCCTCAAAGAGCTGTGGGATGTACCTGCCGAGCAGCATGAGCCTGGCTTGGTAGTTCACGGTTCAGGCTGGCCTTTAGATAAAAACACCCACGGCGGGTGGTTTTTATACCATGCGGAAAATCAGCAGGTGGTGGTGGGTCTTATTATGGATCTTGGCTACCAAAACCCGTGGCTTTCACCGTTTGATGAATTTCAGCGCATGAAACATCATCCGGCTATTAGCCAATACCTTAAAGACGGCAAACGCGTTGCTTACGGCGCCCGGGCCATTACCAAAGGTGGCTTCAACTGCCTGCCAAAAATGACCTTTCCCGGCGGTTTGCTGGTCGGCTGCGATGCGGGCACGCTCAACTTTTCCAAAATTAAGGGCTTACACACCGCTATGAAGTCGGGCTTAGTAGCTGCCGAGAGCGTGTTTGAGGCAATTAAAGGAGGTGATGAGGGCGCTCAGGAACTGACAAGCTTTAATCAGAAGTGGGAAGCCAGCTGGGCGTATCAAGAGCTTAAAGAGAGCGCCAGCTTCGGTCCGGCTATCCATAAATATGGCACCATCGGTGGCGGCGCGTATAACTTTGCCCACCAGCTGCTGGGCAACAAGTTACCCAACGTGCATGACACCACTACCGATCACGGCGCCCTGAAGCCTGCGGACGAGTTTGAAAAGATTAACTATCCCAAGCCGGATGGAAAGCTTTCCTTCGACAAACCGTCATCAGTGTTTCTGTCGAATACCAATCATGAAGAAAACCAGCCGTGCCATTTACGCCTGGAAGATCCGGAGCTACCGATCCGTGAGAACCTGCCTAAATATGCAGAACCAGCACAGCGCTACTGCCCGGCGGGTGTGTACGAAGTGATTGAAGATAGCGAAGGACAGCCGCGTTTTCAGATTAACTTCCAGAACTGCGTACACTGCAAAACTTGTGATATTAAAGACCCAGCGCAAAATATCACTTGGGTAGCACCGGAAGGCGGCGGCGGCCCCAACTATCCTAATATGTAAGCCAACCACTCTAATATGTAAGTCAGCCGCATGAATGTTACGGCTAGAAGGGAGCAAGCATTCCTACTGGCCGTAGCATCCCCCCTTTCACATTCAACTTATACGCTACGAGAGAATAGCGCTTTGTGAGCCTTCCAATAGCTGAATGGGCGCTCGGCGGGCAATAAGCCTGCGTCGGCCAGCCTGATCAAAGCGCACATCAATCACTGGGTCGCTCGCATTTCCCTCTACTGCCGCCACTTCACCCTCACCAAATACCGCATGGTGCAGACGCTGACCGGGATAAAAGCGCGTATCGGCCGAATAAGTTGCCTTATACTCTTCCACGTGTGCCGCTGCAAGCACAATGTCTTCACGTCCTAAACGCGCCAGATAACGCTCAACTAGTCCCACCGATGTCACTTGCAGCGATGCTTCTGGTGCACTGGGGTTAGCTAGACAAGAGGCCACACGCATACTGTCTTGCCAGGCACTTTCGGCAATAAAGCGACTAGGACGATGCGCGCCCCCGTCATGGAGCACTAATAGCTGTTCTTGGGCACGAGTGATGGCTACGTAGAACAACCGCCGCTCCTCCTCCAAGCGCTCATCGCTAAGCGGATTATCGCGGCTGTAGTGGGGAAAATCCTCTTCATTGACACCGGCTACTGCGACCAGTGGCCACTCAAGCCCTTTGGCACCGTGCACTGTGCTAATCAGCACGCCGCCCGCCTGGTTTTCAACCGGACGCTCCAGCAGCTCGATGAAGGCATCTGGATCTTGAACGCTTTGGGCTTGTTCGATTAATACATCAAGTAAGCGTACATCCTCTTCGCCTTTATCCCGCCGCGCCGCTGCCCGTTTAAGTGTTTTTTCCGCCTCAATGGTTTCCACTACATGCCTTAACAGCTTGGCGGGCGGCCATGCACTCAGCTGCGGCAATTCACATAGCAGCAACCAGCGTTTTTTAAGCGTACGCCGTTGGATCGGCTTTAATGCCGTCAACATAGGGTCATGCCGCTCAGGCCACTGCTGGGTAGTCGCCAGCTGATAGGCTAATCGCTGCAGTCGCTCACGAGCAACAAAGGGAGTCGGCTGGGAAAGCAATAGTAATAGTTGCTGTGGATCGCGTAGCAGATCGGGACGACGCGACAGCTTCAAGTACCCGGCGAGTGCCTGTACCAACGGCAGACGAAAGACAAAACGATCCTCACGCTGAAGTCGAAATGGAATGCCCGCCTGCAAAAGCGCCAGTTGAAACGGCACCGATAGCGCCCAACTACGCACCAGTAAACTGGCCTCGTTAAACGCACGTCCTTGGGCCTGCCAATCCATCAGGGCATCCAGTAACAGCCGACTGCCCTGCCCTACCGAAACGCGCGTCTCAGGGTTATTGGGCGCGGCCAGACACAGCTGATTGGGGCGGCGCTGATTGGCGGCAATGGCATGATTAGCGGTAAGCGCCAAGGCATGGCCATGACGGAACGTGGTAGATAGCGGGTAGTCGGTGGCCTCGCCAAAGGTGGCGGTAAAATTTTCCAGCATCGTATCGGGTTTGGCGCCACGCCACTCATAGATGCATTGGTTAGCATCGCCGACCGCCATTACCTCGGCACGGCTGCCCACCAGCACAGATAAAAGACGCTGCTGAGCGGCATTAATATCTTGATACTCGTCAATAATGACATGATCCAGAAACCCCTCGACGCGACCACGCAGGGCGCTATCTTCCTCTAACGCCTGCAAAGGGCGATAAAGTAAATCAGCGTAGGTCATCACCCCTTCCGACTCTAGTAGCCGCTCCGCCTCGGCAAAAGCGGCCGGAAAATAGTCGGTATCCGGGTCAAAATTGAGTCGCTCATAGAGCGATTCAGGGGTAATCATCTCTGCTTTAACCAAGCCGCAGAAGTGGGCCAAGGTTTCAAGCCTATCACCTTCAAGAGCAGCATCGCGGCGCTCAACCGAGTCGCGCAGCACATTAAGGCTCGCTTGACGAAGCAGCCTCTCTAATTGCCAATCGGCGGATAATAGCTGACGAGGCGCAAGCGCCCCCCAGCGACATAGGCTTTGGGTTAAGCGGTGGCCCAGCGAGTGAAACGTGCGCACATCCGGCAGCGCCTGCCCGGCAGGCGCCATTGACGCTAAACGGCGCTGAAAATCATCCTTGGCGGAACGGTTAAACATCAACACCAGAATGCGCTTTTGCGGCACACCACTGGCCAACAGGTGTAGCACCCGAGCGGCCATAGTGGTGGTTTTACCTGCGCCTGCGACGGCCGCCACCCGCGCATGACCGGCGGTATGATTCACAACGGCCTGCTGTTCAGCAGTTAACTTCACGGCGTCTCGCCTGATGCTTCATCGTCAAGCTGACCGAGCGCAAACCACTGACCGGCACTCATTAACCCAATCTCAGTAGTGCCATTGTCGTTTTCACGGGCTTCGGCTGCGTCAACAAGCTGGTAATACACATTACGGTGCAGCCTGGCGGCCAGCCCAAAGCGTACCGGCAGTTGCGGGACTGCCTCGCTTTGAGGCGTTAAAGTGACGGAAAGCGGGTGCTCAGCATCCAAGCGAACGACATCGTCAAACTGGGTGGTGAACCACCAGGCATCGTCGTGAAAGTCAGCCTCTACCGCGACCAGCGGTAGGTCTTCCACCTCTATCCGCCAACGCTCTACCGGCGTGACTAAGCAGTAACCATCTTCGTCAAGGCGTAGCAGCGTGGCCAATAAACGCGCCACCTTGGGACGGGCAAAGGTCCGCCCTTCGTGCCACCAACTGCCATCGGCGTGAATACGCAGGTTCATATCTCCAGAGAGCGGAGGCTGCCATTGGTCAAGGGGAGGAATAGTGCCTCCCACTTCGTCACGCTGCAGCAGCAATCTATCGATATTCATCTCGCCCTCCTTGCTTAAGCGCATTCAACTCACACGGTTATAGAAGTCCAGACTGCTCTAACGCCTCTTTGACATGGTGCGGAGCATCAGGCGCGGCGGCAAGAAAGAGCTGATAAAAGTTGGCTGTGGTCTGCATGGCGACCTCGTCAACACTGATCCCCCGCTCGTTAGCGATGCACTCCGCCACTTCCACTACCCAGGCCGGCTCGTTGGGCTTGCCGCGATAAGGAACAGGAGCAAGGTAAGGGCTATCGGTTTCGATTAGCAAGCGATCCAGCGGCAGCTGGCGGGCTAGCTCGCGCAGCGGTGCAGCGTTACGAAAGGTGATAATCCCCGATAACGAAATGTAAAAGCCCAGTCTTACGGCTTCACGGGCCATCGCTAAGTCTTCAGTAAAACAGTGTAATACACCGCCCACGCGAGGGTCGCTATATTCACGCAGCAGCGCCAGTGTTTCTTCTTTGGCTTCACGGGTATGTACAATCACTGGCAGCTCTAACTCACGCGCGGCGATCAAATGACGCTTGAAACGCTCGTGTTGCACATCTACCGGCACGCTGTCTCGATAGTGATAATCCAGTCCGGTTTCACCAATGGCTACCACGTCATACTGCTCGGCAGCCTCTTTTATATCCTCAACGCTGGGCTCGCTCTCACTGTGATGCAAAGGATGCAAACCAGCAGAGATCGCCACATCGTGATGCGCTCGAGCAATGGCTGCGAGTTGCGGCAACTCCTCCAAAGTGACGGCGACCGCAAGAAATTGGCTAACGTGGGCCGCGCGCGCAGCCATCAGCGTGGCAGCGAGGTCGCCCCCGTGAGTCTGGTCAGATAAACGATCTAGGTGACAGTGCGAATCAACAAACATGCAGGTCTCGACAACGGGTAGGCCGTTAACACCATGGTGCTTACTTTAAAGGTATCAACGACGGTTTAATCAGAGCGTGAACGACGGGGCTGCCTTATCCAACTGTCCGGCAAGCAGCGTCTCAATGCGGTCACGCACAGGGTAATCTTGCTGGCTGAAATGTAGACCAATACCAGGTATGCGGCGGCCGCTGACACCCTCAGGCGAGACCCACACCACCTGGCCGGTGATTGAAAGACGTTCGCTTTCACCCGGCAGCGTCAGCAGTAAAAACACCTGCTGGCCCAGTGCATAGGGAGTCTGAGTGGGCACGAAAATCCCCCCACGGTCCAGAAATGGCATATAGGCGGAGAGCAGTGTCGGCACATCGGGAATGTTAAGAGAGAGCGCTTTTTGGGCTGCCATAACAACCTCGCTAGATTGCTGTAAATAGGGAGAACACATTCCGCTAGGAGCGCAGCAGAGCCGCCCAGCGAACCAACCACGCCTCAAGCACCAACTGGGGATTTGGGTTAGCTCCCACCGCCAACAGACGCCGCTGTTCACGGGCATAATCCAGCAGGCGAAACCAATCCTGCACCCGGCCATTTTTGACCGCCTGGCGATAAAGCGGCTCAAGATCGGGGTTGTGCAGCACTGCTGCTTCACCGGATAAACCGAGACGAATCAGGTCTTCCAGCCAGGCGATACCGTACCACAAGATGGCATCAATCGCCTGGCGATCCAGCCGCGCGGCCTCAGAGACAGGCTCTGCGCCACGCACCAACTGCTCAAAACTGTCGTGAATTTGGTGGCGCAAAGCGCGCTCTTCGGGCGCGGCCAATTCCACCGCCAGTAGCGGCAGGCCACCCGCTACCTGCCACCAGAAGTAGGCTTCGTCGGCACTGTTGAGTTTCTCAATCAGCCAACCACGACACGCTTCAAAGGCAACACTGGGCAGGGACCACTGCTGACAGCGCGAGCGGATCGTTGGCAGCATCCGTGAAGGCACATCAGAAAGTAGGATAAATAGCGTCTTATCGCCGGGCTCTTCAAGGCTTTTGAGCAGCGCATTAGCAGCGGCAACGTTCATTGCCTCAGCCGGTGAAATGACGATGACCCGGTATCCCCCCTGCTGAGCCGTTTGTGAAACAAAGCGGTTAACCTCGCGAATAGGGTCAATACGAATCTGGCGCTTGCCATCTTCCGGCGAGACCCGCAGCAAATCAGGATGGTATCCCGATGCCAACATCGCGCAGCTATGGCAATGCCCGCAGGCCTGGTCTGCGGGGGCGGCGCATAGTGTCCGGGCGATTAACGCTTCCGCCAACTGTTGCTTACCTACCCCATGGGCGCCATGAATGAGCAGCGCATGGGGCATCCGCCCTCCATCGGCCAGACGGGTTAGCTGATGCCAAGTGGCAAGGTGCCACGGCATAACGCCGCTTAACGCCATGCGGTTACTCGCGCCGAAAGGGTCTTACGAAGCTGCACTTGTACTTCTTCAAGGGGATGCTGAGCATCAATCACCGCAAAACGTTCGGGGTCTTCTTCCGCTCGCGCCAAATAGGCGTCGCGTACAGCCTGGAAAAAATCGGCCTGCTCTTGCTCAAAACGGTCACGCTGCTCGTGACGATCGCGCAGGCGGGCTTCTAACCGCTGCTTGGCCGCCTCTTTGGGCATATCGAGCAAAAGCGTTAAATCGGGCGCGAATCCCTGCTGAACAAAATCTTCCAGTACGGCAATACGTTCCTTGGCAACGCCTCGGCCACCGCCCTGATAGGCAAAGGTAGCGTCAGTAAAACGATCACACACGACCCAAGCCCCTCTTGCCAGGGCAGGCAGAATTTTCTCCGCTAAATGCTGCGCCCTAGCGGCAAACATAAGCAGCAGTTCTGCGTCCACATGCAGCGGCTCTTGGGGGGCGGGGTCCAGCAGCAGTGCTCGAATAGCTTCGCCTCGCTCAGTTCCCCCCGGCTCACGTGTGCGCACCACTTCCAGCCCCTGGGCTTCCAGCCACTCGGCGACAAAGCCCACATTGGTAGACTTTCCCACGCCTTCGCCGCCTTCCAGCGTAATGAAGCGTCCCCGCTTACTCATCATGCTCCCTTACTGTGATGATGACGTTGATGATAGGTCATGGCGATTACCGGTTGCGAATATAGCGATTAACGGCATTATTATGCTCCCGTAATGTACGCGAGAAGTGATGCGTGCCATCACCCCGGGAAACAAAATAGAGCGTTTCGCCGGGTAGCGGGTTTACCGCCGCTTCCAAGGACGCACGCCCCGGCAAAGCGATCGGCGTGGGCGGCATGCCATCAATCACATAAGTGTTATAGGGCGTCGCTTCAAGTAGATCAGCACGGGTGATGCGGCCTTCATAGCGCTCGCCCATGCCATAAATAATCGTCGGGTCGGTCTGTAAGCGCATTCCCTGCTCCATGCGTCGCTTGAACACCCCGGCGATTTCACGACGCTCCTCCGGCGCCCCCGTTTCGCGCTCAATCAAAGAGGCCATAATAAGCGCCTCATAGGGTGACTCAATGGTCAGGTCGTCGGCACGCTCTTCCCAGACACTGTCCAAAATTCGTTCCATACGCTCAAGCGACTGCTGTAGTAGATCGATGTCGCTCATTCCCAGGTGGTAGCGATAGGTATCGGGAAAGAACCATCCTTCAGGAAAGGTGCCTTCGCGATCAAGTAGCGTCATCACCTCTTCGTCGCTCAAATCTGCCGTGCGATGGTCAAGTTTTGGCGCGGCATTGAGCAAGTCGCGCATTTGACGAAAGGTCCACCCTTCAGGAATCGTCAGTGGATAGGTGACAACGTTATTACTGCCTAGCAGCGCCATCATTTCCAGCCCGCTCATATCCGGCAAAAGCTGATATTCGCCAGTACGCAGCCGCGGCACGCGCTCAGGCTCCACGCGCGCTAATAAGCGAAACGCCCAAGCATCTTCCAATATGCCCTGGGATTCCAGCTCCGCCACCACCTGATTAAACCCCGCACCAGAAGTCACTTGGTAAAGCGTTGGCTCATCAAGCGCTAGCGGTGCCTCTAAGCGGCTCTGCCAATAAAAATAACCGCCTGCTGCACCGGCAGCCCCGATTATGACTACGACTAACAAAGCGGTTAATAACCGTTTCACCATGACACCTCAAAATAATTGCGGGGTGATATTGATAAGAAGGCTGGCGTTTAGGCAAAGCCTAATAACTGATGAGCCAAGCGTTGGAAGGGATCAGACTCACTCACAGCCCAGCGCTGCAGCAACGAACCATCCGCTGCTAGCAGCGCCGTCACAGGCCACACTCCCTGCACAGAGTTTGCCACCCATAGCCGCTCGACCTCAGCAAGGTGATCCAGCGACAGCGCCCCCTGGGCAACGACACCTTGATCAATTAATCCAGCGCGCAGTGTGCCTGCTACGCCGCATTGGTCAACAAAAGGCGTGAACATTTGCCCCGCCTGCAGCCAAAAAATATTCATACTGGTGGCTTCTATGACCCGGCCTTCGCTATCAGCGAGCAGACCTTCGGCGATCGCGGCATCGCTCCACTCCTGCCGGGCCAGTACGTTCTCCAGCCGATTAAGATGCTTAATACCGGCCAACCGCGGCTGGCGGCTAAGGCGCAAATCACAAAGCCTAACTGTGACACCCTGCTGCCAGCGCTGAATCGAGGGCTGAAATGGCGTTCGGCGACTAAGTAAACGCGGTGTTACTTCATCCGGCTGCGCATAACCCCGCCCGCCACTGCCACGCGTCAGGATAAGCTTGAGTACTTCCAGCTCAGCGGTGCAATCACCCTGCCAGGTGGCATCTAGTGCTGCTTGGCAAGGTAACGGTATATTTAGGCGCCGACACCCCTTCGCTAGGCGGTCTGTATGATAGCGCCACAGCACCGGTGCACCTGCACGCAACAGTACCGTTTCAAAGAGACCATCACCATACGCTAGCCCGCGATCATCAAACGGCACAGTTTGTTCGTCAGATAACGCGGGCGGCAACATCGTCAATTACACCTTCTTGAATAACAGCGAACCGTTAGTGCCACCAAAGCCAAAGGAGTTGGAAAGCGCCATATCAATCCGCATGTTCCGCGCGGTGTGCGGCACATAATCCAGATTGCAACCCGGCTGCGGGTTATCCAGGTTGATGGTCGGCGGTGCGATCTGGTCACGAATTGCCAGAATGCTGAACACTGCCTCTACCGCACCAGCGGCACCCAACAGGTGGCCGATCATCGACTTGGTAGAGCTCACGGCCACATTATTGGCTGCATCACCCAGTACGTTCTCAATGGCTCGACTTTCTGCCAGGTCGCCTGCCGCGGTTGAAGTGCCATGGGCATTGATATAGTGCACTTCAGAAACGTCAACCTGGGCATCTTTGATGGCATTGCGCATAGAGAGCGCCGCGCCGCGACCATCTTCCGGTGGCGATGTCATGTGGTAAGCATCATCGCTCATGCCAAAGCCGACCAGCTCGGCATAGATGTGAGCTCCGCGCGCTTTGGCATGCTCATACTCTTCTAGCACCAACACACCCGCACCGTCCGATAACACAAAGCCATCACGATCAGTATCCCACGGGCGGCTGGCCGCCTGAGGGTCATCATTACGCGTTGAGAGCGCGCGTGCAGCTGAAAAGCCGCCCAGACCTAGGGGGGTTGTCGCCATCTCGGCACCACCACAGACCATGACGTCTGCGTCGCCATAGGCGATCGTGCGCGCGCTATAGCCAATATTATGGGTACCGGTGGTACAGGCAGTGGTAATCGCGATATTCGGCCCTCTAAAGCCGTGCTGAATCGCCATATTGCCCGAAATCATATTAATGATGGAACCCGGCACAAAGAACGGCGACACCTTACGAGCCCCACCCTTGTTGAGCGCGTTGTGGTTATGTTCAATCATGGGTAGACCACCAATGCCTGAACCGATAGCCACACCGATGCGATCCGCATTCTCTTCAGTGCACTCGATACCGGAATCTTCAACCGCTTGAGCGCCCGCCGCCATACCGTACTGAATAAAGAGATCCATCTTGCGAGCATCTTTAGGATTCAGGTACGGACTAATATCAAAGTTCTTGATCGACCCACCAAAACGCGTGTTAAAGCCACTGGTGTCAAAATGCTCAATAGGCGTAATACCGCTTTTACCAGCAACAATGTTGGCCCACGATTCATCTACGCTATTGCCCACTGGGGTCACCAGGCCTAACCCAGTTACCACTACCCTTTTCCGTGCCATTAGCTTTCCTCCAGGCATCCATGGTGACGCGACCCACTTGGGTCATTCGCTGCTTAAATTTGGTCAACAGTATAACGGAGATTGAACGTTATAAGCATTGTGGCAGCAAAGCAAAAAAGCCGCCCTGCGAAAGGACGGCTCTTAAGGCGGGTGACTAGCACCCCACCCTGGTTCGATGCATCGACGCAGCCCTTACTGGTGGGCGTTCACGTAATCGATGGCTTCTTGAACCGTGGTGATTTTCTCAGCTTCTTCATCAGGAATTTCAGTATCGAATTCCTCTTCCAAAGCCATGACCAGCTCAACGGTGTCGAGCGAATCAGCACCCAAGTCTTCTGTAAAAGAAGAGCTGTTTTGGATGTCTTCTTCTTTAACGTTCAGGCGCTCTGCTACCACTTTCTTAACGCGCTCTTCAATAGTACTCATTAACGTACTCCAGTCGTTCACATTAGCCGTTTTTGATAACCAGCTATTTGGAAACCGCAAGCCAAAAGCTGCGGGGTAGTTTATAGACGCCCTTGGGTCGACGCAACCGCCATCCCCAAGGCCATCAACGCATATTCATGCCGCCATTTACGTGAAGCGTCTCACCGGTGATGTAACCGGCTGCATCACTGGTCAGAAAGCCAACCGCTGCGGCGATCTCTTCCGGTGCTCCTAAGCGAGCCAAAGGAATTTGCTTAAGTAACATTTCATGCTGGGCCTCAGGCAGCGCCTCGGTCATATCGGTGGCAATAAAGCCCGGCGCCACCGCATTCACCGTGATTGCTCGCGAGGATACCTCACGCGCCAAGGCTCTGCTAAACCCCTCCATACCGGCTTTGGCTGCAGCATAGTTAGTTTGGCCCAGGTTGCCCATGGTTGCCACTACAGAGCTGATCGACACAATACGCCCAAAACGCGCCTTGGTCATACCCCGCAAACACGCCTTACTAACACGATAGACAGATTTTAAGTTGGTATCCATCACGGAATCCCACTCATCTTCCTTCATACGCATCAGCAAATTGTCTCGCGTGATACCGGCATTGTTAACCAAAATGGTCGGCGCACCAAAGCGCTCAGTGATGGTTTTCAATACGCTGTCAATGCTGGCCTGGTCGGTCACGTTAAGACACAGACCTGCGCCTTCAATGCCATTCTCTTTTAAATCAGCATCAATTTTCTCAGCACCGGACTCGCTAGTCGCTGTGCCAATGACGATACGGCCTTGACGACCTAGCTCACGAGCAATGGCCTGGCCAATACCGCGACTGGCCCCTGTTACCAGGGCAACTCTACTTTCTTGGGTCATAACGTTCTGCCTCTAACCGTGTAATCAAGCAAGGATAGCGGAATAACACAACCCTTGGTCACGCTTTATCAGCCAACGTTTCACGCGCCAGCTCAAGCGCAGCATTCAGGCTGTCAGGATCATTTACTGCCAACCCCTTGCTACCCTTCACGATACGCTTATTGAGGCCGGTCAACACCTTTCCAGGCCCGCACTCAATAAATACTTCAACACCTTGACTGGCCATTGCCTCAACGCAGGCGCTCCAGCGCACTGGCTGATAAAGCTGTTCGATGAGGCGTGTACGCAGTGTCGCGGTATCCGCATGCGCCTTGGCGTCAACATTTTGAATCACGGTATAGCGTGGCGCTCGCAATTTAATCGCCTGCATAGCCTCCGCTAGACGCTCGGCGGCCGGGCGCATTAACGCACAATGCGAAGGAACGGAAACGGGCAATGACATAGCGCGCTTGGCCCCCGCTTCTTGGCAGGCAACGATAGCCCGCTCCACGGCCGCCTTTGAGCCTGCCACTACGACCTGCCCAGGGGAGTTGTAGTTAACAGCAGACACCACGTCGCCCTGGGCGGCTTTTTCACAGGCGGCTTCAACCGCCTCGTCTGCCAAACCAAGGATGGCTGCCATACCACCTTCACCCGCGGGAACGGCTTCCTGCATGGCCTCACCGCGCAGACGCACTAAGTTAACGCCTTCGGCAAAGCTCATGACGCCAGCGCACACCATCGCGCTGTATTCGCCCAAGCTATGGCCCGCCATTACAGTAGGCCGAGGCCCTTCTAGCTCCTGCCAAACGCGCCAAATAGCGACGCTGGCAGAAAGTAATGCGGGCTGGGTGCACGCGGTTGCATTAAGCGATGCTTCAGGACCCTCTTGGACGACTTTCCATAAGTCGTAGCCCAAAGCATCCGACGCTTCCTCAAATGTCGTTCCCACCACACTATAGCGCTCGGCCAGCTCTCGCAGCATTCCAACCTGCTGAGAGCCTTGCCCGGGGAAAATGAGGGCAAGGGGTTGAGACATGTCGTTCACCTTTGCACTTGTAGGCATTTGCTCATATGAGCGATAGGCGAGATTATTGGCACATCCTGATGCCACCTATAAACTCGCAAAAAATAAACTATTTATTATCTAATCATGGCTCGCAGGTGCCACTGCTTCACTTAATGGCGCCTGCCAACGGCCTGCGATCCGCGCAGGTAAATTATGTTCTACTTCCTGAAGAGCACGCTGGATAGCGTAGTAGAAACCATCGGCATGGGTACTGCCGTGACTTTTCACCACGATACCGCGCAACCCCAACAAACTGGCCCCGTTATAGCGCACAGGATCTAACTCCTGCTTTAAACGCCTCAACACAGGCTTGGCCAGTAGGCTTGCTAAACGACCACTTAAGCGCGATTCAAACGCCATCTGTACGCGTTCAACCAACATACTTGTCAAACCTTCGCTTGCCTTGAGCACAGCGTTACCCACAAAGCCATCGCATACCACGACGTCAAGCTGGCCTTTAAACAGGTCACCACCCTCGGCATAACCTTGATAATCAAAAGCACCACTATTGGCATGCTCGCGCAGCATACGATCAGCTTCGCGAACGCTGGCGCATCCTTTAGTGGCCTCAGCACCAACATTGAGCAGCGCGACACATGGCATAGCCGTGCCATCGACACACTGCGCCATCGCCGCGCCCATTAGCGCAAAATCCACCAGCCGATGAGCGGGAGAGTCCACATTGGCGCCTAAGTCCAGCAAATAACAGCGACGCCCTTGGCGCGCTGGAATCGCGGTACTGATCGCTGGCCGAGAAATACCCTCGACCATCCCCAGCTCGCGCCTTGCTAATGCCACTAGCGCTGCCGTATTACCCGCACTTACACCGGCAACCGCCTCGCCCTGGGCGACACTTCGCAGCATGCGCACCATACTGGTCGCCTGCCCCCTGCGCAGCGCCCAGGCAGCGGTTGTCGATGGCATAATGCAGTCAGGTGCTTCACGCGCCACCAAACGTGACGTTGCCGCAGCCAGAGGCTGCGGCAAGCGTGAAAGCTCAGCAAGAATCTGCTGACGCGGGCCAAACAGAATCAGCTCAAGGTCTGGGTGTTCCACCACTGCCTTTGCAGCACCTGTGATAATCGCATGAGGGCCTTGGTCACCCCCCATCACATCTATCGCTAGGCGCATACCGCACTGAGTCCGTTTAGCCGCTTAATAACGCAATTGAGGTTTATACCTCAATCACTTTACGACCACGGTAGAAACCGTCTGGAGAAATGTGGTGACGCAGGTGAGTCGTACCGGTTTCTTTGTCTTGAGACAGCGTCGGAGCGGTCAGTGCATCGTGGCTACGACGCATGCCGCGCTTGGAACGAGTTTTACGGTTCTGTTGAACTGCCATGGGTGTTTACTCCAAGGTATTTAAGGTAAAGGGTGCTTATTTTTTGCCTTTTAAGACATTGAGCACCGCGAATGGATTCGTCGCTGGCGTTGTTTCTGCCGCCGCGCCTTCTGTTTTGCTGACCAGCTGCTCCGCCGAGACATGACATTCGGCTTCATCGTGATAGACCACTTGAGGCAGGCTAAGAATCAATTCATCCTCAACCACCGTCAAAAGATCCAGCTGTTCCTTTTCCACCAGCACCGGTTCATGACTAGCAGGCAACTCGGCCGCTAAGGCTTCGTCAGTGACCATTCCAAGCAAAAAGTCACTGCTCACCTCTTGAGGCAGCGGCACCAGGCAGCGTCGGCAGGCAAGCGCCAACGTCGCTTGCAAGTGGCCACGAATTTCACGACGACCTTGAGCATCGACGCCAAACTCAAGCATGACATGACAGTCGCCGGTTTGGACACCCGCTTCTTCGGCAAGACGTGGTAGTTTATCTAGCGCTACCAAGCCTTCGATTCGTTCGTGGCGGGCTGCGAGCTTATAAGGCTCAACCCGACTGGGGAGTTGTGAGGTCAACATAGGCGCGCAATGATAGGCACTCCCCCTGCTGGTGTCAAAGCTGTCGGTAGATTTCTTCATGCCTTCCTCAATAAATAACCAACCGCGGCCTCAATAAACAGCCAACATAGGCAGGTTTAGCTGCTTTCGCTACACTCTACTGCTTTGAAATTGCTTGTGCGCCACTTTGCACACGCATCTCCAATAACAGGCGCCACTACCAGCCAGGAGCTATTTGTGACTTCATCCTCAATGACCGAGCCATCAAGCACTCAGGCATCAACGACCGAGCTGGTACTGGCTTCCAGCTCACGTTGGCGGCGCGAGCTGCTGGACCGGCTGCAGCTACCCTATCAGTGCTATTCTCCTGATATTGATGAAACGCCTCATAGCGGCGAAACGCCCCACGCTCTGGTCCATCGTCTAGCGCTCAGCAAAGCTAACGCCGTTGCGCACCATTTCCCCTATCACTGCATTATCGGCTCTGACCAGGTGGCGGTGTTTGAAGGCGACATTCTTGGCAAACCGCATACGGAAGCCAAAGCGCGCGCTAACCTTAGCCGCTTCTCCGGCCAGCATGTCACCTTTTTGACCGGTTTAGCACTGCTGGATACACGCCACCAGCGCCATCAGGTTCACGTCGAGCCATTCGAGGTGGTTTTTCGCCACTTGAGCACCCAGGAAATTGACAACTATGTCGCCAAAGAACAGCCACTCGACAGCGCCGGTAGCTTTCGAATGGAAGGCTTAGGCATAGCACTGTTTGAAAAGCTTGAAGGCCGCGACCCCAACGCATTGATTGGGCTACCGCTGATTGCGCTTTGCGACATGCTGCGCCAAGCGGGTTTAGACCCACTTGGCGCCTCCTGATTATCAATAGAGTCTGACAGCTAATAACTAATAACTGACAGCTATAACTTAGAAGCGCAGCGGGGTAGCCGGTGCGCTGACGCCCAACACCTCGGCGACGACCTGGGTAAAGCGGCGCGTCAGGCGCTCAAACGGATCAAGGCTCGGCGTATAGTCCACCCAGCGGGTGTCACCCACGCGGTCGCGTGCCACCTGCTCAAGGCTGCCTAACTGGTCAACCAGGCCTAGATCAATGCTCTGTTCACCGCTCCAGACAAGGCCTGAAAAGATGTCGGGACTATTGCTAAGCCTTTCACCTCGTCCTGCTCTTACGTCGTCAATAAACTGGCGATGGGTTTGGCTGAGCACGCCTTGCCAAAACTGCTCCGCCTCTTCATCAAGCGGCTGAAACGGGTCAAGAAAGGCTTTATTTTCACCAGCAGTTAGCACGCGGCGCTCCACGCCAATGCGCGCTATCGCCTCCTCAAACCCAAAGCCTGCGTAAATAACGCCAATAGAACCCACCAGACTCACGGGCGACGCAACAATCTCATCCGCCGCCGCGGCAATATAATAAGCGCCGCTGGCACCGATATCTTCGATCACTGCGATAATCGGCTTATCGCCTTGTTCGCGTAGGCGCATGATTTCTGCATAGATACGCTGAGACTGCACCGGGCTACCACCTGGGCTATTAATGTGCAGCACCACGGCCGCAGCGTCTTGCGCCTCCCAGGCGTTATTCAGCCCCTCGATAATACGCTCCGCATTGGCAGGAGAATCGCTGGCAATTACCCCATTGACCTCAACAATACCTAAGTGGCGCTGTGTGGGCGCGGTGGCACTAGGCGAATCCCAAAACAGACTATAAAGGGTGGTAAACAGCACCAACAATACAATAGTGAGCATCATCAGACGGAAAAACAGCTTCCAGCGGCGAGTGCGGCGCTGTTCCGTTAACACACCGCCTATCCAGTGATCCATCATCTCCAGTTGCGCCAGCCGCTGGCGTTCGCGCAGAGTTTCGGCATCATCGTCTGGCGCACCCGACACCGGCTTAGCGCCCTTACTAGAAGGCACCTCTGATCCCTGTGTCCAACGATCCTTCCTCACCTCATTGCGATCATCATTGGTCGGGCCGTCACGTCCGTCGTTTGTGCCACCGGGGCGGATTGGGTCGTCGCTCATAAAATGTCCTTATGTAAACGCTGGCTACTCACCGTACAACCGATCAAAAAGCTCATCGATGCTATGGGCAATCCACTTGGGGCGACTCAGTGCCAAACGCTCTGGCGTATGCACCCCGTAAGTCACGCCTATTCGATCCATACCAATCGCTCGCGCCATTTCCAAGTCGTACTCTGTATCGCCGACCATCACCGCTCGCTCGACGGGCACTTCAAGCTCAGCCAACAGTTCCGAAAGCATTTGAGGATGTGGCTTCGAGCGGGTTTCATCCGCCGTGCGGCTGGCGTGAAACCAGGCACCGCTGTCGGTCTCAGCAAAAATGCGGTCGAGGCCACGGCGACTTTTGCCGGTCGCAACCGCTAGCCGCTGCTGTTCACGACCGCGCAAACGGGCGATCTGCGCCTCAACCCCGGCAAAAAACAGCATCGGCGTCGCATCCGCCGTCACAAAATGGTGCGAATAACGCTCACGTAGGCGTTCGGCCTGAGCTGGTAAAATACCTGGGCAAAGCTGGGCAATGGCCTCAGGCAGCCCTAATCCAATAATATCTTCCACCTCCGCCGCCGAGAGCTCTCCCCACTCGGCTTCCAGCGCAGCCGCCTGCATGCACGACACTATCCGCGGCACCGAGTCCATCAAGGTGCCATCCCAATCAAATATAATCAGCTCGTACTGCATGGCAGCTCCATATCAAGGGCGGATTAGTAAACGGCTTATTGGCGAGCACGCTTAAGCGCTTCTTCCAGCGCCTCTGGCAGTGGCGCTTTGACGGTCACCGGTCGACCATTGGTGGGCTCGGGAAAGGTAAGCGCACGCGCATGCAGAAACAAACGCCCCAGCCCTAATTGCTTGGTAAGAAAACCGCTTTCACGGGTGGCGTATTTATCGTCGCCCAGCAGTGCATGGCCTGCATGGGCAGCGTGCACACGAATCTGGTGGGTGCGCCCTGTCACTGGTTCGGCTTCAATCAAGGTGGCTTTTTCGAACGTCTCGACCACCGAGAAATGAGTACGCGACACTTTACCATTGGGATCAACCCTTACCCGACGCTCGCCATTGCCCGCATCAAAGCGATCCAAACGCGCGCTTTCGTAGGTTTTACGCGCTGGCCAGCGCCCGCTCACCAAGGCCAGATAGCGCTTATCCATGCCGTGTTTTTTCAGTGACTCATTAAGCGTCACCAACGCATCGCGGGATTTGGCCAGCAACAAGCAACCAGACGTATCGCGATCTAAACGGTGAACCAACTCCAGGAAGCTCAAATCATCGCGCACCTGGCGCAGTGCCTCGATCAAACCGATTTTAACCCCGCTACCACCATGCACCGCCAAGCCTGAAGGCTTGTTGAGCACCATCCAATCAGGGCCTTCCATGATAACGCTGCCCACTAACAGGTCGCGTAAATTATCGCTCACTTCCTTGACCGCCTCACGGGGCGCCAAGCGCAGCGGCGGAACGCGAACTAAATCGCCTGCTTGCAAACGGTAATCCACCTTTACGCGCTTTTTATTAACGCGCACTTCGCCTTTACGCACGATGCGATAGATAAGCGCCCGTGGCGCTCCTTTGAGCCGCGTCATGAGAAAATTATCAATTCGCTGCCCAGCCTGCTCTGGGGCAATATCCACCCACTGTACTTCACGCCCTTCGGACATTGCCGCTTGCTCCTGCTGTAGTTCGGTGACATCAGCTAAAAACGGCATTCTAGCGTAGACCCAAGGGCATTGCGTCAATTGCTGGTCGTTGTCTTTACTGTTATATTCCAAAACGTTCACCAGCCAAGCACAGAAAGCTTTCTTGTCTATCGCTAGTGACTAGCTGATAGATAGCTAATTCGTTAAATTGGTTAGCAGAAAACGTCAACGCTGAGCTCGGTTAATGCGCCTGCCCGACTAACACGCAGGCCTGAACACGAAAGACGACGTCAGTGTACGCATTGCTCGTTTTTCCAGTACCAATATCTGATCTTAAAAAATGCAGTAAATCTGCCGCCCGTTTTTTATGCCGGCAGATGAACATAAGCCTAGCCCTTAACGGCAGGCAGTAACTTAACAACGCCACGCCCTGAGCAGCCCCCTCCTTTCTCGTCACAAGGCGCTGGCTGACTCCGGGCGACAAGTTCAACGCTGTGCCGGTGGCCGGCGTTGGTGAATCGATGAATGCCAGGTGTCGGCGGTGTCAGCAGGGCCGGATGGATGTGACAACCACCGGAACACGTCCTGCCTCCGCCACGTACTCAACGCCCTACTGGCCGGGTTGGCTATGATGCCTTCCCGGCTTGACGCGTCAGCATTGCAATGCGCCGAGCACAAGCACGCAGCACCCAGCGGTTCGCCTACGTCACCCCATAGGCAGTTCGCCGGTACGCAACGCTATGCGAGACAACATGAAACGGATGCTTATTAATGCGACACAGCCCGAAGAGCTGCGCGTCGCTTTAGTTGATGGACAACGCCTGTACGATTTAGATATCGAATCCGGCGCTCGAGAACAGAAAAAAGCCAACATCTATCGCGGAAAAATCACCCGTGTAGAGCCCTCACTTGAAGCTGCCTTTGTCGATTACGGCGCTGACCGCCACGGCTTTTTGCCGCTCAAAGAGATCTCTAAAGAGTACTTTGTAAAAGACGTTTCCGGACGTCCCAGCATTAAAGAAGTACTCAAAGAGGGCCAAGAAGTCATCGTTCAGGTCGACAAGGAAGAGCGTGGCAATAAAGGCGCCGCGCTTACCACCTTTGTCAGCCTGGCTGGCCGCTTTTTGGTGTTGATGCCCAACAACCCGCGTGCAGGCGGTATTTCTCGCCGTATCGAAGGCGATGAGCGTAGTCAGCTCAAAGATGCCATGGGTCAATTGACCGTGCCGGACAAAATGGGCCTGATCGTGCGCACCGCTGGCATTGGCCGTAACCCGGAAGAACTGCAGTGGGACTTGGATTACCTGGTTCAGGTGTGGGAATCGATCACCACTGAAGCCGCCAAGCGCCCTGCCCCGTTCCTGATCTACCGTGAATCCAACGTCATCATTCGCGCCATGCGCGACTACCTGCGCCAGGACATCGGCGAAGTATTGATCGACAGCCCCGAGATTCACGCCGAAGCACTGGGCTTTATTCGCCAGGTCATGCCCTCGTATCAGCAGAAGATTAAACTTTATGCTGATGAAGTACCGCTGTTCTCGCGTTTTCAGATCGAATCGCAAATCGAAACGGCCTACCAGCGCGAAGTAAAGCTTCCTTCCGGTGGCTCGATTGTGATCGATCACACTGAGGCACTGGTCTCCATCGATATCAACTCGGCCCGCGCCACCCGCGGCAGCGATATCGAAGAAACCGCCCTACAGACCAACTCTGAAGCCGCCGACGAGATCGCCCGCCAGCTACGCCTGCGCGATATCGGCGGCTTAGTCGTCATCGACTTTATCGACATGGGGCCAGCGCGGAACCAGCGTGAAGTTGAAAACCGCATGCGCGATGCGCTTAAGCTAGACCGCGCGCGGGTACAGATCGGCCGTATTTCACGCTTTGGCTTGATGGAAATGTCCCGTCAGCGCCTGCGTCCTTCGCTGGGCGAAACCAGCGGCGTGGTTTGCCCGCGCTGTAATGGCCAAGGCACCATTCGCGATGTGCGTTCGCTGTCGCTGTCGATCATGCGCCTGATTGAAGAAGAGGCCATGAAAGAGAACAGCGCGCAGATTCGCGCTATTCTGCCGGTACCCGTGGCGACTTACCTGCTCAATGAAAAACGCAGTGTGCTGGCCGATTTAGAGTCCCGCCAAAATGTTCGCGTTGTGCTGCTACCCAATCCTGATATGGATACGCCCCACTACGACGTTCAGCGCCTGCGCGATGATCATTTAGACGAGGATGACACTCAAAGCCTTTCGAGCTTTGAGCTCTCCACGGATACCGAAGTAGGCAAAGAGCCAACACCCAGCTTCGTACCGCCCGCTCAACGCGCCGAAGCAGCAGTGAAAAGCGTTACGCATAACGCCCCTGCGCCGGCATCGCTGCAAACCGAAGAGAAAGCGCCTGCTGCTGCCCCAGCGGCGAAAGTAGTACCGGCGACCAGCGAGCAACCCAGCGTCATTGGCCGCTTTATCCGTGGCTTCGCCAAGCTGCTAGGCAGCGACGAAAGTAATGCTGAAGCTACGCCAGAGCCCAAGACTGAAACCCCGGCACCGCGCAAGCCAAGCGAGCGTAAAACCAATCAGCGCAGCAGTGAGTCGCGGCAGAAGCCCTCACGCAATGAGCGTGGCGACAACACTAGCCGTAACGAGTCGCGCAGCGACAACAGCACCCGGTCTGAGCCAAAAACTGAACAAAAAGCCGAGCAAAAAAGCGAGCAACCCACCACTGCTCCGCGTCCTGCCGGTGACGATAACAGCGACAAGCGCAGCGGCCCCAGCCGCACTCGCAATCGTCGTCGTCATCCCCAGCAAGACGATGCCACCGAAGAGTCGGCCAACAAAGCGCCTCGTAAAGAGAGCCAGTCGGATAGTTTTGGCAAAGATAGCTCTGGCAAAGACAGTTCTGGAAAAGACAGCTCTAAAAAGAGCAATAACGGCAAAAGTGCAGCGCCGAAAGAGTCGCGTCGCGAGGCTAGCCAAGACAGCCAACCCGATGAAACTGCCAAACAGCCAGAAGCCAAGCAGGATGACGGCAAGCCGAAGCGTACGCGTAACAACCCGCGTAACCGCACACGTACCCAGGCGATCAACCCAAAAGCAGAAGCCGAGCAGTTAAAGCTGCAGGCAGAAGTGGCAAATGAAGCGCCAGAAACCGCTGAACCTGCGGATGAAGCGCCTGTCGCACCGACAACCGAAGCGTCAGACGCGAAAGCTTCGGCACCGGAAGTAGAAGCACCAGCTTCAGAAAAACCGGCTTTAGAAGCACCAACTGCCGAGACACAGAATGCTGACGTCGCCGCCTCTGCCGATGAATCCACTCAACCTGCTTCTGAGACCGCTGAGCAGGAAGCCGCTGCCAAGCCGAGTGAACCCGTCACCAGCGAAGAGCCCGCACCTGCTGCTGCCTCTGAAACAACGGAACCTCATTCTGAAGAGCGTAAGACTACATCAGCGCCACCTGAGGTGAACTCAGAAACAACCGAAGCTAACTCGGAGCCTGCTGAAACTGAGCAAACTGCTGATAACCAGCCAAGTGCTAGCGAATCGGTAGCACCTGAAGCTATCGAACCGCCTGCGGCCAACGCGGTCGATCCGGCGGCCACTATTGAAGAAGCTGCTTCTGAGCCTCTCAGTAGCGCTGATACGGATCAAAGCAGCGAACAGCGCCAGCCTGAAGCGTCAACTAACGCCCTGGAAACTAGCCAGGAAGCAGCAACGCCCAGCGTTTCTGAGCATGACGATGCGGCCTCTTCAACTGAGGAGCACTCCAACAGCGAGCAAAAGCAAGCTGAGGAAAAGCCATCTGAGGAAAAGCAAGACGAGGAAGAAAAGAGCGTCGCACAGAATAGCGGCGACCTAGAGGCGACTGAAGCAGAGCCTCAGCCTGCTCAGCCGATTGCTAGCGAAGCACCCGCTGAAGACGCAGTCACTGAAGAAACACCTAAGCCACGTCGCCGTCGCACACGGGCTCACAACGATCCGCGTGAAAAGCGTAAACAGGCGCAACAGGACACCCACTCCGAGTAAAATCGGTAGCGTGTTGCAACAGCAAAATCCCCGCTTAAGCGGGGATTTTGCTGTTTAGGAGACGCCTTTTAAAAACGGCAGAAGGATTCGCTGGAAAAGGGTGTTAAGGATTAATAAAACGTGGCTCGGGTTCTAACAGCACGCCAAAGCGTGTTTTTACTTGAGCGGCGATATAGTTGGCGATTTTCATCAAGCCGAGGCGATCACCGCCACCAAAATGCACCAGCACCAGCGCTTGATGCTGGTGTACGCCAAAGGCGCCGTCGCGCATTCCTTTTAAACCGCACTGGTCGATCAACCAACCTGCCGCTAACTTTGTTTGCCCTCCCGCCTGGGGAAAATGGGGCATCGCAGGATACTGACGCGAAAGCTGTGCTGCCTGCTCATCACTTACTAGAGGATTTTTGAAGAAGCTTCCCGCGTTGGCAAGCACCTCAGGGTCGGGTAGCTTCTCGCGGCGAATAGCACAAACGGCTTCAGCAACCTCAAGCGGCGAGGGTGTGGCAGATAACCGCGCGGCAAGGTCGCCGTAATTCAGTTGCGGCGCTGGCATGCGTGATAAACGCAATATTAGCTGGGTAATCACAACACTATCGGCTAACTCGCCTTTAAAGATACTGTCCCGGTAAGCAAACGCGCACTCTTGAGTACTTAACCAATAACAGTGTCCAGTGGCGAGCTCCATGACCTGCACCGCTTGCAGCGTGTCAGCAAGCTCAACGCCGTAGGCGCCAATATTTTGCACCGGTGCCGCCCCGCAACTACCAGGAATTAGCGCCAAGTTTTCGATTCCCCACAACCCCCGTGCGGCAGTCGCCATGACTAAGGCGTGCCAATTAACCCCAGCGCCCACTTGGGCAAACACATCCCCTTGTTGAGCGCCTTTTGGATGTCTCAACCACCATTGCTTTAAGGCTGGGCGTAGCACCAGGCCCGGCAACTGCTCAGGCAGCAGTACATTGCTGCCACCGCCCAGCAACGTCACGGGCCAGCCCTGAGCGTGCGCATAAGCGAGTGCAGTGCGCAGTGCTGACAGCGTGCCCGGCGCTGCATAGTGCTCGGCGTGACAAGGTAGCCGCAGCGTATTGGCAAGGGTTAAATCAATATTGGTCTGCAGATTAAAAGCCGCCACCTCAGCGCTCACGTTTGAGGTGTTGAATGAGCCCGTTTGATGCGGCTTCAATCATATTTAGAACGTTTTCAAAGCCCTCATCCCCGCCATAATAAGGATCAGGCACCTCTGTACCAGGCGTCCCGGCAAAATCTAAAAACAGGCCGACATGAGCCTGGCTATTGGCGGGTTTCAGTTCAAGTATGGCTCGCAAATTGTTCTGATCCATACCCAGCACGTAATCAAATTCAGCAAAATCCTGTACATTTAACTGGCGGGCACGCAGGCCACTTAAATCGATACCACGGCATAAGGCCGCTTGCTGGGCGCGCGAGTCCGGCGCTTTGCCAACATGCCAACTGCCGACCCCGCAGGAGTCTATTTCAACGTCGTCGACTAGCCCTGCTTGCTCAAGGGCTCGGCGAAAAACACCTTCTGCGGTGGGCGAACGGCAAATATTGCCTAGACACACAAATAACACTTTCACAACAAATCTCCTTAGGCGCTAGACAAACAGCGCACGCACACGGGCTAAATCCCCGGCAGTATCAATACCCGCGGGATTTACCTCACAGGCTAAGGCTACCTGTATCGCGTGGCCGTTTTGTAGCGCACGCAGTTGCTCAAGCTGTTCAAGTTGCTCCAGGCTAGAGGCGGGCCAGTCACGGTAAGACGCTAGAAAACCCGCGCGGTATGCATAGAGGCCGATATGGCGCAGCCAAGCATCGGTCGCCAGTAGCGTGGGCGCCTGTTTGAAATGCTCCCGATCCCAGGGAATGGGTGCACGCGAGAAATACAGCGCTCGACCCTGCAGGGTGCGCACCACCTTGACCACGTTGGGATTAAACAGCGTGTCGACATCGTTGATCGGCTCCGCCAGCGTGGCAATCGATGCCTCGGGGTCATCGGCCAAGCGAAGGGCCACTTGATCAATCAAGGCAGGCGGAATCAAAGGCTCATCGCCCTGCACATTAACCAACAGAGCGTCATCCGCTAGCGCTAAGATATCAGCCACTTCGGCTAAGCGGTCAGTGCCCGAAGGATGATCGTCGCGCGTCATGATCACCTCAGCACCATAGGGCAGCATGGCATCCCGAATGCGGCTATCGTCCGTGGCCACCACAACCCGGCTGGCATGGCTTTGGCATGCGCGACGCCATACGTGGGCGACCATCGGCTCACCGGCAATTTCTAACAGCGGCTTGCCGGGCAAGCGGGTGGAGCCATAGCGTGCGGGTACTACAACCGTAAATTCAGGTACGGCGACGTCAGAAGAAGCCATTAAACGCCTCCGGATTGTCCTGAAGCGCGTCCCGAAGCGCTCCCTGGCGCGCGACCAGGGGAAGTAGGCAGCTTCTCATCGGCATCCATGGCACGGGCTTCTTCCGGCAGCATGACGGGAATCCCCTCTTGAATGGGATAGGCCAGGCCATCGTAGTGGCAACGCAACTCTTGGGCATCGCGGTCATATTTCAGCTTGCCGTTACACAACGGGCAGACCAGCATTGCCAGCAGTTCCTTATCCATGCGCGTGACTCCTTTAGGAAAGTGCCGACAGCCGCGCTGCCAGCCAGTGTTCAAATTCGGGTGGAAGCGCTGCTTCCACATCTAGTACCCAACTATTCGGCGGTGCCAGGGCATAACATTTAACGGCATCTTTGGCTGTCATGATAATCGGACGGATATCTGCAAATTTTAGCGCGTCAGCGCTGTAATGCTGATGATCGGCCAACGGGTGCCAGTCACCACTGACCCCCAAATTGGAAAGCGTGCGAAAAAAACGCCCGGGATTGCCAATCCCCGCCACTGCGTGCACTGGCAGCGTAAACGGCAGCGGCGCTAGCGAAAACCGAGCACCGTCATCTAAGCGGCGCCAATATCGCGGTGCTAACTGCATAGTGGTAACAGAGCCAACCGGCAACGCCTGCTGTGAATCACCATTGACAATCACGGCATCAACGCGTTGCAACCGGCTGGGCGATTCGCGCAGCGGCCCGGCGGGTAAGCAGCGACCATTACCTAAACCGCGGGCACCATCAACCACGACTAGCTCAATATCCCGCGCCAGTGCCAAGTGCTGCAAGCCATCGTCGCTCAAAATAATATCGCAACCCGCCGCCACTAGCGCCTGCACGCCGCGTGACCGTTTGGGGTCTGCCACTACCGGTAGCCCTGTCTGCTGCGCGAGCATCAAGGGTTCATCGCCGCTTTCGGTAACATTAGTGGCGGCGGTGACAAACAAGGGATAGTGCGAGGATGTTCCGCCATAGCCGCGGGTAACAATACCTGGCGACCAGCCCTGCGCCACCAGCCAATTGCCCAACCACGCCACTAACGGCGATTTCCCGGTCCCGCCTAAGGTAATATTGCCGACCACAATTACCGGCACGGGGGCCTTCCACGTAGCCTTCTTACCACGCTGGTAGGCCTGTTCACGGCGGGCCATTCCCCATTGATAAAGCGCCCCTAAGGGCTTCAGCGGCCAAAGCCAACGGCTGCCCTGATAGGCTCCTTGCAGCCAACGCTCTGCCAGTGTCCGGCTCTGTTGCCCTTTTTTAGGCAAGGTCATAATGCTTCTTGAAACTGCAACTGATGCAGCGCTGCATAGGCGCCATCGGCATCCAACAAGGCCTGATGGGTGCCCTCTTCAATAATACGCCCCTGATCCATCACCACGATCCGGTCGGCCCGTTCGATGGTGGACAGGCGGTGGGCAATCACCAATGTAGTGCGCCCCTCACAAACGCGTTCCAGCGCTTTCTGAATATAGCGCTCGGATTCCGTATCCAGCGCCGAGGTGGCCTCATCCAGTACCAGCAGCGGTGCATCTTTGAAGATAGCTCGGGCAATCGCTAGCCGCTGACGTTGCCCACCCGAGAGCATCACGCCGTTTTCGCCTACGGTGGTCGCATAACCATCGGGTAGTTTATCGATAAACTCGTGGGCATAGGCCGCTTCAGCCGCCGCTTGAATAGCCTGTGGGTCAGGATTAGCCACCCCATAGGCAATGTTATCGGCAATTGAGGCATTAAATAGCGTCACCTGCTGGGAGACCAAGGCAATCTGCTGGCGCAGCGGCCCAAGCGCGTACTCATCAACATTGACGCCATCAATGGTGATAATGCCTTGGCTAGGCCGGTAGAAGCGCGGCAATAGGCTCACCAGCGTAGATTTGCCACTTCCCGAGCGACCGACTATCGCCACCAGCTCACCTGGCGCCAGCCGTAGATTAATTTCATGCAGTACTTCGGGTTGGTCGTCGGCGTAGCGGAAGCTAACCTTATCGATAACGACCTCACCGCTTAAACGGCTGGCAATACGCTTACCGTTATCCTGCTCCGGCGTCATATCCAGTAGACCAAAAAGCTCTGAAGCTGCCGCCAACCCCTTCTGAATCTCACCGTTAATCTCAGTCAATTGGCGCACCGGTTTGATCATCAGGGCGGCGGCCGTAATAAAGGCGACGAACTCACCGGGGGTCATGTTCTCCATCAGGGAGGGCGCCATCGCCAGCCATACCAGCAGCGCCATTGAGATCGCCACCAGCATCAGAATTACCGGCGAGCTAACCGCCCGGGTCATGGCCTCTTTCATACTTTGGCGACGATTCTCTTCACTCACTCGCTCAAAGCGGTGCTTTTCATAATCTTCTGCGCCATGGGTGCGCACTACGCGATAGCCAGACAACGCTTCCGACGCAATATGGGTCACATCGCCCATAGAGTGCTGAATGCGCTTGGAGATACGCCTAAAGCGCTTACTGACGTAACTCACTACGACAGCAATAATCGGCGTCACGCCTAAAAACAGTAGCGTGAGCATCCAGTTGGTCCAGAGCAGATAAAGCACCAGGCCGACGACGAACAAGCCTTCACGCAAAATAATCGTCACCGCCTTGGTGGCCGCCCCTGCCACTTGCTCGACGTGGTAGGTCACCCGCGATACCAGTTGACCGCTGGAGTGGTGGTCAAAAAACCGGCCAGGCAGATGAAGAAGATGAGCAAATACATCGCAGCGCAGAGTATGAATCACGTAGCGACCCACATAAGCCATAAAGTAAGTACTTAAAAAAGTACCTACCCCGCGGGCGGAGAACATAATAATGACAAACAGTGGCAAGAAGAACCGGAAGGCCGCATCCGGGTTTTGAATGCCATCAATCAGCCGCTTCATCATTTCCGCCAGTGCGGTACTCGACGCGGCGTATACCACAAACCCCACCAGCGCCAACGAAAACGCGCGCCAATGTGGCTTAACATAGCCCAATAACCGCTTGTAAATACCCCAACTTGAATCAGCCACACGCGCTCCCGGCAATAGTGTGCAATGCGGTGAATTCTACCTGATGGCGACGTGGTTCAACACCGATTGCGTCGACTTGACCCTGGTCGCGTCGTTCTAACCTCTAAAGGACGAGCAGCTTCCAGCCAGAAACGCAGTGCGCCGTCTTGAGCCGTACTCCACAAACAGCTTTCCTGATCACGAAAACGGCGCACGACGGCATCTACCGGATGCTGAAAAGGGTTATCACGTCCTGCGCTAAAAACAACATGTTCAGGGGCGGTATGACGTACGAACTGAATACCCGAACTCGTTCCACTGCCGTGATGCCCCGCGACAAGCATAGAAACAGGCGAATCCACTTCTAGCAAAAAGCGTCGCTCTATCTCGGTACTTACATCCCCCGTGATGAGCAGCCGATGCTCGCCTACACTGACTTCCAATACGCAGGATCGATCATTGGGTGATAACGCATTAGCGCCTGCTGGCGGCCATAAAAAGCGATAATTAACACCATCACGCTGCCAAGTTTGACCTTGTTGGCACGCCCGACTCGCTATTGGCAGCGTTTCACCCGCAGGGGCAGTCCACTGAGTAACCTGATGCTCCGCTAATAGCGCATTAACGCCACCCGCATGGTCGTTATCGGCGTGACTAACGATCACCTGATCAAAGCGCTGACCCGGCGACCACAGCGTTTCCAGCGGCATAAAACCGCCGCGAAAGCGCGGTCCAGTGTCATAAAGCAGTCGATAATGTTCACTGCGCAGCTCTATCAGCTGCCCTTGCCCCACATCATGCACACTCACTCGAAGCCCCTGCTGGGGAGTCATCGACGATAGCGACCACCAAGGCAGCGCCACCACCAATGCTGTAGCGGCTAGCCGCATCCCCGGCAGCACCGCAGGCAATCCCCAACAGAGTGACAGTAGCAACAGCGCAAAGGCCAGCGGATAGGTTAATGGCCGATCAGGCTCCCATAGCGGCCAATGCTGAACAGAGAGGCTCAACAGTAAATGGAAAATATTAAGTGCGGCCTCAAACAGCCACCACAAAGCATGACCTAGAAAAGGCACCGGCGATAATAACCAACCCAGTAACGCCGTAGGCACCATGATGGAACTCACCCACGGCACGGCCACCAGGTTAATCAGTGGAGCGGCGGGCGCTATGCGCCCAAATGCTACCAGCACAGCGGCGGCCATTAGCGGTGCAAGCAGCAACTGCGATCTGACCAGCGCCCAACACCAGCCTTTAATACCCTGGGGCCGCCGCCGCCCCTGCCAAATAGTGATTAACCATGCCACCGCCAAAAAGGAAAGCCACATACCGGGCCGCCACAGAGCCAACGGATCAACGAGAAGCACCAGCGCAATGGCCAGCCACCATCCTTGCCATGGGCTTGGTGCATGTCGACCACTAAGCACCCACAGGCCAATCAACGTCATCACCATGGCACGCATAGCGGGCGGTGCCATCCCGGCAAGCGTGGCGTAACTGATGCAGGCTACCGCCGCCACCCACCAAGGCCAAGCGCGCATGCGCCAGTTGGTAGGCGTCGTTAAGCGCGCTCCGAGCTTGGCAAGCATCAATACAAATGATGTCACCAGCCCAACATGTAAGCCTGAAATAACGACCAGATGGGTTGTACCGGTCGCATTCAACAATGACCAGTCATCTTGGGTAAGCTGTTCGCTATCACCCAGTGTCAGCGCCGCCAACCAGCGTTTAGTGCGCTCATCCAGCGCCTGCCGGGCTAAAAAACCCACCCCCAACTGACGCAGCGATGGCCCGGCGGAAGCTAGCCGAACCGGCGGTGGATCTTGGCGCAGATACCCAGTGGCGTGAATTCCCTCACGCCATAGCCACTGCTCATAATCAAACGTACCGGGGTTGGCAAAACCACTGGGAGGCCGCAAACGTAGCGTCATTCGCCACTGTTCACCGGGATAAAAAGCTTCATCGCTATAAGCCGTTACCCGCACCTTGTTTATCACCGAGCAACGTGGTCGTTGTGCCGGGCCTTGGCAGCTATCAACACGCAGCATCAGACGCGTTGCGTCTCCCGACGGCTGAGCGTTCAGCACAGTGGCTTCAACGACTATATCCTCACCACTCAGGCCTGTCGGCAAACGGCTCGCCCATTCATGCTGAACGCCTGCAAATACCCATAGACCCATCAGTAGCCATATACCTCGGCGGGGTTGCCACGCCACTATCAACAACGCGGCGACCAGCACCCACCCAAACGCATTTGAGGTCATCCCTACAGCATGGCTGTACCATGCCAAAATCCCTCCAGCGAGAGCTGCAAGTGCAGCGGGCATGGCGACCCCTAACCGCATAGAACTCTCCCTGGCGAATGTTCATTGATGGCCTAGCATAGCCGAAGGGCAGCGCTATATGGATAATGGGCAGCATCGATAGGTAAGAGTATCCGTCATGCCGCGCAGGTTCCTGCAGCGCTACATGCCCAAACCCGACACCATCAGAAAACAGCGCTCGCTACGCTTTATGGCACCGCTGATTGCAGACCCGGGTTTGTGGCTACTAACTCGCCGAAGCGTTGCCAATGCGTTTAGCGTGGGTGTGTTTTGCGCCATGCTCCCCATCCCTTTTCAGATGGTGGTCGCTGCGCTGGGTGCTCGCTTAACGCGCTGCAACTTAGCCCTTTCAATCGGTTTGGTATGGATCACTAACCCTTTAACAATGCCGCTCATTTTTTACGGCAATTATCGGATTGGCACTTTCATACTCGGTGCGCCTGTACGAGAAGCCCCCTCGCGTATTTCAACGCGCTGGATTGCCGAACAGATGCACGACATTATGCCGCCTCTGATCGTTGGCTCGCTGGTGACAGCGTTGATATTAGCGATCGTCGTCAATATCGGTATCCGCTTAATCTGGCGCTGGCACGTCTCCCATAATTGGAAACGCCGCCGCCAAAAACGTCGGCAGCGGCGTGCGCAGATTGAAGCAGAATTTGATGATTAAGCTTTAAGAGCCTATCTCCATCGTTAACGCGCTGGCGTTTGCTCGACCAACCTACCTGCATCCAGCTTAAGCACACGATCCTGATGAGCGGCAAGGCTCACATCGTGGGTCACAATCACAAAGGCACAGGCGCTCTCTTTGGCCAGCTCATCCATCAGCGCCAAAATAGTCGCTGCAGTGGTCTGATCAAGGTTGCCCGTGGGTTCATCCATCAGCACCAAGCTGGGGTCGGTAACCAGTGCCCGGGCAATCGCCACGCGTTGACGCTCACCACCAGAAAGCTCACCTGGCTTATGGTCGGCACGCGGCTGCATGCCCACTCGCTCCAATATCTGCATCGCCCGCTGCTCGGCCGCCTTTTTCGACTGGCCGCGAATAATCAGCGGCAACGCCGCATTTTCTACGGCGGTGAACTCCGCCAGCAGGTGGTGAAACTGATACACAAACCCAATGTAGCGGTTCCGAAAGCTGCCCAGCGCCGCTTCATTCAAACCCGATAGCGGCTCACCAGCGATCACCACACTGCCTTCGCTGGGGCGGTCGAGCCCTCCCAGCAGATTCAGCAATGTGGTCTTACCGGAGCCCGAACTGCCGACGATAGCCACCCGCTCTCCAGCGCGCACTTGCAGGCTGAGCTTATCGAGCACCGTTAGATCCTGTGGGCCTTCGCTGTAAGTCTTAGTCAGCGCTTGGCAATCGAGCATAATGGCTGCGTCTGGTTGTGCGTGGGTAGACACCGTATTCGTAGACATCATGTCATCCTTATTCCTGAAGCCATTATTCATAGCGCAATACATCCGCTGGCTGAACCCGCGCCGCACGCCAAGCAGGATAGAGCGTGGACAGGAATGTCAGCCCAAAGGCTGCCAATACGATACGGCTAACATCATCCCACTGTAAGCGAGAAGGTAAATCGCTAATGAAGTAAACCCCAGCATCCAAGAACTGAATGCCCAATGTCCCTTCGACCCAGCCAATCAGATCAGCGATAGTGAGTGCCAGCAGCACGCCCACCGCCACACCAATCGCAATGCCAATCAAGCCAATGGCCATGCCCTGAACAATAAAGATGCCCATGATAGAGCGCGGCGTGGCCCCGATGGTGCGCAGAATAGCGATATCGGCGCGCTTGTCAGTCACTACCATGACCAGCGTGGAGACGATATTAAATGCTGCCACGGCGATAATGACGGTTAAAAGCAGCGCAATCATGCGCTTTTCCATCTGTATTGCTTGAAACAAATTGCCATGAGAGAACGTCCAGTCGCTGCCGAGGTACTCAGGGCCAAGTTCGTTGAGAATGGCCTGAGTTTCGCTACTAGCAGCAAACAGGTCGTCGAGCTGAAGGCGAAGCCCGCCAATGGCCTCGCCCAAGCGGGCAAGCGTCTGCATATCTTCTATATTGGCATAGGCCAAGTTAGCGTCTAAATCAGCGCCGACGCTAAAAATACCGCTCACGGTGAAGCGCTTTAAGCGAGGAAACACCCCCGCCGGGGTAATCGAAGCCTCAGGCACCAAAAGCGTCACCCGGTCCCCAACCCCAACGCCCAGGCTGCGCGCCAACATCGACCCCAGCACCACATTCCACTCGCCGGGTACGAGATCAGCTAGCTCCCCCTGCGTCATGTGTTCGCCAATGATAGAGACTCGGTCTTCCCAGTCAGGGTTGATGCCATTAACCATGGCCCCCTGATTGCGGCCACCGACCGAGAACATGCCCTGTTGTTCGACAAAAGGCGCCGCGCCAATGACCCGCTCTCGCTGCATCAACTCTTCGGCCAGAGACTCCCATTCGACCATTCCCACACGGGACTCAATTTTAGCGTGGGGAACCATGCCTAAAATGCGCGTCCTCAGCTCATGGTCAAAGCCGTTCATTACCGACAACACCAGAATAAGTACGGCGACCCCTAACATTAACCCCAGCATTGAGGTAAGCGAAATAAACGAAATAAAATGGTTCCGGCGTTTAGCGCGCACGTAGCGCAGCCCCACCAGAAAAGGCAAACGATCAAGCATGGCGTCATTCCTTATCAATAAGCGCTCATGGTACGGTTTTTTTAGTCTCACTGCATGTTCCAAACGGCCATTAGAGCGATCAGCCCTGCGAGCGTTCAGATTAAAAACGTTACGCTTGCAACTTGCCCCGCCACCACCTACATTGCGCCGATTTACTGCTGACCGTGGGCCTGCGCTTTTATGACTTATCGTTTGCTACCCGAATGGTATCCCCAAGACGGGATACAGTTGACCTGGCCGCGGCCTGATGGCGATTGGGCGCCCATGCTTGCTCGCATCGAAGCCACCCTGGAACGTATTGTGATCGCCACGACACGCTTTCAGCGCGTGCTGATTTGCGTGCCCGATGAGTCAACACAACAACGCTTAGCCACTACATTTGACGCTTACGGCGTGCCTGCTTCCCGGCTGCAGCTTATTGTCGCACCCACTGATGATACCTGGGCGAGAGACCATGGCCCGATAAGTGTTATCGATGAGCAGGGCCAGATGATGATGCTCGATTACACTTTTACCGGCTGGGGCGGTAAGTTCCCCGCTGAGCGTGATAATCGGCTTACCCAGTGGCTTGCCGAGGCGGGCGTTTGGGCTTGCCCGGTAGCGACACGGAATTTAGTGCTGGAAGGTGGGGGTATCGAAACCGACGGAGAAGGCACACTACTCACTACAGAAGCATGCCTGCTTAATCCCAACCGTAACCCCACGCTATCGCGAGAGAATATAGAAGTACAGCTCGCCCAAGATTTTGGCGTTGACCGCGTATTATGGCTGGCCAATGGGCATTTAGAAGGCGACGATACCGACAGCCATATCGATACGCTTGCCCGTTTTTGCGACCCAACCACCATCGCCTATGTACGCTGCGATGATCCCAATGATCCTCATTATCCGGCACTGGCGGCGATGGAGCAGGAGTTACAGGCGTTTCGACAACGCAATGGTGAACCCTACCGTTTGATCGCGCTGCCTTGGCCCCAGGCCTGCTTCGACCCTGATGACGGCCACCGCCTACCCGCCACCTATGCGAACTTTTTGATCATCAATCAAGCCGTACTAGTCCCTACATACGGCGACCCGGCGGATGTCACCGCGCTACGCGCACTGGCAAGTGCATTTCCAGAACACACCCTAATTCCGATTGAGTGCGTTAGCGTTATTCGCCAACATGGCAGCCTGCACTGCTTAACGATGCAGCTTCCACAAGGCACGCTTACCCAGGGTACGCTTTCCGCGACCGCTATTTGCTAAAGGAGTCACCATGTCGACAACGCTAACCGTCGCTGTTGTGCAGCAACCCGCGTGGCCTGATAAAGCGCAAAGCCTAGCCGCCAGTGAAGCAGGTATCCGCAGTGCCGTTGAACAAGGCGCTCAGTTGGTACTACTGCAAGAACTGCATGCCACTCACTACTTTTGCCAGTTCGAAGACCCTTCGCTGTTTGATCTAGCAGAGCCGTTGGATGGCCCGACCGGGCAGCGTCTTGCAGCACTCGCTAAGGAGCTGGACATTGTCCTGGTCGGTTCACTGTTTGAACGTCGCGCACCGGGGCTTTACCACAATACCGCTGTGGTCTATGACCGCGCCAAAGGGCGCGTTGGGCAGTACCGTAAAATGCATATCCCCGATGATCCTGGGTTTTATGAGAAGTTTTATTTTACGCCAGGCGATCATGACAGCTCCCGCGGAGAAGGCTTTACGCCCATTGAGACATCCGTAGGTCGTCTCGGCGTGCTGGTCTGCTGGGATCAGTGGTATCCAGAAGCCGCCCGGCTGATGGCCCTGGCCGGTGCGGACTTACTGCTCTACCCCACTGCGATTGGTTGGGATCCCAATGACGATGCCGCTGAAAAGGCACGTCAGAAAGATGCCTGGACGGTGATTCAGCGCGCCCACGGTGTCGCCAACGGCTTACCTGTGCTGGTGGCTAACCGGGTTGGTTTTGAGGCGGATCACTCCGAAGTCGGCGATGGCATTCAGTTCTGGGGTGGTAGTTTTGTCTGTGGGCCGCAAGGTGAGCTATTGGCCCATGCGGGGGAAGAGACCGAGCAGTTAGTCGTTGAGCTTGATATGGCGCGCAGTGAAAACACCCGCCGCATTTGGCCCTACCTGAGGGATCGTCGAGTAGATGCCTATGGGGACTTAACTCGTCGTTACCGCGACTAACCCCCCATCCCCCCCAAGAAAACAAAACGCCTGCCTGGGATAAATACTCAGGCAGGCGTTTTTGATGACCCACGACCGATTAACGCAGCGTATTACTTCCAGAAATCACGAATGGAGGCGATCCCTTGAGCGCCTACGGCACGGGCGTGATTGGCATCAAAGCGCGTCATACCGCCTAATGCAAACACCGGCATACCGGCACGTTCGACCAACTGTTGAAAGTCATGCCAACCGAGCGGAGCGACTTCAGGGTGTGAAGGCGTGGTGCGCAGCGGCGACAGGCTGACAAAGTCACAGCCTAATACGGCTGCTTGGGTAAGCTGCTTCTGGTTGTGCGTCGATGCGGAAAGCCATTTATTTTCAGCAATCGGACGACGCTCAAGCTGCATCAAACGCTCGCTGGTCAAATGAATGCCATCAGCGTCAATATGATCCAGCAGGGTGGGTTCACCATTAAGCAGCAGCCGTGCGCCGTGCTCACGGCATAGCGTCAGAGCTCGCCGAGCACGGGCGAGATAAGCCGCTTCGTCCAGCTGCTTGGCACGCAGCTGCACCAAGCGAATCTTGTCTTCACGCAGCGCGCGCTCCAGAAACGCATCAAAACGCGCTTCATCAGTCTCTTCACCGGTGATCAAATACTCGGTAGGCAACCTTACTGCCTGCAGTATCGGTAAATTTGCTGCCGGGAAAGGATAGTTGGAGAGTTCGCTCATAGGCACCCAGCGCACGGCCTGACCTTCACGGCCAAAAGGCTCTCCGGCAAACTCATGCACCTGCCACACATCAAGCAGAATATGCTTGTCAGGATACTCATGGTGAACGCGAATCAATGGCTGAGCACAAACAATCTCGACGCCTAGCTCTTCATGCAGTTCACGTTTTAATCCTTCAAGACCGGTCTCATAAGGTGCTAGTTTGCCACCCGGAAACTCCCACAGTCCGCCATGATCAACGTTTGACGGCCGACGAGCGATCAGTACTTGCTGTTGATCGGCGCTGATAATCGCAGCTGCCGCGACATGAACCCGTCGTTTTACCTTTATGTTCATATACTCATATACTCGTTACGTCTTGATCCACTGCGCGCACCAACGCTTCTGCCATCGGCGCTATCTCGCTGCGTGTGTCCATTACCCCTACCAACCAACGCCCCCAACTGAGAGCGACTGATTAGCTACGATAATCCGCGTTGATAGACACATAGTCATGAGAGAGGTCAGAGGTCCACACCGTGGCACTCTCTTCGCCGCGCCCCAAGCTAATGCGAATGGTAATTTCTGACTGTGCCATCACAGCACTTCCCGCTGCTTCAGTGTAGCCAGCCGCGCGCCCGCCTTGTTCGACTAAACGCACATCGCCCAGATCAATCACCACGCGGTTAACGTCAAAATCGTTCACTGGCGCCCGCCCGACGGCTGCTAGTATTCGCCCCCAGTTGGCATCAGAAGCGTACAGCGCTGTTTTGACCAGGGGCGAATGAGCAACGGTGAAGGCTACATCAAGTGCTTCTTGACGACTTTGCGCTTCGCCAACCTGCAGAGTAACGAACTTAGTCGCCCCTTCAGCATCGCGAATGATCGCTTGCGCCAGCTCGGTCATTACCCGTTGTAAAGCGTTACTGAACGCGGCTATCTGCGCTTCATCGGCGATTCGAGGACCTGTACCAGTCGCCGCCAACATACAGGCGTCATTGGTAGAGGTATCGCTATCCACCGTGATGCAGTTAAAAGAGCGATCGACGGTTTCACGCAGTAGCCGATCCAGTAGCGGTGCCTCGATAGCTGCATCGGTCACCACAAAGCCCAACATGGTCGCCATGTTGGGCTTGATCATGCCAGACCCTTTCGTGATGCCGTTAATTGTTACCTGCTGATTACCTATTTCAACCGTGACACTGGCCCCTTTGGCCCGGGTGTCGGTGGTTAAAATGCCTTGGCCTGCGTGTTCCCAGGCAACACTGTCGCTGGACAAACTTTCAAGCGCCGGTGCCAATCCCGCTAGCAGTTTTTCCATTGGCAGCGGTTCACCAATCACACCGGTTGAGAATGGCATTATATCTTCAGCCGCAACTCCAACCTGTTTGGCAAGCTCAGCACAGCATGCCCGCGCATCGCGCAAGCCTGCCTCGCCAGTGCCCGCGTTCGCGTTGCCGGTATTGATCAACCAATAACGCGGCGAGCGGTGCTCCGCACGGCACTGTTCAAGGTGCTGCTTGGCCACTACTACCGGCGCTGCACAAAAGGCATTACGGGTAAAAACCCCCGATACCGTCGCTGTGTCGGGCAGTTCAATCACCACCACATCACGGCGATCCGGCTTTTTGATACCCGCCATTGCAACCCCAAGGCGCACCCCTTGCAGGGGTGGCAACTCTGGAAAGGGAGTATTTCCCACCGCCATGATTCTCTCCTTTAGGCAAACCTTGATCAGACGTTATCTCAGACACAATCGCCGTTAGCTTAATTTTCCACAGCACTGCTTGTACTTTTTACCTGAACCACAAAAACAGGGATCGTTACGGCCCACTTTGGGGCCTTCGCGGCGCACTGGACGCCCTTCATTGCCAGGCGCTTCTTGATCGCTCTCAGATTGCTCAGGGGCCGGGGCGTCATGGCGGCTGGCGGCGGTTTCACGCTCCAGCGCTTCTCGGCGTTGACGCTCAAGGGCATCCACTTCCTCGGGCTGGCGAACCTGAACGTGGCTCAGAATGCGCGTTACATCTTCTTTAATATGGTCAAGCAGGTGTTGGAAGAGCTCAAACGATTCACGCTTGTACTCCTGCTTGGGGTTTTTCTGGGCATAGCCACGCAGGTGAATACCACGGCGTAGATGATCCATTGACTGAAGGTGCTCTTTCCAACGCGTATCCAGCACCTGCAGCATGACTTGCTTCTCAAAGCGACGAATCAGTTTCTCGCCCGCTGCAGCCACTTTTGCCGCATAGGCTTCACGGTGCATGGTCTGCAGCCGCTCACGCAACTGCTCCTCGCTAAAGCGATCATCCTCAGCAGCCCACTTAACCACGGGCGCATCAAGATTAAACTCTGTTTTCAGGTGCGCTTCCAAACCGGGCAAATCCCACTGCTCGGGCAGGCTCTGAGGAGGAACATAGCTGCTAATTGCCGTTTCCATTACCTCTTCACGAATACCGATAACGGCATCAGCCACATCGTCTGCGGCGAGAATTTCATTACGCTGGTCGTAGATCACCCGTCGCTGGTCGTTGGCAACGTCATCGTACTCAAGCAGCTGCTTACGAATATCGAAGTTACGTCCTTCGACTTTTTTCTGGGCACGCTCAACCGCATTGGAGACCATTTTATGCTCAATGGCTTCACCATGCTCAAGCCCTAACGCCTGCATCAAGCGTTTAACGCGATCAGAGCCAAACAGACGCATTAGGCTGTCTTCAAGCGACAAGAAGAACCGCGTGGAGCCAGGGTCGCCCTGGCGACCAGCACGGCCACGCAGCTGATTGTCGATACGCCGAGACTCATGGCGCTCAGACCCCACCACATGTAAGCCGCCGGCGGCCAACACAGCATCGTGGCGTGCCTGCCACTCAGCCTTTAACGCATCAACCTGCTCTTGGCTTGGGTTTTGTAGCTTGGCCGATTCAGCCTCCCAATTGCCGCCCAGCACGATATCGGTACCCCGTCCAGCCATGTTGGTGGCGATGGTAATTGCCCCTGGGCGGCCTGCCTGAGCGATAATTTCGGCTTCACTCTGGTGCTGTTTGGCGTTAAGCACGTTGAACGCGAGGCCTGCCTCTCGCATCAGATTGGCAAGGTACTCCGATGTTTCAATTGAGGCCGTACCAACCAGCACAGGGCGCCCAGCTTCCGTCTCAGTTTTGACATCTTTAATGATCGCTTCGTATTTTTCTTCAGCGCTCAAATAGACTAGATCGTTCAGGTCTTTACGTGCCAATGGACGGTTGGTAGGAATAACCACCACGTCGAGGCCATAAATTTGACGAAATTCAAAGGCTTCAGTATCCGCTGTACCGGTCATACCGGCTAACTTCTCATACAGACGGAAATAATTCTGGAAGGTGGTGGAGGCAAGCGTTTGGCTTTCGCGCTGTACCGTAACGCCCTCTTTGGCTTCTACAGCCTGGTGCAAGCCTTCCGACCAGCGGCGCCCTGGCATCGAACGGCCAGTGTGTTCGTCGACGATGACTACCTGACCTTCAGAAACGATGTAATCGACATCACGATTATAGAGGTAGCGGGCGCGCAGGGCCGAATGCATATGCTGGAGCAAATTGAGGTTTTGCGCTGCATAGAGTGATTCTTCATCACCCAATAAACCCTCGCCGCGCATTAGCTCTTCAACTTTGTTATGACCCTGCTCCGTTAGCTCTACCTGTTTCTGCTTTTCGTCAACTAAGAAGTCGCCGACCACCGGGGCATCTTCATCTTCACTCTCTTCGCCTTTCTCAAGCTGCTGGGCCAACTGATTAACGACTTTATAGAGATCCGTATTTTCGTCTACCGCGCCCGAAATAATCAGCGGTGTACGCGCTTCATCGATAAGAATCGAGTCAACTTCATCGACAATCGCAAAATGCAGGCCACGCTGCACTTTGTCTTCTAACGAAAACGCCATGTTATCGCGTAGATAATCAAAGCCAAACTCGTTATTGGTGCCGTAGGTAATATCGCACTGATAGGCATGGCGCTTCTCTTCGCCAGACTGACCGGAGAAAATAACACCAATGGAAAGGCCTAGAAATTCATACAGCGGGCGCATCCACTCAGCATCACGACGGGCCAAATAGTCGTTCACGGTCACCACGTGAACGCCTTTCTCCGTTAGCGCATTCAGATACACCACCAGCGTTGCCACCAGGGTTTTACCTTCACCGGTTTTCATTTCTGCAATACGGCCACGGTGCAGGGTCATACCACCCACCATCTGCACGTCAAAGTGACGCATGCCCATCACGCGCTTACTGGCCTCTCGGACGATTGCAAAGGCGGGAGCTAACAGCGCATCTAGGGACTCACCTGACGCGAGACGTTCGCGCAATTGCGCTGTTTTTTGCTGCAAATCAGCGTCACTTAATGCCTCAAATTCTGCTTCTAGGGCATTAATCTGAGGCACATTTTTATGCATGCGTTTTACATCGCGGTCATTTTTAGAACCAACGACTTTACGTAATAAATTATTAAGCATGAAATATCCAAGTATTCACGAACAACCCATCGGACTTTGCCTATATACGGCAGACCTTTTTCTGCAGGTCTTCTACCTACCAGCGTAGGGACAAAGTAAGTATCTTAACGGCATACTTGATGGGCAGGAGGGCCGCGCTGGGTCAAAACATCACGCGCCGCCACCAGCAGGGCCATCGGCGCAAGCCAACTGCTGAGACGCCGCATCGGGGCAAAGCGCCTAGGGCGTTGAGCCCAACGGCGCAGAGCGCGCTGCCGTTTAGCAATCCAGTGCGACTGCGCACGTAAAATCGCGGGTACCCATAAACAGATAGTAACGCTGCGTTCGCCACTGCGAAAAGCATCCGCAGGGCTTAAACTCGCGGGTAATAGGCAACTTACTAATAAGCCGGCCAGCCACCAACGCGCTAAGCCATACCGGCGATGGCGCCGCGGCAAAGCTGATTGAACATCAAGCGTAGGTGACATGCTGTAGACCGGCTCCTGAGCGTGGTAAAATCTGCTAAAGTTGAGATCGGTTAATGTCTCCGACATCATCATTAGCGGCACCCTAGGATAGCGGTGCCCTAGGAATTAAGCGTATGAGTATAAAGGTTAAGCGTTCTCGCGCACAGCCCATTGCCCGCCTACTCTCAAAGTCCGGCGATATTAGTCAGTTAATGCGCCTATCTCGTTTAATTGACCAGGCGCAGCAGCATCTTCGCGCGCATCTGCCCGAAGAGATGCGAGCACATATTTTTGTCGGTGGCTTTCGCGAAGGTCGCTTAACATTGATCAGTGGTCAAGCGGGCTGGCTAACCTGGTTACGTTTTGAGCAGCGTCGCCTATTAGAGCTGCTTCATCAGTTGCCTGGCTTTGAAAGCGTGAGCGGTTTTACCTTTAAAGTGCGCCCTGTGCACCCTATCGTCGCCCCGCCACGTAATACACGCAGTCTTTCAGCAGATGCAGGCAAAACCCTGGCTGAATGCGCTGAAGATACGACCAATCCCACGTTAAAGCGCGCCCTTGAACGGCTTGCCTCTCATGCTCGGCCACCCAACGAGTAATAGCTGCCATAAGGGTTAGGCAAACTTACCGGCTATTAACGCTCTAGGCGTAAAGTGAATGCTGGCGGCAAAATGCATAAAGCACCGCCTAAGCGATGCTTTATTGATATTACCATTGCTACGACAACCCTTCGGTCTACCCTATTAGCCAATAACAGCTTGTCTATTAGCGGCTGTACTATGCCATTGCGGGTGCAGCATAAGAAATCGGCGCCACGGCCTTATCTTCTTCAAACGTCACTATTTCATAAGCGTCAGGCTGAGCCATCAGCTCACGGCACAGCTGATTATTCAGCGCATGCCCTGACTTAACACCACGAAACTCGCCAATCAAGCTATAGCCCAACTGGTATAAATCCCCGATGGCATCTAATACTTTATGCTTGACGAATTCATCTTCGTAGCGCAAACCACCTTCGTTAACAATGCGGTAATCATCTACCACGATCGCATTATCCAAACTACCGCCTAATGCCAAATTGTTAGAGCGTAAAAACTCTAAATCACGCATAAAACCAAAGGTACGCGCACGTGACACTTCTTTGACAAAAGATGTGGTCGAAAAATCGATCAACGCCGTCTGTTTCTGCTGTTCAAAAACGGGGTGGTCAAAATCAATCGCAAACGAGACTTTAAACCCTTGATGGGGCAAGAAAACGGCCTCTTTATCACCATCGGTAACGGCTACACGATGCTTGATGCGAATAAATTTCTTCGCGGCATTCTGTTCCAAAATACCCGCTGACTGAATCAAAAAAACAAATGGACTAGCACTACCATCCATAATCGGCACTTCAGGTTCGCTTACGTCCACATAAGCGTTATCAATGCCCAACCCTGCAAAAGCCGACATAAGGTGCTCAACGGTAGCGACCTTAACCCCGTTACTGGAGAGTGCTGTGCATAGCTTGGTATCTTCAACCAATTCAGCGCGCGCTGGCACGTGTACGACAGGATCCAGATCGGTTCTAACAAACACAATCCCAGTATTGGCGGGCGCCGGACGCAGCGCTAAGTGGACTTTTTTGCCAGAATGCAGGCCCACTCCGGTGGCGCGTATGACGTTTTGTAGGGTGCGTTGTCTGATCATGGGCAGTAATCGTACTCTGGTGACGGTAGTGACCGTAGAAAAAAGTTATCAAACAGTGTTCACTTTAACAGCAAGCGAGCGTTTTAGCCAATAAAACGCTCGCCGACTGTTGCAATAAAGCTGTTTTGTAGAATCAATCCGCCTGACGGCGTAAAAACGCGGGGATGTCCAAATAGTCATCGGCTTCAGTAGAGCGACGCTTTTCAGGACGAGGTTTAGCGGCTGTTTCGGTTGCTTCAGCGCGTGCTGTCGCCTGCTGACGCATTACCGTTGGCTGTTGCAGCTTGCGGTAATCCGAGGATTCTGCAGCTGACCGGCGGGCAGGCTCGCGCGCGGCCGTCTTAGGTTTTTGCCCATCTAAACCAGCAGCCACAACGGTCACACGCAGCTCGTCGGACATTTCCATATCAATGGAGGTGCCCACCACGATAGTCGCATCCGGAGACGCAAACTCTTGAACAGTGGCACCGACGTCATTGAATTCGCCGATGGACAAATCAGGACCAGCAGTGATGTTGACCAGAATACCCCGCGCGCCATGAAGATCGATATCTTCCAACAACGGGCTGCGGATGGCCTTCTCGGCAGCTTCACGAGCACGATTCTCGCCCGTCGCCCCACCGGTACCCATCATCGCCATGCCCATTTCAGACATCACGGTGCGCACATCAGCAAAATCGACGTTGATGATACCTGGGCTGGTAATCAGCTCTGCGATACCTTGTACAGCGCCTAGCAGCACGTCATTAGCCGCACTGAAAGCCGTTAGCAGTGTCGCATTTTTGCCCAACACAGAAAGCAGCTTCTCGTTGGGGATCGTGATCAACGAATCAACATGCTCGGAGAGTTCTTTCATACCCTCCTCGGCGGCACGCATTCGCTTCGGCCCTTCAAATGGGAAGGGGCGAGTCACCACCGCGACGGTGAGAATCCCTAGCTCTTTGGCGACCTGTGCCACTACAGGAGCACCACCGGTGCCGGTCCCACCGCCCATACCGGCAGTGATAAACACCATATCAGCGCCTACCAGCAATTCCGCAATACGCTCGCGGTCTTCCATTGCTGCCTGACGACCCACGTCGGGATTGGCACCTGCGCCCAATCCTTTAGTGATTTCGCTACCCAGTTGCAACACGGTTTTTGCTGAACAGCGCTTAAGCGCCTGGGCGTCAGTGTTAGCGCAGATAAACTCAACGCCTTCAATATTGCTTTCGACCATGTGGTTAACAGCATTGCCGCCACCGCCGCCAACACCAACCACTTTGATGACCGCACTGCTCGAGGGTGCGTTATCTACCAATTCGAACATAAGCCCCGTCTCCTGAACCGCGCTTGCGGCCCTGTCAGAAATTTCCTTTGAACCAGCCTTTAATTCTAGCTAGCGCCGAATGGTCTTCCTTGATATCACGCCGGGCAAGCTCATTGCGGCCCTTATGGGCAGCAACCACTCCCCCGTGGCTTTTTAGGCCTTGCCCATGACGCGTTTCTTGCAAGGCATAATGCAGCAGCCCAACGCCCGTCGCATAAATTGGGTTGCGTACGACGTCCGCCAAACCTCTTACATTCTGTGGACATGCGATGCGAACTGGCATATGAAAAATCTCTTCCGCCAATTCACTAACCCCTTCCATGCGCGAGGTTCCACCGGTAAGCACAATCCCAGCAGCCACCATGTCTTCATAGCCACTTCGGCGCAACTCATCTCTTACTAGCGTAAACAGTTCTTCGTAGCGCGGCTCTACCACTTCAGCCAGTGCTTGGCGCGATAGATCACGCGCAGGTCGATCACCTACGCTAGGTACTTTAATCATTTCATCGCTTGACGCTAAGTGAGTGAGCGCGCAAGCGTATTTAACTTTAATCTCTTCAGCGTGTTGGGTCGGCGTACGCAGGGCCATGGCAATATCGTTAGTGACTTGGTCACCGGCAATAGGTATAACCGCCGTGTGACGTATGGCGCCTTCACTGAAAATCGCCATATCAGTAGTGCCGCCGCCAATATCCACCATACAGACGCCCAGCTCACGCTCATCCTCGGTCAGCACCGCCATGCTTGAGGCTAGCTGCTCTAAAATAATAGCATCTACCTCCAGCCCACAGCGACGTACACACTTTTCTATATTCTGCACCGCGTTTAAGGCGGCCGTCACTAAATGCACTTGAGCTTCCAAGCGCACCCCAGACATGCCTAGTGGCTCGCGTATCCCCCCTTGAGCATCAATCGAAAACTCTTGAGGCAATACATGCAATACACGCTGGCCTTCAGAAATAGCACGCGCCCGAGCAGAATCAATAACGCGTTCAATATCAGAAGGTGTCACTTCACGCTCTTTAATAGCCACAACACCGTCAGAGTTCATTGAACTGATATGACTACCAGCCACGCCAACATACACTGAATGGATATCACAGCCAGCCATCAACTCGGCTTCTTCAACTGCGCGCTGGATAGACTGCACCGTTGATTCAATATTGATTACAACACCACGCTTCATACCGCGCGAAGGGTGCGAACCAATACCGGCAATTTCAATTCCGCCGTCATCGGTGGGTTGACCGACTATCGCGACGACCTTGGACGTTCCAATGTCCAGCCCGACCACCATATTGGATGCGTTGGGTGAGCCTGCCATGAGTCGGGAAATCTCCTTGCGTCATTGTTAAAAAATAAATATTAATTGGGAGCCGCTTAATCCAACGCTTAACATTGAAAGCGTGCTATCCAAAATAAACAGTGGTTGTTTTCTGACACTCACTAAGTACAAATAGCTGAAATTAAAAACCACTTAACCAGCGTCTGGCCCATAGTATAGAAACAATAGTCGCAATACGACTAGCACGAACCCACAATAATAGGCATAGAAAGCAATTTAAAGCCGATTACTGGCTTTTTCAACGATGGCAGTCACTCACTTTTACACCTTATTTGCGTCAAGTAATAGAAGAGTTACTCATCTTGCACAGCAAATTCACTTTCTCCGTGCCAAGCAACAGCGACACCATTAGGGTAACGCAGATCTATATAGCGAATTTGCTCGCTTAGCGAATTCAACTCGCGTTGCCATGACGCCGATAAACGTGCCAAACGGACTTCATGCTGCCGACGTCCTAACATCACCCAAGCGCCTTCGTTTAACTGCAGCCTCCATGCGCCGCGCGGCTCTAAACGAAGTTGTGTAAGCTCAAGTGATAGCTGCTCAAAGTGACGTTTAAGCCGATGATAGTAGGTTAACACTTCTTCACTGCTACCGCCGGGGCCAGCCAGATCAGGCAAACCTGAGGGCGGGTTTAAGGGGGCAAATGCGAAAGGCTCCCCTTCTGGGTTAAGTAAAAAATCATCATTCCAGCGTGCGACCGGCTGTTGTTCAATTAGTTCAAAGACTAGTGCATTGGGCCACTCACGGGTAATACGCACTTCATTCAACCAGCCCACTTTTAGAGCGCGGTCGCGCAGCTCACCCAGATCCGCCGAAAGCCAAGTGGCATCGACCACCAAGGGCGCCAGCTGGGTACGCAGATAGTCAGCGCTGACATACTCCCATTCACCGCGGATTGAAACCCGCTCAATCGGGCGGTCTAGCCACAGCCAAAGCGCCCGGCCACCGGCGCCCATCAGCAAGGCTAATAGAATAACGCCCAACCAAGCATTACGCCTTTTCATAAGGCACCCTTCATAACAAACTCGTCATAGCGATAACTGCCTGCCAGCGGTATTCAATATTTCCATCACTAGCTCGTCAAAAGAGATACCCGCATGTGCCGCTGCCTGAGGAACCAAGCTATGGTCGGTCATCCCAGGCACCGTATTAACTTCCAGTAGCCAGAAACGTCCTTCGCTATCGCGCATGACATCCACCCGCCCCCAGCCAACGCCGCCAATCGCGGCAAACGCCTGTTGGCATAGATCCGCAAGCGCAGCTTCCTGCTCCGAGGGCAGTCCACACGGCAAATGATATTGAGTGGTATTAGCGATATATTTCGCTTCGTAGTCGTAGAAACCGCCCGGCACTTCAACGCGAATCGCTGGCAATACCTGGCTACCAAGCAGCGCGACCGTGTACTCGTCGCCGACGATAAAGCGCTCTGCCATTACGCGTGCGTCGAACTGCGCCGCCTCGTGATACGCAGCTTCAAGCGCCGCCTGACTTTTGACAATGCTAATACCTAGCGTTGAGCCTTCATGCACGGGTTTCACAATCAGCGGCAAGCCAAGCTGAGCGACCACGGCTGACCAATCCGAACCGGCATCCAGCATGATGCTCTCTGGCGTCGGCAAGCCAACCGCACTCCATACTTGCTTGGTGCGCTGCTTATCCATACCCAACGCTGAGGCAAGCACGCCACTGCCGGTATAGGGAATATTGAGCAGCTCCAGCGCCCCCTGAAGCGTGCCGTCTTCACCGCCGCGTCCATGCAAGGCAACGAAGACCACCGAAGGAGCCAGCTGCTCTAATCCCACCAGGCCGTTGTCGCGGGGGTCATAACCACAGGCATCGATGCCCTTACGCTGAAGGGCCTCAAGTACTGCCGCCCCGCTTTTAAGCGATACCTCGCGTTCAGCAGACGTACCGCCGTAAACGACAACGACTTTTCCGTGCGACTCAGGGTTTGTTACGTCAACGCTCACAGATCTACCTCGTTCATCGCTAGCTGTGCCTGTGCAAGACGCTGGGAAATCCCTCCCACATCACCAGCACCCTGGGTAATTAAAATATCGCCTGGCCGTAACACATTGGCTAACAGCACCGGCAACTCGTGCTTATGCTCGACAAAGAGCGGATCGACTTCTCCACGCTGGCGAATCGACCCAGCCAGGGTTCTCCCCTCGGCACCAGGAATAATAGCTTCACCGGCGCTGTAAACATCAAGCAGCACCAACGTATCGACTTGGGAAAGTACGCGTACAAAGTCTTCATACAAATCGCGGGTACGGCTATAGCGATGGGGTTGGTAAAGCATCACCAGACGGCGCTCGGGCCACCCAGCGCGAACGGCCTGAATAACCATGTCGACTTCACGTGGGTGGTGACCATAGTCATCCACCAGCATGATGTCGCCGCCGCCTTTTGGTGCAGGGAAATGCCCATGCACCTGAAACCGCCGACCCACGCCTGCAAAGCTCGCCAACCCACTCAAAATCGCACTATCGCTGACACCCGCATCAGTAGCCACAACAATCGCCGCCATGGCGTTAAGAGCATTGTGGCGACCCGGCATGGCCAAACGTACCGTTAACGGCTCAGCGCCGCCTGGGCGTAACGCAGTAAACGAGACCTCTCCTTCTCGCTGGGCAAAATCGACAATGCGATAGTCAGCATCGCTATCAAAACCATAGGTCACAAACTGCCGCTTCACCTGATCGCACAGTACGCGGACATGCGGGTCATCAATACACAGTACCGCTAGGCCATAAAACGGTAGATTATGCAGAAATTCGATAAAGGTACTTTTCAGCCGCTCGAAGTCACCACCATAGGTCGCCATATGGTCAGCATCAATATTGGTAACGATGGATACCATTGGCTGCAGGTGCAGAAACGAGGCGTCGGACTCATCGGCTTCGGCAACGAGGTAGTCGCCCTCGCCCAGGCGAGCATTGGTACCGGCGCTGGTTAGCTTACCGCCGATCACAAAGGTCGGGTCTAATCCTCCCTCGGCCAGCAGGGTCGCCGTCAAACTGGTCGTGGTGGTTTTGCCATGGGTACCCGCCACGGCAATCCCGTGACGAAAGCGCATCAGCTCGGCGAGCATCTCAGCCCGGCGCACGACCGGTACACGATGCTCGTGGGCCCAGCGAATTTCAGGGTTGGTTTCATCAATGGCGCTGGACACCACCACCACGTCAGCATTTTCCACGTTTTCTTCAGCATGACCGATCGCCACGCATACACCGCATTGGCGCAGCCGCTCTACGACTGAAGAGGTTTTCATGTCGCTACCGCTGACGATATAGCCCTGGTTAGCCAGCACCTCTGCAATACCGCACATACCTGCGCCACCAATACCCACAAAATGAATGCGCCGAATGCGACGCATACCTGGGCCAGCGGGAGTGCCACGTGAGGGAGTCATGGGTTTGTCTTTATCGATCACGCAGAGTCTCCTAGCTTTATCATCGCCAAACACCCTTCAGCCAAGCGCTGAGTCGCATCCAAATGCGCGGCCTGACGTGCTTTCGCCGCCATCGCAGCCAGGGTATTGGGGACGAGCAATTCATTTAAAAATTCACTTAACCGCTCAACCGTCAGCTCAGACTGTACAACGCACTTGGCGGCCCCCGCCTTAACCAACACCTGCGCGTTGATACGCTGATGGTCATCGACCGCAAAGGGAAAAGGCACCAGCAATGCAGGCTTGGCGGCGGCGGCCAGCTCGGCCACGGTGAGCGCACCAGAGCGGCATACCACTAAATCGGCCCACTCATAAGCAGCAGCCATATCATCAATAAAGGGACTAACCTCAGCGTTTACGCCGTGCTGCTGATAATTTTCGGCAGTCGCAACATCACGATCCTTACCCGCCTGATGGCGGACCTCGGGTCGCTGCTCAACAGGCAGTTCAGCAAGCGCTGGCGCCAAGCGTTCGTTTAGCGCCACTGCGCCAAGCGAGCCCCCCACCACTAGCAGACGCAGTGGCCGAGCAGTGAGCGCGTCGGCACTTCGTGGCGTGCTACCCAAGGCGGCGATATCGTCACGCACGGGATTACCAATCACTTCGGCGCGTGAGCCAAATGCTTCTGGGAAAGCGGCATAGGTACGTTTAGCCAGTCGCGATAAAACGCGATTTGTCAGCCCTGCGACCGCGTTCTGCTCATGGATAACCAGAGGAATGCGTGTCAACCAAGCTGCCAACCCGCCAGGGCCACTGGCAAAGCCACCCAGGCCTACCACAACATGCGGCTTGAACTCTCGAATCACCGTACGCGCCTCTAAGACTGCACGGGAGAGATTCAACGGCGCCTTTAGCCAGCCGGTTATGCCATTGCCACGCAGACCGCTGATGGCAATAGTATGCAATCTAATACCCGCCTCAGGCACCAGACGGTTCTCAATCCCCCTGGGGCTGCCCAGCCACTCAACATCCACCTGCTGCTTCTGCAGTGCGTTGGCGAGGGAAAGCGCCGGGAACACATGGCCGCCGGTGCCACCTGCCATTATCAGCACTCGTCGCCTAACATTAGTCATCACATCAAACTCCTGATAGCACCAAGCGGCATAACGTTACGATAAACGCGGTTCATGGCGCGATTTATACGGGGTGGACGCACGTCGGGGGCGGTGACGCGTTTCGGCATCCGTGCGCAGCAGCAGCCCCACCATCACGCCAGTCACCAATAGACTTGAACCGCCATAGCTCATTAGCGGCAATGTTAAACCCTTGGTTGGCAACAGCCCGGAACTTACCGCCATATTAATAAACGCCTGCGCAGCCACAATAAACCCGATGCCGTAACTTACATAAGCGCCAAAAAGATGCCCGGCCATCTCCGCTTTGCGCCCTACCCACATAGCGCGCGCAATAAATAGCGTAAACAGCAGCACGACAATAATCGCGCCGATCATTCCGAGCTCCTCGGCGATCACCGCAAAGATAAAATCGGTATGCGCTTCCGGCAGGTAGTGTAGTTTTTGCACACTGTTGCCCAGGCCGGTGCCAGTCACGTGCCCTCGCCCGAAGGCAATCAGCGCCTGGGTTAATTGGTAACCTGTCGCAAATTGATCTGCCCAGGGGTCAAGAAAACTAGTCCAACGCGCCAGTCGATAGGGCTCTATCACCACCATCATAACCGCCCCTGAGCCAAGCAGCGCGCCACTGCCCACAAGCAGTACTAGCGATGCGCCACTCATCATCAGCATACCGATGACGCAAACGGTAAAGACCACCATGCCGCCAAAATCCGGGGCTAGAAACAGCAGCCCGGCAGGAACCGCCAGCACGGCTAATGGGCGCCACATGCTGAATGCGCGCCGTCGCAAATCGTAGGTAAAACGCGACATAAATGCCGCCATATAAAAAATCAGCCCAATTTTGGCAAATTCAGAGACCTGCAAACTAGGCAATGGCCCCGGCAACGCTATCCAGCGCTTACTGCCGTTGATCTCCTGGCCAATAATCAGTACTAGAAACAACAGAAAGATAGAGGCGAGCAGAATAAGCGCAGCATTCTGGCGCCAGGCTTCCAGCGGCACACAGAGCATAAATACACATGCCATGATAGCGAGTACTAGGAAAATGCCGTGCTGGCGGGAGTAGTGGTAAGTATCTTCCAGTAAGCCAATTGAAGCGGAACTCACCATTACCCAGCCCAAACCCGCTAAGGCTACTGCCGCCATCACCAGCCAGATATCACAAGGCAAATCACGCGTGGTAAGAACAGTACGCAGACGCTGAAGCCGGCTCATGACGCTCCCCCAGTAGTGGACGCTGCCTGTTGATGCACCCAACGGCGAAATACCTCGCCACGTTCTTGGTAATTAGCAAACTGATCCAGGCTTGCACAGGCAGGTGATAGCAGCACACAGTCTCCAGGCTGAGCGATTTTAAACGCTGCTTGCATGGCCTGAGTTAGATCGTCTACTTGCTGAGTCGTCACGTGACCATCCAACGCCTCCGCCAATCGCGGAGCATCCAACCCAAACAGCAGCACATGACGCGCACACTTCTTCAAAGGCTCGGCCAGCGGGGTAAAATCCGCGCCCTTACCAACCCCGCCTGCCAATAAAATCAAACGTCCTTCCAGCGTAGCGCCAATGCCATTGATGGCTGCCAGAGTAGCGCCCACATTGGTGCCCTTGGTGTCGTTAACCCAGGTGACATCGTTGATACGCGCTATCATTTCGCTGCGATGTGCCAGCCCTTTAAAGTCACGCAGTGCGCGACACATGGGCGCCGCTGCAAACCCTAACGCCTGCCCCATCGCTAGCGCAGCCAGTGCATTAAGGTAATTGTGCTGCCCAGTCATGCTTAACTCATCAATGGACAACCAGGGGGTGTCGCCCTGCATCAGCATTAATTTACCTTGATCACGCGCCAGCCCCCACTGGCCCTCCACCGGAGCGTCATGGGAAAAGTAGGCCACTTGGTCAACGGGATAGTCAGGCCATGACAGAGGGTCATCCCCATTCACCACCGCGTGCTGGGCACCGATAAAGATACGTTGTTTTGCAGTTCGATAACCGTGCATATCACCGTGACGATCAAGGTGATCTTCGGACAGGTTCAGGAACGCGGCACAGCTCGCCCCCAGACAAGGTGTCGTCTCCAGCTGAAAGCTCGAGAGTTCAAGGATATAGAGCGCGGCATCCGGGTGGCTGGCCAACAAGTCCAACGCGGGGGTGCCCAAATTACCACCCACTGCCGCATTCACGCCTGCCTCCGCTGCCATTTCACCGAGCAGCGTGGTCACCGTCGACTTCGCATTAGAACCGGTAATCGCTGCAATGGGCGCCTTCGCGGCACGCACGAATAGAGCCATTTCACCCACCACCATCGGCTCCCCAGTGCGAGGATTTAACTGATCCGCCAGCTCTTTCAAGCCCGGCATTCTCGGGTCAAGCCCAGGGCTTACCACCACCTCTTCCACATCGCGCAGATCCAGCGCGGCAAGCGAGCCGCAGTGAATTTCCACCCCGGGATGCGCAGTGCGAAAATCATCAAGCCCCGGCGGTTCGGCCCGCGTGTCCGCTACCATGTAAGGTACATCTAAGCGACTTAAATGACGGCAGATAGCCCGACCGGAAAGCCCCAGCCCGACAACCAGCGTTACTCCCTTAGCTACTTGAACCATTACAAGCTCCCTCTCGCATCATGCCAACGATCCGTCGATGCACTCATGGTCAGATGCATTAACGAACTTTGAGCGTTGCGAGGCCAAGCAGCACCAGCACCACGGTAATAATCCAAAAGCGGACAATGACCCGCGGCTCAGGCCAGCCTTTCAATTCATAGTGATGATGCAAAGGCGCCATTCGGAAGATGCGACGCCCGGTGAGCTTGTAGGATCCCACCTGAAGGATGACCGACACTGTTTCCATGACAAAAACACCGCCCATGATAAACAGCACAATCTCCTGGCGTACGATCACGGCTACCACCCCCAGCGCAGCCCCTAACGCCAAGGCACCTACGTCGCCCATAAAGACCTGGGCGGGATAAGTGTTAAACCATAAAAACCCCAGCCCAGCGCCAGCAATCGTTGCGCAGAACACGGCTAATTCACCGGTTCCGGCAATAAACGGAATATGCAGATATTCGGCGAAAACGGTGTTGCCACTGGCATAAGCGAATACCGATAAGCCCATGGCCACGAGCACCGTCGGCATAATAGCCAGGCCATCTAAGCCATCAGTTAGATTGACGGCGTTGGAGCTCCCTACAATCACAAAATAGGTAAGCACGATATAGAAGACACCGAGCGGCAGAGCCACCTCTTTGAACAGCGGCACCAGCAGGCTGGTCTCGACCGGCGTGGAGGCGGTTAAATAGAGCAACAGCGCCGCCCCCAAACCCACCACCGACTGCCAGAAATACTTCCAGCGAGCGGGTAAACCGCGTGGATTTTTTTCCACTACTTTGCGGTAATCATCGACCCAGCCGATGGCGCCGAAGCCGAGCGTGACACCCAGCACCACCCAGATATAGAGATTGGTTAAGTCACCCCATAACAAGGTGCTGATGGCAATGGCCAGCAAAATCATTGCCCCCCCCATGGTGGGGGTGCCCGCTTTTGAGAGGTGGGATTGCGGCCCATCGTCACGCACGGATTGCCCGATCTGGCCTTCCACGAGGCGCCGAATCATCCATGGCCCCAGCCATAAACAGAGCATTAACGACGTGAGAGCGCCTAAAATTACGCGAAGGGTTAAATAGTTAACGACCTGAAAATCAGATTGGTACTGCGACAGAAAATTCGCCAAGTGAAGTAACATGAACGGCGTTTACCTTATTTATCCGAACGCAGTGCATTAACGACATGTTCCATGCCCGCACTGCGCGACCCTTTCACCAGCAACGTAGTGTCAGGCGGCAAAGTATGAGTGACATAACGCGTTAGCGTCTCGTGATCGTTAAAGTGCAGCCCACGACCAAAGGCTTCGCTGGCGGCACGTGCGGCCTCGCCCAGCGTTAACAGCTCATCAATACCAAGCTCGGCGGCATAGCGGCCGATATCGGCGTGCAGCGCAGCCGATGCTTCCCCCAGTTCGCCCATCGCCCCTAACGCACACCAGCGTGGCGGAGGAAAGCTGGCCAAGGTATCCAGGGCCGCTTTGACCGCGCCAGGATTGGCATTGTAAGTGTCATCCAGCACAGTGACACCGCGCCATCCGGATACCACGGCCAACCTACCGGCAAGCGCTTGCAGCGATTCCAAGCGTGATATCACTTGCTCTTCCGGCACGCCTAGCGTTAATGCTGCAGCTGCAGCAGCCAACGCATTACTGACATTGTGCTTGCCCAGTAACGGCAAACGCACCTGGCCCAGCGCTCGACCATGCTGAAATAGCGTGAAAGCATACCGCCCTTGCGAATCACAGGAAAGCGCTGCGGCGCTCACATCCGCCTCGGGGTGAAAACCAAAGCTCACCACCCGCCGCGGAGCCGCACAAGCAGCCCAAAACGTAAAATAGTGATCATCCCTATTCAGAACAGCAGTACCCTGCTCGCCCAGCCCGACCAGTAATTCACTTTTCGCCTGGGCAATCTGCCCCATGCCACCGAACTCGCCCACATGGGCACCGGTGACATTGGTGATAATCGCCACATCGGGCTTGGTCAGCGGGGCTGTCCAGGCGATTTCACCTAAATGATTAGCGCCCAGCTCAATCACCGCGGCTTGATGATGCGGCCGCAATCGTAATAAGGTCAGCGGCGCGCCAAAGTCGTTATTCAGATTACCTTGAGTGGCTAATACGTCGCCTAAAGGCGCTAGCAGAGCAGCACACATCTCTTTAACGGTCGTCTTTCCGCTATTGCCGGTGACGGCTACCACGGGACCATGCCATGCACGCCGGTGCACACCAGCAATCAGCCCCAGGGCCAAACGTGTATCGGGACACACCAGCTGGGGAAGGTCGACAGAAACGGGGGCGTCGACCAATGCCGCTACGGCACCGAGCTCGCTGGCAAGCGCAACAAAATCATGACCGTCAAAGCGAGGGCCTTTAAGGGCAACAAACAGGCAGCCAGACTCGATCTTGCGGCTATCGGTAACGACTGAACTGACTAACAGCTGCGCTTTATCAACAGGCGCCTCAATACCCAGCACAGAGGCGAGCTGGCCAAGTGTCCACTGCATTAGTGACTTCTCCGCCCAGCAAAGGCACGCTGGATCTCTTCGCTATCGGCATAGGCATGGCGCACTCCCTGGATATCCTGATACGCCTCATGGCCTTTTCCGGCGATAAGCACGACATCCTGTAAAGCCGCCTGCTTAATAGCGGTGGCCACAGCCTCACGACGATCCCCGATTTCAATAGGGTTCGCGGTGTCAGAGAACCCAGACAAAATCTGTTGGCGGATTTGCTCAGCGGACTCGTGCCTAGGATTATCATCGGTAACGATAATGTGGTCTGCCAGCGCCTCGGCAGCTTTAGCCATTTCGGCTCGCTTACCTGTATCGCGCTCTCCCCCGCAGCCGAATACACACCACAATTTGCCAGCATCACCCAGATGGGCACGCAGCGCTTGTAACGCGCTATGAAGCGCATCCGGCGTGTGCGCATAATCCACCACCACGGTAGGCGTGCCGTCACCACCATAGCGCTCCATCCTGCCCGGCACCGGCGTCAGCGAAGACGCGGCTGAGAAGAGGTCGTCGAGTGATTCGCCTAATCCGTACAACACAGCCATCGCTAACAGCACGTTATCTAAATTAAAACGCCCCATTAAACCTAAGCTAAGCATTTTCTCGCCCTCGGGAGTCGCAATCATTGCCTGCTGCCCCTGCTCAGAGGGCTGCCAGTCCAGCACGCGCAAGGTAACGGCTTCATCTTTACCCGTCGCCAGCACCCGTACATTACTGTTGCAACCTGCCAGCATTAAGCGTGCTAAGGGGTCATCGCCATTGACTACCGCTAGACGGAGCTCCGAGCGCCGAAAAAGCTTCGCTTTGGATGCTGCATAGGCGGCCATGCTGCCATGATAATCCAAATGGTCGCGCGTCAGATTGGTAAACACGCCTACGCTTACGTTTACCGTTTCTAAGCGGTACTGATCCAGCGCATGGGAAGAGGCCTCAAGCGCCACACGCCGCACACCCTGACTGGCAAGCTCACCCAGTGTCGCCTGCAGCGCTAAGGCGCCAGGCGTGGTTAAGCCGCTATCGCGCAACTCACCGGGACGCCCTACACCCAACGTACCAATCAGTCCGGTGGGCGTTCCTAATGTCTCGCTAAGTGCAGCGATATAATTAGTGACGGAGCTTTTACCGTTGGTACCGGTCACGCCAATCACTTCAAGATCATTAGGCACTTTAAACATGGCGCGCCCTAACTCACCCAAGCGCACCGAAAGATGCGGCAGTTTCAGCACGCGGCCTTCAAGCAGCACCTGACCGGGCTCGCCTTGCGCTAACACAAGCGCAGCACCCGCATTGAGCGCTTGCTCAATAAAATCGCGGCCATCACGCTGACTGCCCGGCACTGCCACAAAAACATCGCCCGTTTGTAGTTTGCGGGAATCCATTTCTATGCGTACTAGATCCGGCAGCTCAGGCAAATCGACGGGCAGTGGTGAATTAGGCCATACGTGCGCAAGCGCCGACACCACATCGACTGAACTCAGCGTCATGCAAACTCCTTAGAAAAACTACTCAGCATCGTGATCCGGCGGAACATCCAACAAGCGCAAAGCATTACCCGTTACGCTGGAAAAAACCGGGGCGGCGACAGCACCACCATAAAATTCGCCAGCCTTGGGGTGATCAATCATGACTACAGTGACAATACGCGGATCAGAAATAGGCGCAATCCCCGCAAACACACTGCGATAAGCATCGGTGGTATAGCCTTGCTGTCCGGTCTTACGTACGGTGCCCGTTTTCCCTCCCACGCGATAACCTTCCACCCGGGCTCGCCGACCACCGGTATAAGCGGCTACCGAGGTTTCCAAGATATTGAGCAGATCATTCGCAACCGTGGGCGATATAGCAGGAATGCCCTGAGGGGGCTCAGAAAGGCGTAAAAGAGAGGGCTGCAAACGAACACCATCATTAGCTAACGCCGTGTAAGCACTCGCTAGCTGCACCGCGGAAACAGAGAGTCCATAACCATAAGAGAGCGCTGCTCGCTCACTGCGCGACCAGCGCACCGGTGCGGGCAAACTACCCGTTGACTCACCAGGAAAACCTGTACCGGGCGCTTGCCCTAATCCTAACTGGTTATATTTTTCCCAAATAGCGGTATCGCTCAGTTGCAACGCTAAACGTGACATACCGATATTCGATGATTTCTCCAGGATACCGGCCAGATCCAACTCACCATAGTTACGAAAATCGCGAATTGTAAATTGGTCCAGCCGCATCCAACCGGGCGATGTATCCACTATGACATCGCGGTCTACCACCCCGCTTTCCAAAATAGCTGCCATGGCCAGAGGCTTCATGACCGAACCAGGCTCAAATACATCCACCAGTGCTTGGTTACGCAACCCACGCGGATCGAGTCCTGCCCGGTTATTAGGGTTATAGGAGGGCAAGTTCGCCATTGCCAACACTTCTCCCGTGCGCGCATCCATCATTACCAGCACGCCACCATCAGCCTCATTCTCAGCGACCGCCGCACGCAGCTCTCGGTACGCCATATACTGAATACGCTGATCAATAGCCAAGGTGAGCTCGCCACCCGGCTGGGCTTCGTTAATCACGCCAAGCTCACGCACCAAACGCCCACGGCGATCTTTAATCACTCGCCGTTGCCCAGGGTGGCCGGCCAAATAGGGCTGATAGGAGAGCTCTAAACCTTCTTGCCCAATGTCATCAACGTTGGTGACGCCCAATAATTGCGCCGCCACTTCGCCAGCAGGATAGTAACGCTTGTATTCACGCTGGGGATAAACACCGGGGGTCCGTAGATTAAGGATCTGCTGAGCGGCGGCGGGTGTCATTTGGCGGCGTAAATACATAAATTCACGCTCGCTAAAGCGTGCTACACGCGACTCAAAGTCATCCAGCGTCATCCCTAACGCCTGAGCTAGCATAACGCGCTGTATGGCATCCTCGGGCAACTCCTGGGGATTCGCCCAGAGTGTGACGACTGGCGTAGAAATAGCCAGTGGCTCTCCATTACGATCGGTAATCATACCGCGGTGGGCGGGAATCGCTTCATGGCGGAGGGTACGTGCATCCCCCTGGCTTTGCAGAAAGGGGCGGTCAATTACCTGAAGCAGCGTAATGCGGCCGATTAAAATAGCGGATGCTAGGCCAATCGCAAACAAGATAAACAGGAACCGACCACCACCCAAAGGGGGCGCAATTGGCGCTTGGCGGGAGGTACCGCCGCGACGTTCGCTTCTCATGGCCTAATCACCTCAACATCATGGACATCGGGGATTCGCATGCCCAGGCGCTCAGTGGCAATTTGCTCAATGCGGGCTGGGGTTGACCATGCGCCCTCTTCAAGTAGCAGCTGCCCCCACTCTGTTTGCAGTTGGTTTTCTTCTTGCTCTAGCTGTTGCAGCTGAGCAAATTGCACCCGCGTCATATGCGTAGTAATGACAACAGCTAACCCAGAGGCCATGCAGAGTAAAAATAACAGGCTAATAACCACTGGCCAGGCGCGCAGGCGTAGCTTGAAAGGCCATTCGGTGCGTAGCGTGGTTGCCCACTGCTCAATCCGATCCATGCTCATGATTACATCCGTGATTACATCCGTTTGCGTGCAGCCCGCATGACGGCACTTCGTGCGCGAGGATTAGCATCCACTTCTTCCTCACTTGGCCGCACGCCTTTGCCTAACGCCTCAAGACGCCGATTCAATTGATCGTCGCGAATAGGCACTCCACGCGGAAGGTCAGTGTCACCGCGCACATGATGACGGATAAAGCGCTTCACGCGGCGATCTTCCAGCGAGTGAAAACTGATAACCACTAAGTGACCGCCGGGGGCAAGCGCCTCAAGCGCCGCATCAAGCGCACTGTCTAACTGCTCAAGCTCGCCGTTGACGAATATACGCAGCCCTTGGAACGCTTTGGTGGCTGGGTGACGCCCTTTTTCCCAGGCGGGGTGAGCAACTTTAAGTACTTCAGCCAAATCCACCGTATGGGTGAATGGCTTCTCGACTCGACGAGTGACCACCGCCCGGGCTAAACGCTTGGCATAACGCTCTTCACCATAGGTTTTAAACACGTAGGCAATATCAGCCTCACTGGCACGCGCCAAGAATTCAGCAACACTTTGTCCCTGGGTAGGATCCATGCGCATATCCAGCGGGCCATCACGCATAAAACTAAAACCGCGCTCGGGATCATCAAGCTGAGGGGAGGAAACGCCTACATCAAGCAGCACCCCTGAAAGCTTACCGAACACGCCTTGCTCACGAGCAAATTCGGCAAGCTGGGCAAACTCACGCTGGGTAATCTGGAAACGCGAATCATCAATGTCAGCCGCTGCGGCAATGGCTTGGGGGTCGCGATCCATGGCGAGCAGCTGACCTTGCTCGCTCAGACGGTCAAGAATTACCCGTGAGTGACCGCCTCTCCCGAAAGTACCGTCTAAATAGACGCCTTGATCGTCATGCACCAGGGCATCAATAGCACCTTCCAGTAGTACGCTGGTATGGCGAAAGCGGGAAGCAACCTGTTCAGCGTCAGGAGAAGGCATTTTTTTCTCACACAAGATGTTAGAGACAACGTAATAAAGAGCGTGCATGCACGCCCTGATGTGGAAATGGGGGAGTCGGCCGATAAGCCGGGTTCTGTCGTGGACAGCCATTCCTCTAGGCGCTGCGTTACCACAGCGCTCAAGCAACCTACCCGGACCCAGCGCGGGCCACGCCATTGGGTCCCTATTTGGTCTTGCTCCGAGTGGGGTTTACCATGCCACGCACTGTTACCAGGCGCGCGGTGCGCTCTTACCGCACCCTTTCACCCTTACCGGCCCCAGCGGTTTATTTCTGGGGCTTAGGCGGTCTACTCTCTGCTGCACTTTCCGTCGGCTCACACCGCCCAGGCGTTACCTGGCACTCTGCCCTATGGAGCCCGGACTTTCCTCCCCCAACACCTTTTGAGGGGTATTAGCGGCGACTGTCTGGCCAACTCCGGCGGCAAGCATACCAGCGCCCTCGACTTGCCTCAATGCTCGCCTTTAATTGCTTGCAAACGAGCATACCAAACTTGCTTGCGGCCACCGAGCATTCGCGCGGCAATCGCAGCGCCCTGCTTAACGCCCACGCCCTCTGCCAGCAGTGCCTCTAGCAAGGCCTCCGCGGATATATCCTGATGTTCACTCTGCTCAACCGGCGGAGCGCCAGCCACAATAATGACGAATTCGCCGCGAGCTTGATTAGGGTCAGCCGCCAACTGCTCAAGTAAACTCTCAGGCGTTCCGTGCAAAAATGTCTCAAACGTTTTGGTTAGCTCACGCGCTAATACCACATCCCGCCCGGCCATTTGCTCCTGCAGCGCCTCAAGGGTGTGCACGATGCGATGAGGCGACTCGTAAAACACCAACGTCTCTTCACGGGTTTTCCAGCCCTCTAGCGATTGACGTCGAGCGCCTGGCTTAGCGGGCAAAAAACCAGCAAATACGAATCGGTCGGTGGGCAGCCCGGCTCCTGACAGCGCGGTGATCAGCGCACAGGGGCCAGGAATCGGCACGATATGGCGGTTTCGCGCCCGCAACTCACGAACCAACACAAAACCTGGATCGCTAATCAACGGTGTTCCTGCATCGCTGATTAAGGCAATATCTTCTCCTGCGGCGAGATAGCTATCCAAGGTATCCACACGACGCGCTTCATTGTGTTCGTGTAAGGAGACCATCGGCTTATTCAAGCCTAAGTGCGCCAACAGGCGGCCGCTATGGCGGGTATCTTCAGCTGCAACCCGCGCGACTTGCCCTAATACCCGAGCGGCACGTGCGGTTAAGTCGTCCAAATTCCCAATTGGCGTGGCAACCACGTACAATGTACCCGGATTATGGTCTGGCATTGTTGACTCTCAATTCGTTGATGGCTTGCTCTATCGGTGCGCTATGCTTGTGCCGTAGCCTCGGCAATCGTTGGCAAGCAGCGACAGCGCAAATGGAAACTTAAGGAAGGATACATGAAACAGTCATTACGTGGCTTACTCGCCGCAGCCCTTGTGGCATTTCTCGTTGCTGGCTGTGCGATGCAGTCACCAAGCGTGGTAGACCGCGTGCCTGTTGAAGACCCAGGTCAATTACTCAACCAAGCGGAACAGCAGGCACCCGAACAAGCAGCTAAAACGCGCCTGGAAGCAGCCAACATTCTTGCGAGACAGGGTGAGCGCAAAAGAGCCTTTGAAACCGCCGACGGAATCGATGAAAGCCTGCTATCAGAGCCTGATCGTGTGCGCTGGGCGTTGCTATTTTCCGAACTTGCCCGCGCACTGGACGAACCAAGCGCCGTGTTACGCGCCACACAAGTACTCGACGACGAACTGCCAATGCAGGCTAGCCAGCAAGAGCGGCTTGCAGAGCGTCAGCGCTGGGCTCGTGAAGCGCTTGACCAAACTGGCGCGGTAACGGTCGCACTGCCTGAGCTTGAAGGTCAGGCAATACGCCGTATCGTGGTGGCACTGCCCGAATCTGGCCCACTTAGCAGCGTCGCTAACACCATCGCTACCGCCATGCGCCAGCACCATGATGTTAAAGGGGGCAATACCGAACTCAGCTTTCTCGACGCGTCGCGCTACTCACTTGATGAGCTCTATGACCGCGCCCAGCAAATGAACGCGCAGCTAATGATTGGCCCATTAGATAAAAGCCAAGTCACCCAGCTAGAGCAACGCGATAGTGTTCCCCTTCCTACGCTGGCGCTCAACTATGGCAGTGGCGATAACAACCAAGCACAGCGGCTATTCCAGTACGGCCTCTCCGCTGAAGATGAAGCACGCCAAGCGGCTCGCCGTGCGTGGCAGGATGGCCACCGCCAAATGTCCATGATGGTGCCTGATAACGATTGGGGGCGCCGCGTAGGTGAAGCCTTTTGGAATGAGTGGCATAGCCAAGGCGGTGAAGTTGCCAACGCCGTACGCTATAACCCTGATAGCTCAGTCTCTAATGCGGTACAAACCGCTCTCAATGTCAGCGGCGAACGCGCCCGCCTAAGCAATATTGACGCACTTTTCCTACTCGCGTTACCGGAATATGCGCGCCAAGTGCCGCCCACCATGGATTACTATTACGCCCCCGACCTGCCAATTTATGCCACATCACATTTACATGAAGGCCGCCTGCAAACGCGCCTTGATCAAGATTTAAACGATGTCATGTTTATGGATATCCCTTGGCAAATTCCCGATGCTGCGGTTGGTGGTGAAGAAGCGCTTCCTTTTGCATCCACCTATCAGAGCCTACGCGATGAATCGGATGCGTCTATGTTCCGCCTAATGGCCATGGGTGTTGATGCTTACGAGCTGGCAATTCGCTTCTCAAATCTTAACGAGCTCAACGGCTTGAACGGCAGTACCGGCATGCTTTACTTAAACGACGACGGCCGCATTTACCGTGAGCTGCCTTGGGCAAAATTCCAAAACGGTGTTCCATCGCCTATTTTGATCCCTAACCGTAACGTCAGTGACGAATAACGCCCATACCGCTCGTGCCCGCGGCGCAGCCATTGAGCAGATAGCTGCTCAATGGCTGCGCCAACAGGGACTCACCCTCGTCACGCAAAATCATCACGTGAAAGGGGGTGAGCTTGACTTGGTAATGCGAGATGGCGATATTCTCGTCTTTGTCGAAGTTAAACATCGCACGACGACGCGCTATGGACATCCTCTAGAAACGGTCACCCACCAGAAACAGCAGCGATTGGTTCGTGCAGCTAGGTTATATATCGCTCGCGGTGGACTTTCATCGCCATCCCGCTTTGATATCCTGGCGATTACCGGCAAGTCCCCCGATCTTGAGTTTCACTGGGTGAAAGCTGCTTTTGATGCCTTTTGACTGTTTTTAAATTAACTGTCTTTAAAACGGTCTTTACACTTTAATTTAACCAGGAAGCCCTGATGGACTTTCAATCTCGGATACTCGGCCACTTTAACGCCAGCATCGACACTAAAACGTATGCCAGCGAAGTGCTTCCGCCCTTTATTGAAGTGGCAAGCCAAATGATGGTGCAGTGCCTTGTTAGCGAAGGAAAAATACTTAGCTGTGGCAATGGCGGCAGTGCAGGCGACAGCCAGCACTTCTCCTCTGAACTGCTCAACCGCTTCGAACGTGAACGGCCAAGCCTGCCTGCGTTAGCGCTCACCACCGACACATCCACGCTAACGTCTATCGCTAACGACTATAGCTATAATGAGGTATTTTCAAAGCAGATCCGCGCACTGGGCCAACCGGGTGACGTGCTGCTGGCTATCTCAACTAGCGGCAATTCAGGCAATATTGTGCAAGCTATTCAGGCGGCGCATGATCGTGATATGACCGTCGTCGCCCTTACCGGTCGCGATGGCGGTGATATGGCCTCGCTGCTAGGCCAGGATGATTGTGAAATCCGCGTTCCTGCCACCTCGACGGCGCGCATCCAAGAGGTTCATCTTTTGGTAATTCACTGCCTATGCGATCTTATCGACGAACAACTGTTTGGCAGCGCTTAAACACCAGCAGTCCTTGTTTATAGCGTTAACATAAACGGACTTTGATTAATTTTTTAACAGCTAGCTAGCACCAAGGAGCCATACCGATGCCCCAGCACCTCTCCTCTCGCGGTTTTATCGCTGCTGCGCTTTGCGCGGTAATGTTTATCAGCGGCTGTGCCAATAACTCCGCTTCCAATCAGTCAAACTATGCCCAACGTAGCGACGACGTTGAAGCCATTGATGCCACCATAGAGCGTGAAGTTGACGACGCACTTGAGCGTGCCGATGCGCGACTAGGCGACGCCCGCATCCGCGCCCATGCCTATAACGGTGTGGTGCTATTGGTGGGACAAGTGCCTAGTGAAGAGTTACGCGCGATGGCAGGCGAAGTCACCAGCAGTTTACGTGGGGTCAATGAAGTTCATAACGAACTCACCATTGCCGCTCGCCTACCGGCCAGCCAGCGCCTGACGGACACATGGCTAACCACCAACGTCATCAGCCACCTGGCAACTAATGATCACATTGATTCCTCTAAACTAAAAGTGACTACAGAAAACGCCAGCGTTTACCTGATGGGCAGCGTGACGCGTGAAGAATCCGACCGCATCGTCAATGCAGCCTCCGCAGTTGGCGGCGTACAGCGAATCGTCAAGGTGTTTGACTACATCGACTAATCTGTACGTGCTTTTATTGCCAACTCGCATAAAAAAGCCTCGCTTGATAAAAGCGAGGCTTTTTAATCCACTCCACTGGCGTTATTTAACTCACGTTATTTAACAACCCGTAGCGTTGGTTTTTTCTTAGCTTTAGAAGCTTTATCAGAGGTTTCGTCTGAGGTTTTGGGATCGCCATGTTCATCATGAACTGGCTCAGTGACCGAAAGCTCAGGCTTACCAGAGGCTTTCTCGTCGTCCTCAATATCCCCAAAAGATTCGGTGTCTTCACCCAGCTCAGGCTCATGGCCAAAAACCATTCCAGCGCCATTTTCCCGGGCATAAATAGCAATCAAAGCCGGCGTCGGAATCATCACCTGCATCGGCTGCCCACCAAAGCGGGCATTAAAGCCTATTGCCTGATTCTCCATAAAAAGATCGCGCACGGCAGTAGGTGCCACGTTCAAAACAATCTGGCCATTCTGAACAAACTGGCGAGGCACCTCGACGCCTGGCAAAGTAGCATCCACTACTAGATAAGGCGTTAGCTCATTATCCAGCAGCCACTCATAAAGCGCTCTGGCGAGATAGGGGCGACTCGATTTCATCTAGACTCCCTCCTCCTTACAAGTAAGGCTCCCTGCCTCTAAACAAGCGAACGGGAGCCGAATGAATTCAAGCGCGCATCTCTTTTTCACGCTCACTTAAAGATGCCTTAAACGCTTCACGCTCAAATACACGTGACATATATGCCAGCAACGGCTTAACCTGTTTTTCAGGCAGTTCAATATTGAGATCCGGCAAACGCCACAACACAGGCGCTAAACAGCAATCCACCAGCGTAAACTCTTCGCTCATGAAATACGGCATATCTTCAAAAATTGGCGATATACCAATTAAGCTTTCGCGTAACTCTTTACGCGCTTTATCCGCTTCTTTCTTTCCACCGCTGCGAATCTGATCAACCATTGGACACCACTCACGCTCAATGCGGTGCATCCATAGACGACTTTGCGCCCGAGCCACTGGGTAAACAGGCAACAACGGAGGATGCGGGAAACGCTCATCCAGATACTCCATCATGACTTTGGACTCATAAAGCACCAGGTCACGATCTAACAGTGTCGGTACACTGTTGTACGGATTGAGGTCTGCCAGCTCTTCTGGTGGTTTTTCGTCGAGAACATCGACGATATCAACGGCGACCCCCTTCTCGGCCAGCACAATGCGCACACGATGACTGAAATGATCATCACCACCTGAGTAAAAGATCATCGACGACCGCTTGGCCACAACACCCATGAAAGCATCCTCACTTCAAAACAATCTTGGATAATAACACGCCAGCACACCCTTAGGGGAAGCTAGCTTGCTTTGCTTTATTGTCATGCTGACAAGAAAAAGGCGCACAGCTCACGCCGTGCGCCCTACTGACGATCAGCTACTACTAATTAGTGGATATCTCGCCAATACTCACGCTTGAGCAGGTAAGCAATCACACCAAAAATGAAAATAAAGATCAGCACCTTAGGCGCCAGTGCCTGGGCCTGAAGCTTGGAGGGCTCGCCTACATAAGCCAGGAAGTTAGTAAGATCATACACCGCTTCCTCAAACTCAGCAGGCTCGAGTTCACCAGGCTCTGTGACTTGCAGCACGTCACAAGACTGATACTTACCTGATAGCGCATCCGGCTCTTGCCCTTCTACCGGATGATCCGTTTCAGCGCACACCAGCTCTTGCACGCCCTGCAGAGGCTCCAACACGTTAGGCATTGCTACCAAATCGAATACCGTATTGTTGACGCCGGTTGGACGGCTGGGATCTTTATAAAAACCGAGCAGATAGGAGTAGATCCAATCGGTTCCTCGCACACGTGTTTTCAGCGATAGATCAGGCGGCGGCGCACCAAACCAACCCTCTGCATCGCCACTGTCCATAGCAATGTGCATTTGGTCGTTATAGGCCAACTCAGGTGAGAAAATCAGATTCTCTTCCACCAGATCCTGAGGCATCCCCAAGTCGTCAGCCGCACGGGCAAAACGCTGGTACTGAAGCGAGTGGCAACCCATGCAGTAGTTAACGTAGAGCTTCATGCCGTTTTGCAGCGAGGCTTGATCGTGAAGATCAGGCTCCATCGAATGAGGCACACTTGCGCCTCCTGCAGCCATCGCGGTTACTGGCACTAAGGCGAAAAGGAGTCCTAATAGATGCTTTTTCATTAGCCAGTCACCCTTTCTGGAACGGGTTTAGTCTTCTCAAGCTTGGTGTAGACAGGCATCAAGACAAAGAAGGCGAAATAAATCACGGTGCATGTTTGCGCCAGAATGGTTCGCCCTGTCGTTGATGGCAACACACCTAAAATACCGAGAATAACGAAGCTGATGGCAAACAGCAGCAACATCACTTTCGACATCCAGCCTTTATAACGCATAGAGCGCACCGGACTACGATCCAGCCAGGGCAGAACAAACAATATTGCTATCGCCGCGCCCATAAAGATAACGCCCAGGAACTTAGCGTCTAAGCCAAACACCGAGAAAGTTATAGCGCGAAGAATGGCGTAGAACGGCGTCATGTACCAAACGGGCGCAATGTGATCAGGTGTTTGCAGTGGGTTAGCCTGATCAAAGTTAGGCCGTTCAATGAAGTAACCTCCGCCTTCTGGGAAGTAGAACACCACCACACAGAAAACAAACAGGAATACCGCAACACCTACCAAGTCTTTAACCGTGTAGTAGGGATGGAAAGGAATCCCGTCCAACGGAACACCGGCCTCATCCTTCTTCTGCTTGATATCAATACCGTCGGGGTTATTTGAACCGACTTCATGCAGGGCAATGATATGCAGCACTACAAGCGCCAAAATAACGATGGGCAGGGCCACCACGTGCAGCGCAAAGAAACGGTTAAGGGTAATCCCTGAGATCAGGAAGTCACCGCGCACCCACTGCGCTAAATCAGGGCCAATAGCGGGAATGGCAGAGAATAGCGAAATGATAACCTGCGCGCCCCAATAGGACATTTGGCCCCAAGGAAGCAGGTAGCCCATAAAGGCTTCCGCCATTAGCACCAGGTAAATCGTCATGCCAAAGACCCACACTAACTCGCGGGGGGCTTTGTAAGAACCGTATAACAGGCCACGGAACATATGCAGGTAAACAACGAGGAAGAAAGCAGAGGCGCCGGTGGTGTGCATATAGCGAATCAACCAGCCCCACTCCACATCTCGCATGATGTATTCGACAGAATCGAACGCACCTTCAGCCGAGGGATTAAAGCTCATCGTCAGCCAAACCCCGGTTAGGATTTGGTTAACTAGCGCCAGCAGCGCTAACGAGCCAAAGAAGTACCAGAAGTTGAAGTTTTTTGGCGCGTAATATTTAGATAGATGCTCTTGCCACATTTGAGTCGCAGGAAAGCGATCATCTACCCACCGCATGACGCCCTTTTCCGCTTTGGCTTTATTCGGGTTACCCATTAGGCACTCTCCTCATCTTCGCCGATGACAATGATGTCGTCATTCTCAAAGCGGTAGGGTGGAACCTCGAGGTTAGTCGGCGCAGGAACGTTACTGAACACACGACCAGCTAAGTCAAAGCGAGAACCATGGCAAGGACAGAAGAAACCACCCGGCCAATTATCGACGCCTACGCCCTCTGCATCAGGCTCAGGGCGAAAAAGTGGCGAGCAACCTAAGTGCGTACAGATACCAATCAGCACCCCAATCTCAGGTCGAATCGACCGCAACCCACCATCAATGTACGCAGGTTGTTGCGGCACTTCCGAATCAGGATCAGCTAACTGGTCACTACCCAGCGATTCAGTGCGCTCAATCATCTCTGGTGTACGATTGATAATCCATATAGGACGACCACGCCACTCAACGGTCATACGCTGTCCTGGTTCAAGCCTCGATATATCCGCTTGAACAGGAGCACCCGCCGCTCTTGCCCTGGCACTAGGCTGCCAAGAAGCCACAAAGGGTACCGCAACCCCGACAGCACCTACCGCACCCACAACGGAGGTGGCGCCTACGAGGAAACGGCGTCGGCCTTTGTTTACGCCGTTATCTGCCATTTCAGGTTTCTCCCATCAGCTTACCCGCTTCGCCGCAAAGGCGTCTTGCGGCGACGAATATCAAATACGCTCTATGGTAAAAAAACAAAGCGCTATGCACAAGAACAACCGCCCGTGACCATAGTGGTACGAGCAATATAATTTTATGATATTTCAATAAAAAACGCCCAGGTCGATGACCTGGGCGTTTTGCCGCATAGCGTAAAGAATTAACGCTTAGAGAACTGCGGACGACGACGTGCTTTGCGCAGGCCGACTTTCTTACGTTCAACTTGACGTGCATCACGCGTTACGTAGCCAGCGGCACGTAGCGAAGGACGCAGGTCTTCATTGTAGTTCATCAGGGCACGTGTAATGCCGTGACGAATAGCACCTGCTTGAGATGAACCACCGCCGCCAGCGACAGTCACGAAGATGTCAAACTGACTTAGCGTTTCGGTCAACTCAAGCGGCTGACGAACAACCATACGACCAGTAACGCGACCAAAGTAAAGGTCTAGGTCTTGGTTATTGACAGTAATTTTGCCAGAGCCTGGCTTCATAAACACGCGAGCGGTGGAAGTCTTGCGGCGCCCGGTACCGTAATACTGCTGTGTCATGGCGAAGATTTCCTCAGATGTCTAGTTCAAGCGGCTGTTGGGCAGCATGCGGATGCTCGGCACCGGCGTACACTTTTAACTTAGTGTACATGGCGCGACCCAAAGGACCTTTCGGCAACATGCCTTTAACGGCAGACTCAATGATGCGCTCAGGCGCATGATCAAGCATCTTGTCGAATGTCATAGAGCGCAGACCGCCCGGGTAACCAGTGTGGCGGTAGTAGGTTTTAGCCTTCGCCTTGTTGCCGGTCACATGGACTTTCTCTGCGTTGATAACAACGATGTAGTCGCCAGTATCAACGTGAGGGGTAAATTCGGGCTTATGCTTGCCGCGTAGGCGACGAGCAATCTCGGTTGCCAGGCGACCGAGCGTTTTGTCCTTAGCGTCGACAACATACCAGTCGCGCTGGACGGACTGCGGCTTAGCACTGAACGTCTTCATGGATAAAATCACCAGATTAAATGTATTGGGTGACTCACACCGCTATACGGCGAAGCACCATCCCTATTCTTTTTGGTTGCCAGCTTACGCAAGCAACATGTAGCGAGGCGGCATTCTACAGTAAGGACAGCGACAAGTTAAGCCGTATCGTGACTTTTTTACTTGCCCGATAGACTCTTTGCCTTCTAGGGTTTATGCGCCAACGCCAAGTATTCTTTTGACTGCATTTCCTGTAGCCGGGAAAGCGTACGCTGGAACTCAAACGTCAGCTTGCCATCGCTGTAAAGTTGCTCAATCGGCACTTCTGCCGACATTAGCAGCTTCACACCGCGGTCATAAAATTCATCGACCATATTGATGAAACGTCGCGCCTGATCGTCTTTTTTGGCATCCATTCGCATTACATTGGAGACCAACACGGTGTGAAACTCACGGGCCAGCTCAATATAGTCATTTTGACTACGCGGACCGTCACACAACTCAAGAAATTCAAACCAAGCAATATCATCATGCAAACGGCGGGCTTTGAGCACACGATGGTTAATTTCTAGCGACGCATCTACTTCGCCCGCCTGCCCCGCTATTTCACGAAAGCTACGCGAAAGTTCATGCTCAGCCGCTTCTTCCAGCGGTGAGTGAAAAATAGCAGCCCGCTCAAGTGCGCGCAGACGATAATCAACGCCTGAATCGACGTTCACCACGCTGCAATGCCGGTTGACAAGCTCAATGGCAGGCAGAAAACGGGCCCGCTGCAGACCCTCTTTATACAGGTCATCAGGCACGATATTTGAGGTTGCCACTAGCACCACCCCGCGCTCAAAAAGCGCCTCCAGCAGGTTGGCAAGTATCATGGCATCGGTAATATCTTTGACAAAAAATTCATCAAAGCAAATCACACGCGCCTCAGTGGCAAATTTACCCGCAATTAGCGTGAGGGGATTTTTTTCACCCTTGTAGTGTGTCAGCTCGTTATGGACGCGCTGCATAAAGCGATGGAAATGGGTACGCATTTTGTCAGGAAAAGGAAGGGATTCGTAAAACGTGTCAACTAAATAGGTTTTGCCACGTCCTACCCCTCCCCAAAAATAGAGCCCTTTTACCTGAGGCAAGACCGGTTTATCGGCAGAGGAAGATTTTTTACCCATTAAGCCGGCCATTTTGGCTTTCAAGCCCTTATGGGCAACCAAGGTCTTCGGCACGGTCGTCGGTGCAGCTACAAGCTCATCATAAAGCCGCTGCAAATGTTTTACTGCTGATTCCTGCGCCGCATCATATTGAAAATCCTCACGCTCTAAATCCGCGCGGTAGCGCTCAATAGGCGATGCTGGGCGTGTTTTAGACATTGCCCTATCCGCAGATGTTGATGACATGCAATCGCCTCCCTCAGCATGTAAGGCAGTAGCCAGCACAACGACTGGCAACCCTAAGAAAGGCTGTGATTATACCCGTAGAGACGTCTAAGCGCATGAGTGGATTGACCCAACCGGCAGACTGACGCCTATAATGGCAGCCTGTTTAATTCAAAAGCTGCTGGCTAATGCAGTCTGCGGTTATATTCAAGGCGCCAGGGAGAACACTGTGGACGCAAGCTCACCATTAACCTTTGCCATTATCGGTTTTATCGTCGGCTTAATCGTTGGATTGGGCAGTTACCGCCTCTTCAGCAAAAGCCAGCGTGAGGCTGCTTCCATGCGTCAAAAGCTACTCGAACGCGAACATCAAATCGCTGAAATGAAGAACAGCGTGGGCAGCCATTTGACCGGGATCTATCAGCGGCTCAGCAATATTCGCGATGAAGCCAACCAACTAGAACTTCAGCTAAAAGAGGATGCTGAGGAATGGGACATTCGCGATGCGGCGATTCAGCCAAGCCTTGATCTTTCTGGCATCAATTCTACCTCTGAACAGCAGGCACAGGCTGATACAGCGGCTCCCGCTACCCCGCGCGACTATGCCGACGGTAAAGGCGGCACGCTATCTGAGGATTTTGGCTTGAAAAGTAATGAGGTGGCAACGCCTCAACCACCTCGCTATTAAGTAACTAAACGACAACATTAAGTAACCAAACCACAGTAAGCTGCCCCGATTCTCGTCAACGATCTTTCGGGGCGCTTAATGTGTTAAGCAGGATTATCAATATCCACAAAGCGATGCTCAACATCATACTCATCGCTTAACCACTCACCCATGGCCTGGATTCCATAACGCTCTGTAGCGTGATGGCCAGCGGCGATATAATGGATCCCCATTTCGCGCGCCAAGTGGGTAGTTCGCTCGGATATTTCACCCGATACGAAGGCCTGCGCCCCCGCCTCAAAGGCTGCCGTAATCATGTCTTGCGCCCCACCGGTGCACCAGGCAATGCGCTCAATATCGCCCACCTGCGGGGCTTCAATGACCAAAGGCTCACGCTGAAGGGTGTGCGCAATTTGCACTGCGAGATCCTGTACAGAAAGTGGCTGCGCTAAACGTCCTGACCATAAAAGCCCTTCTCCTAGCTCGCCATCAATACACCCCTCCACTTTCCAGCCTAGACGCCTAGCCAATTCGGCGTTATTGCCCATTTCGGCGTGAGCATCCAACGGTAGGTGGTACGCCAGCAGGCTGATATCGTTATCAAGCAGTGTTTTAATCCGCTTCTGCTTCATGCCGGTGATCGCAACGGGCTCGTTTTTCCAGAAATAGCCATGATGCACCAACACCAAATCCGCCTGCCAAGCAACGGCTTCATCCAGCAAAGCCTGACAGGCTGTCACTCCCGTTATAACGCGTTTAACGTGCTCACTACCCGCTACCTGCAAACCATTAATCGTATAATCTTTAAACTGAGCAGCCCGCAGCTGATGGTCACAGGCTGCCACTAATTGGTCACGATGAATCATATTGCGTCCTTTTATTGATTTAAATGCACCCGTGAGGAACTTGCTAAGAAAGTGTTACCATTAAACCATTGTAAAACTCGCTGCTTTTTATCGCGAACAGTGAGACTGACTCGTTAAGGAATTTATTACATGCGACGCTATGTGCTGCCTTACCTATGGCCTGTTGTTACTGGCGTACTGCTCGCTGTGGTGATCCTGTTTGCGCTCCCCGAGCAACTTCCCAACCCATTTCGTGATTCACCGCCACAGGCGCCTCAATCTCCGGCCCCGGTGATCTCTACGGTCCCAGCGGCAGTGGAACCCAACCCTAATCGCCCAGCTCCAGAAATACACCAGGCTGCACCTCTATCCCGCAATAAGGGCCCGGTGAGCTATTCACGAGCAGTCGAACAAGCAGCGCCGGCCGTGGTTAACATTTATTCATCACGTATTGTGGAACGCGATCAGCACCCACTGATGTCGGACCCCTTCTTCCAGCAATTTTTTGATAGCCAGGGCGACGATGCGACGACTCACCAGCGGATGCTTTCCAGCCTAGGCTCTGGGGTTATTGTGAGTGAAGACGGCTACGTATTAACCAATCACCACGTTATCAATGGCGCCGACGAAATTCAGGTGGCGTTACGTGATGGGCGCGAAACGTTGGCCGAAGTGATTGGCACCGACCCTGAAAGTGATTTAGCCGTGCTGCGCATTAATTTGGACGACTTGCCGGTTATTGAACTGACCGATTCTGCCGACGTAGCAGTGGGCGACGTAGCGCTAGCCATTGGTAACCCTTTTGGGGTGGGCCAGACCGTCACCATGGGCATTATTAGCGCCACGGGACGTAATCACCTAGGGCTCAACGCCTATGAAGATTTTATTCAGACAGATGCTGCGATCAATCCAGGTAATTCTGGCGGCGCGCTGGTCAACCCTGACGGTGCCATGGTGGGTATTAATACCGCCATTTTCTCACGCTCAGGGGGTTCCCAGGGTATTGGCTTTGCGATCCCCGCCAACCTTGCCCACAGCATCCTAGATGAACTGGTTACTCAAGGACGTGTGATTCGTGGCTGGCTGGGTATAGAGGCACAAGCGCTATCACGCGAACTCGCGGCCTCCTTTGGGCTGCAAACACCTCAAGGCGTCATTGTTGCCGGTGTCGTCAGCGGTGGTCCGGCTGCGCAAGCAGGTCTAGAGCCTGGCGATGTACTACTCGCCGTGGACGGAGAGCCCATTCTGGATGCTCGCTCCACGATGAGCGAAATCGCCTCAATCCCCCCCGGCACGTCGCTGCCACTAACCATTGTGCGCAGCGGCGAACGTATGGAAATGACGCTAGAAGTGGGCGAACGCCCGCTTCCCGCGATTCCGATTAATGAAGAGGCACCCGGCCAACGCGACTCATAGCGGTAACAGCTTGAGCGCGTTGACACGATGCTAAGGGGCATCAATCGCGAATACGGTACTCAGCTGAGCGGGCGTGGGCGGTTAATGACTCGCCCCGAGCCAATACCGAGGCGATTTTACCCAGCTCAGACGCACCGCCTGCCGAGCAGTGAATAATCGAAGAGCGTTTCTGAAAATCATAGACACCCAGCGGTGACGAGAAACGTGCTGTTCCAGAAGTAGGCAGCACGTGATTGGGGCCCGCGCAATAATCTCCCAGCGCTTCGGCAGTGTAACGCCCCATAAAGATCGCCCCGGCGTGACGGATATCATCCAACCAAGTGCCTGGCTCAGCCACCGAAAGCTCCAGATGCTCAGGGGCGATCCGGTTAATCAGTGTAATCGCTTCTTGGGCGTCCTGACAGTGTACTAGCGCTCCACGCCGGCGTAGCGATTCACGCACAATCTCTTCGCGCTCTAAAGTTGGCAGTAGGCGTTCAACCGCGGCCTCAACAGCAGCTAAGTGCGCTTTATCCCAGCTAACCAAGATCGCCTGAGCATCCTCATCGTGTTCGGCTTGAGAGAAAAGATCCATGGCCAACCAGTCTGGATCGGTCAGCCCATCGGACACCACCATGATTTCCGAAGGGCCGGCAATCATATCAATACCCACCTGCCCAAACACCGCGCGCTTAGCCGTGGCCACATAAATATTGCCTGGGCCAACTATCTTGTCGACGCGAGGCACCGTTTCTGTGCCATAAGCAAGCGCAGCCACCGCCTGAGCCCCACCGATGGTGAATACATAATCGACCCCAGCCAGGTGGGCCGCAGCCAATACCAACTCATTGAGCACGCCATCCGGCGTAGGCACTACCATGACAATTTCACGTACACCGGCCACATGGGCAGGAATCGCATTCATCAGCACCGAAGAGGGGTAAGCCGCCTTTCCACCCGGCACATAGATACCGGCGCGATCCAGTGGGGAGACTTTCTGCCCCAGCACCGTGCCGTCAGCCTCTTCGTATTGCCAGGAGCCGGGCTTTTGGCGCTCGTGGTACTGCTTGATGCGCTCGGCGGCACTGGAGAGCGCCTCACGCTGCTCAGAAGGCAGGTGATCAAATGCCTGCTTCAACTGTTCAGGCGTAAGTTGCAATTCGTCCATTGAGCTAACAGTAAGCCGATCAAAGCGGTTGGTAGCTTCAATTACTGCGGCGTCGCCTCGCTTTTTAACACTGGCAAGAATTTCTTCTACGCGTGCCTGAACTGCTTTGTCTGACACCCCTTCCCAATCTAACAGCGCATCAAGCTGATGGTTAAAGTCTGCATCGCTTGTAGACAGGCGTGAAATGGTGGCATTACGTAGTTCGCTATTGGGATCGCTCATGGGTCACCTCATGTCATTCGGCAAGCTGTGCCTGACGCTTTTTGACCGCGCTGTCTAGGCGGGCCAGTAACGGCTTAATGCGCTCATGCTTCATGGTCATGGCTGCCTTATTCACCACTAGTCGGGTGCTAATATGGGCGATTAACTCACGCGGTTCCATACCATTCGCCCGCAGTGTATTGCCGGTATCAACGATATCGACAATTTCGTCCGCTAGGTTCATCAGGGGCGCAAGCTCCATGGCGCCATAAAGCTTGATCACTTCGGCCTGGATCCCCTGCTCGGCGTAGTAACGGCGGGCCACGTTAACAAACTTGGTGGCCACCCGACGCCGGGCGCGCGCTGGCAACTGGCCGGTAACGCCCGCCGTCATCAACTTACAGCGAGCAATCTCCAAATCCAGCGGCTCGTAAAGCCCTTCAGCGCCGTGCTCAAGCAGTACATCTTTCCCAGCGATACCCACATCCGCGGCACCCAACTGAACGTAGGTGGGCACGTCGGTTGCGCGGATAATCACCAGCTTGACGTCTGGCAGGTTGGTGTCAAACAGCAGCTTACGGCTTTTGCTCAGATCCTCGGCGGGCGTGATGCCCGCATCGGCCAGCAGTGGCAGCGTCTCTTCCAGAATGCGGCCCTTCGAGAGGGCTAAAATCAGTTGCTTACTCATCGTTTAGGCCAGTGGTTAATAGCATGCACCGCCGGTAGCATGCAGAATTCGTAGCAAGCGAGTTTGGTCGCATGGTTTAGCCAGGAATACGGCGAATGCGCGCGCCCAGTAACTGCAATTTTTCTTCGATGCACTCGTAGCCACGGTCAATGTGATAAATACGATCGACCAGGGTTTCCCCTTCGGCCATCATCGCTGCAATCACCAGCGAAGCGGAAGCGCGTAGATCGGTCGCCATGACAGGCGCGCCGGATAGCTTCTCAACCCCTTCAATCAAAGCGGTATTACCTTCCAGCACAATATTGGCGCCCATGCGGTTAAGCTCTTGAACATGCATAAAGCGGTTTTCAAAAATGGTCTCGACTACCCGTGAATGCCCCACAGCCACCGCATTCATAGCCACGAACTGAGCCTGCATATCGGTGGGGAACGCTGGATAAGGCGCCGTGCGTATATTCACCGCCTTGGGGCGCTTGCCGTGCATATCCAAAGCAATCCAATCGTCACCGCTGGTAATCTCAGCGCCTGCCTCTTCCAGCTTGGCGATGACCGCATCCAGGATATCCGCCCGGGTACGCCTTACCTTCACTCGCCCGCCTGTCATGGCAGCAGCTACCAGAAACGTGCCCGTTTCAATACGGTCAGGCATGACATCGTGTTCGCAGCCGTGGAGTTTCTCAACGCCCTCAATGGTAATAGTGTCAGTACCTTGGCCGCTGATTTTAGCGCCCATCTTGATCAAACACTCTGCCAAGTCGACGATTTCTGGCTCGCGGGCAGCGTTCTCCAGAACGGTTTTGCCATCGGCCAACGTCGCCGCCATCAGCAGGTTTTCGGTACCGGTTACCGTCACGGTATCAAAGTAAATCGTCGCGCCTTTCAGGCGGCCATCGACCCGCGCACGGATGTAGCCCGCTTCAACACGAATCTCAGCCCCCATGGCCTCTAAACCACGGATGTGCAAATCCACCGGGCGCGAACCAATCGCGCAGCCACCGGGCAACGACACATCAGCTTTACCGAAGTGGGCAAGCAGCGGCCCTAACACCAGGATGGAAGCACGCATCTTCTTAACCAGCTCATAAGGTGCGTGGCATTGGGTCACCTGAGAACCATCTAACTGGATACTCAGCTTCTCACCCATTACCGGCTCAACCCCCATACGACCCAGCAGCTCTAAGGTGGTGGTAATATCCTGCAGGTGCGGCAAATTACCAATCACTACGGGGCCGTCGGCCAACAGGCTGGCACACAAGATGGGTAACGCTGCATTTTTGGCACCGCTCACCCACACTTCACCGTCTACCGAACCATTGCCGGTAATGATTAATTTATCCATGGAGCGACCGTTACTGGACGTTTTCCGGTGCAGTTTGCCACTGCGCCGGAGTAAACGTTTTGATACTAATGGCGTGGAGCGCGCCAGAGGCGATCTCATCACTGAGAGCAGCATAGACGAGCTGCTGACGTTTGACCGGAGAGAGACCTTCAAAGGCATCACCAACCGCAATCACCTGAAAATTACAGCCTTCACCCTGAATATGGAACTGACATCCGTCAATACGGGATTCAAGCAGTGCTTTTACCTCGTTGGGTTGCATGGCGCAAAAAACTCCTTTGGGGTCGTCAATATTAATAAACGTAATTGGGGCGACATAATAAAGAAAAGCAGCGCGCTTGGCGATGGCGTAGTTTTAAATGGCCTAGCTTTAAACAGCCAAGGTCGCTGATGGATGATCAATCAATGCATCCAGTTCAGCTAATGAGGCAAGTCGGCGTAGAGGATCTGAAAAGCGGATAGTCTGAACCTGGATTTCGCGCTGCCGACACGTGCGCAACCATTCAAACAGCACGCTGATGGCAGCACTGCTGGCTTTTTCAACGCGGCTAAAATCCAGTGTTAGTGAGGTTAAGTCGGCTTGCTTGAGCCACGTAACACCGCTGGCGGCCAAATCAGCCGCCAACGTCACATCCACATCACCGACTACTTGCAGGGTAGCGTCTTCAGCATCCACCGTGATACCGGGGCGTGAAAAAAGCGTTGTCACGCATCGCCTCCCTGTTCAAGCTCTTCAACACCCACCTCAGGCGACCAGCCGTCGATGACAGCATCATAATCGCGATTATTATCGCGCATGGCCTGGTCGAACTGATTGCGGAACGTCAAACCCAGGTTAATGCCATTTACAATCACATTGACCACCCGCCACTCGCCATTAGAAAGCCTTAAGCTATAGTTCACGGGGTACACTTGACCATTATTCGCCACCACTTCCATCGCGACACTAGCTTGATCGTCATAGCGCTGCGCTTGCTGGGCATCCAGCACTCGTAGCTCGTCATAATCAAATGTCACCAGCCCACGGGTATAGGTATCAATCAGCGTTTGACGAAACACATCGGCAAAACGGCTGCGCTGTTCTGGGGTGGCGTTGCGGAAATAGTTACCCATCACACTGGCACCGATATAGCGAAAATCAGCCACTTGGTCGAGATTTCTATCCACTAACGCCTCAAGCTCACCCAGATTATTAGCGTAATAATCTTGGCGACCATCAAGGTCTTCCATTAGTGATTCAACATTATCGCGAACCAATGCTTCAGGGGACTGGCTCTGTGCTAGGGCCTGTAGCGGCAACACTAACCCCACCATGATCATACCCACCAGCAACCAACGACTTACCATCCCGTTTACTCCCTTCATAACCATTATCTCCCGACCCGTTAATGCACTGGGTTCGTGCCTCATTAGTTGAAACATTAATTACTTGCCATGTTGGACACAAATTGCTGGATAAGTTCTTCCAGCACCAGCGCCGACTGAGTATCACGAATCGTGTCACCCTCCTCCAGCATCTCAGGGTCACCGCCTGCGCTAAGGCCGATATACTGCTCGCCTAACAAGCCGGCAGTAAGAATAGACGCTATCGTGTCTCTGGAGAGCTGGCCTTCCAACTCGCTGTCCAGGCTTAGCACCACCCGTGCATCGAACCACTGCGTATCCAACTCAATAGATTCAACGCGCCCCACCGTCACCCCAGCCATAGTGACCCGAGCGCGAGGTTTTAAGCTACCAATATTGGCAAAATTGGCCTCCAACTGAAACGACTGAGCGGGCGCGGAGAGTGTCAGTCCACTAACACGCAAGCCGAGGAATACAAGTCCCAAAATGCCAGCAATCATAAACAGGCCAACACCGAACTCCATGGTTTTACTGCGTCTCATGAAACTGCTCCACCCATTAAAGGCCGCCAAACATGACGGCAGTCAACACAAAATCAAGCCCCAGAACTGCAAGCGACGAATACACTACCGTGCGTGTGGTAGCACGAGATATGCCTTCTGAGGTCGGCACCAGGTCGTAGCCCTGAAAGACAGCAATCCAGGTCACCACCAGCGCAAACACAGCGCTTTTGATCATCCCATTGCCAATATCACTGACAAAAGCCACATTGGCCTGCATGTTGCTCCAGTAAGAGCCCTCGAAAACGCCCAACCACTCCACGCCCACCAAGTAGCCACCCCAGATACCCACCACACTAAAACCTACTGTTAGAATGGGTAGCGACACAAAGCCCGCCCATAGCCGCGGAGCGACCACCCGGCGCAGCGGATCAACACCGATCATCTCCATACTGGTGAGCTGCTCGGTGGCTTTCATTAAGCCAATCTCAGCGGTCAATGCCGAGCCCGCACGGCCAGCAAACAGCAACGCAGCCACCACAGGCGCCAGCTCACGCAGCAGTGACAGCGCCACCATCTGCCCAAGCGCCTGCTCAGCGCCGAAATCGACCAGAATGGTATAGCCCTGCAGTGCCAGCACCATGCCGATAAACAGCCCAGACACCAACACGATGGCGAGTGAGAGCACACCGACAAAATGCATCTGATGCAACCATAAGCGCCAACCCTCACGGGATGGCACACCGATAGCGGATTGGAAGAGAAACACCCCCGCGCGGCCTAATGCTTCCATTAAATCGCACCCTCGACGCCCCAATCGGGTAATACGCGCGGTGCCGTTAGAAAATTTTGACTGCATGTGTCCCTGCCCTGTATTTACCCTGCATTGAAGCCATTAGCCTGTCTTTGTCATCGGGGGCTCGCCCAAAATATCGCGATAAAATGCCTCAGCGGGATAGTGAAACGGCACTGGGCCATCAGGCTCGCCATGAATAAACTGGCTAACCCTGGGGTCTTGATTCGTATCTAAGGTTTGCGGCGTACCATGGGCAACCACCTGACCATCAGCAATTAAATAGAGATAGTCTGCAATGCTCAGCGTCTCCTTAATATCGTGAGACACCACCACAGAGGTGAGTTGCAGCGCTTGATTAAGGCGCTTAATAAGCTGCACTAAAACGCCCATCGAGATGGGGTCCTGACCAACGAAAGGTTCGTCATACAGGATCAACTCCGGGTCCAGCGCCACGGCACGAGCCAGAGCGACCCGCCGCGCCATGCCTCCCGACAGCTCTGCGGGCGTCAAGTGACGCGCCCCCCGCAACCCGACCGCCTGCAGCTTCAGCAGCACTAGATCGCGCACCATGGTATCGGGCAAATCAGTATGTACGCGTAACGGAAAAGCAACGTTTTCAAATACATCTAAATCGGAAAACAGTGCGCCACTTTGAAATAGCATCCCCATCCGCTTGCGTAGCGTAAATAGCGCCTTACGAGACAGCCGATGAACATCCTGCCCATCAATCACTATCCGCCCACGCTCTGGAGTCAACTGCCCGCCGATTAGCTTAAGCAGCGTGGTTTTACCAGTACCGCTTGGCCCCATAATCGCGGTTACTTTGCCGCGCGGAATCGTCATATTTATGCCGCGAAAAATCTCGTGATCGCCACGTGAAAAATGGAGGTCTTCAATTTCAATAAATGGAGCATCTGTCATGGATCAGTTGACTCTTAACGAGGCGCACTTGGGTTAGCCATCATACCCTATTTGCGGCTATCGCGGTTATAAAACAGTGTTTCTAAAACATTATCAAACATTGTACTATAACGCTACAAAACACGACGGCACGCTTGAGTATTTCTACTGGTCTAACCATTTATTGTTAGCGAATCGGTAGCAGGCCGCCTTATTGTCAAAACGCATCCGGGCTAACGGTCTTAAGTACTAGCTGAACGACTGCCTATAAAGGGCGTCAAGATGTTATTCTTGGCGGTTACTACTTTTTATATGTTCAATGATTAAGAGAAAACGCTATGCGCCAGCCTCTCGCTCCACCCAGCCTACTACGCGAAAGTGCATTGCGTACGCTGCAAATTGAGCAGGCAGCCATTGGCGGCCTTCAAGCCAAACTAGACGAAAGTTTTGACCGTGCCTGCGAGCTAATTCTCGCCTGCCAAGGCCGCGTGGTGGTGACCGGCATGGGCAAGTCGGGGCATATCGCTGGTAAGCTGGCGGCCACACTTGCCAGCACAGGCACACCAGCTTTTTTCGTTCACCCTGGTGAAGCCAGCCACGGCGATTTAGGCATGATTACCCGTTCCGATGTGGTATTGGCGCTGTCTAACTCGGGTGAAACCGCCGAAGTCACTGCGCTCTTACCGCTGCTTAAACGCCTGGGTACGCCGCTAGTCAGTATGACAGGCCGCCCCAACTCCACGCTGGCTAAACACGCTGATGCGCACCTGAACAGCGGCGTAGAGCGTGAGGCATGCCCGCTCGACTTGGCCCCCACCAGCTCAACAACGGCAGCGCTCGCCCTGGGCGACGCCCTCGCTGTGGCGCTGCTGGAAGCGCGCGGTTTTACCGCTGAAGATTTTGCCCTTTCCCACCCCGGTGGCAGCTTAGGCAAACGCTTGCTGCTGCGCGTTAGAGATCTTATGCACGACGGTGAGCGACTGCCCCAAGTCCCCCTGGGAAGCCCGCTGCGCGACGCGTTATTGGAAATCACCCGTCAAGGGCTAGGCTTTACCTGCGTGGTAGATAGCGATGGCCGCCTAGCCGGGGTATACACTGACGGTGACCTTCGACGCACGCTCGACCAGTTTCACAACCTGCGCGATGTCATCGTTGACGATGTAATGACCCGGCCGGGCAAGCGCATCGCCCCCGACATCCTGGCGGCGGAAGCGGTACGTATCATGGAAGAGAGCCGCATTACGGCGCTAGCAGTGGTTGATGAACAACAGCGTCCTATCGGGGCGCTACATATGCATGACCTGCTTGCCAGCGGCGTTATTTAAGACAGCGGCGTCATTCAGCAATATTACCGACCCGCTTTACGAATTTAATGATAAGGAGGTTCTATGACCTTACCTAATGCGCTACTTGATCGACTCCGCCGCGTGCGCCTATTAGCATTGGATGTTGACGGCGTACTGACCGACGGCCGCCTCTACTTCCAGGCTGACGGTATCGAAATCAAAGCATTTCATACTCAGGATGGTCATGGGCTGAAGCTTCTCAAGCGAGTGGGTATACATGTAGCGCTGGTGACGGGCCGCGACTCTCCCATGGTGAGCCAGCGCGCCGCATCACTGGGCATCGACCTGGTCCATCAAGGCTGTGAAGACAAGCTTGCCACCCTGCGCGGGCTTTGCCAGCGTCTCGATATAGAGTTAGAGCAGGTGGCCTACTGTGGTGACGACCTGCCTGACTTGGCCGCTATTAAGCGTTGCGGCGTCGGCATTACCGTCCCTAATGCGCCAGATTACATGCATACCCACGCCGACTGGACCACGGAACGTCTAGGTGGCCACGGCGCCGTACGTGAAATCTGTGACACACTGCTTGAATCTCAAGGGCACTGGGGCGCGGTGCTAGACACCTATCTTCACGGTCGCACCTAATGGTGAAGCAGGTAAAAGTACGCATTTGGTTAGCCGGGCTGGTCGTAGCCCTGGGGGCTCTACTGGTGTGGCTTGACCCACGTGGGCCTCAAGACACGGCCATTGACCCTGAAGCGCAGGCCCAGGAGCCAGGCCACGTACTGGAAAACGCTGAGATCACCCTTTTCGGTGAAAATGGCAGCGTATTACAGGCGCTTAAAACCCCACGCCTGATCCATACGCCGCAGCGTAGTGAAACCTGGACGGAAGAGCCCGAAGCTATTTTATACGATAGCGAAAACCGCCAGTGGCTAGCTAGCGCTGATGTAGGCACGCTTAACACGTCCACTCAGGCCTTGCTGATGTCAGGCGCGGCTCGCCTGATCGCACCGGATGAAGGTTGGCAGTTAGACACTGAATTATTGCACTATGACGGGCTAAAACAGCATGCGTGGAGTGAAACACCGGTAGTGCTACAACAGCCGCCCCAGCAAATGAACGCGTCGCGCATGGACGTCTGGCTTAACGAAAGCCAAGTGCGCTTAACTGATAATGTGCGTGGCACGCACCCTCCGGCCACGCAACGCTAACAGGATTTGCCATGAAATCACTGCTATATACCGCCCTTTTTGCCCTTGCGGTACCACTCTCGGCACTGGCCCAAAACAGCCAGGCCCCGGTAGAAGTTGAAGCCGACCGTTTAGACCTTGACCAGCGAGCGGGAACCGCTGTCTATACAGGCAATGTCGATATTCGCCAAGGCGGAATGCAATTACGTGGCGAGCGAGTAGAGATCGAACGCAACGAGGCAGGCGAGCTCTCCCGCGCGACCTCCACCGGTGAGCGCGCTTACTTACGTCATCAAGCTGAAGGGCAAGAAGGCCCTACAGAAGGTTGGGCAAGGCGCATTATTTATCATGTCGCTGAACGCCGCGTTGAGCTGATCGACCAAGCCGAATTAACGCAACAAGAAGACACCTTCACCGGCGGTCGCCTTGAATATTTCATTGACCGTGAAGTGATTCAGGCCCGCTCTGACGTTGACGGCAGCGAAACCCAGCGCATACGTATGACGCTTCAGCCTGAACAATAGGGAGCCAAGCCTTGGCAACTACAGACACTGCGCCAATCAAAACCCTATATGCCCACCACTTGGCCAAAAGCTATAAGCGACGCCGAGTCGTTAAAGACATCAATTTAGAGATCTCCCAAGGCAGCATTGTGGGCTTACTGGGCCCTAACGGCGCGGGCAAAACCACCTCGTTTTATATGATTGTGGGGCTGGTGAAATCCGATGCTGGCAAAGTGGGTATCGACGATGTAGATCTAACCCGCGCGCCAATGCATGAACGCGCTGCGGCGGGTATCGGCTACCTTCCGCAAGAAGCGTCTATTTTTCGTAAATTATCGGTTGCCGATAATATTATGGCGATACTCGAAACGCGCAAAGAGCTCAGCCGTCGCGACCGCGAGCAGCGCCTGGAAGCGCTACTTGAAGATTTTCACATTACCCATATTCGCGACAACCTGGGCATGAGCCTTTCAGGCGGTGAACGCAGGCGGGTGGAGATTGCTCGCTCACTGGCGACAGAACCCGCATTCATTCTTCTGGACGAGCCCTTTGCTGGCGTAGACCCCATTTCGGTGGGCGAGATCAAAACCATTATTCGGGCATTAAAGCAGCGCCACATCGGCGTACTGATTACCGACCACAACGTTCGCGAAACCCTGGATATTTGTGATATCGCCTACATCGTGGGCGATGGTCAAATCATCGCCAGCGGCTCTCCAGCCTCGATACTCACTAACCAGAAAGTGAGGGAGGTTTATCTAGGCGCTGATTTCCGCCTCTAGCCTATTTTTCACTTCTAATTAGCGCTCTACAACAACTTTACTACCAATGGCATGCTTATTGCACTTGCACCGGAGACCTACTCACACTAGGGTGGAGCATTCTGATTAACGAGTGGTTCTCAGATGGTCATGAAAGCTTCTCTTCAACTGCGCATGGGCACACAGCTGACCATGACACCTCAGCTGCAGCAGGCCATTGCTCTGTTACAGCTATCAACGCTGGACTTACGTCAAGAAATTCAGCAGGCCCTAGATGCCAACCCCATGCTGGAACAAGAGGATGAATTTGGCGAACAGGCTGCCAGCGAGCCCAAAGAGGAAGAGTGGTCAGAGAGCATTCCCACCGAGCTCTCGGTAGATAGTGATTGGTCTGACACCTACCAAGATATGGGCAGTCACGGTGGCTCCAGCAGCGAAGGACCTGATTTTGAGCGCCAGGCTGCTGGCCAGAGTCTTCATGGGCACTTGCTGTGGCAGCTAGCCATGACTGATTTTGGCGCGCGAGAGCAACTTGTCGCAGAAAGTCTTATCGACGCGTTAGATGCTAATGGCTACTTAACTCAGCCGCTCAACGACATACGTGAAGGGCTTCGCGCCCAAGGTGTCGATGGGCTTAGCCAGCGCGAAGTAGAAACCATTCTGCTTAAGCTTCAGCAATTTGAGCCAACAGGAATATTCGCCCGCGACCTGCGGGAGTGCCTGATGCTGCAGCTGGCCACTCTTCCCGATGATACGCCGTTGCTGGTTCCTGCCCGCCGCTTAGTACGGCAGTTTCTGGAAGCGCTCGGCAAAGATGACATGCGCTTACTAAAACGCCGCCTGGGACTCGATGATGACCAGCTGGCTGATGTCATTCTCCTCATTCGTAGCCTTGATCCACGCCCGGGCAGCGCCTATGGCGATACCGATGATAGTTATGTAACGCCCGACCTGGTCGTACGCCATGACCACGAAGGCTGGCACTTAGAGCTCAATCCTGAGGCATTGCCAAGGCTTCGCATTCAGCCCGACTACGCAAGCTTAATAAAGCGTGCGGATAAAAGTCAGGACAATCAGTTTTTAAAAGAACACCTGCAGGAAGCACGCTGGCTGATCAAGAGCCTCTCTAGCCGCAACGATACGCTACTGCGCGTTGGCCGCGAGATTATCACCCGGCAAATTGGCTTTTTAGAACACGGCGAAGAAGCCATGAAGCCGCTCATATTGGCCGATATCGCCGAGGCCGTGGAAATGCACGAATCGACTATTTCCCGGGTAACCACTCAGAAATTTATTCATACGCCTCGCGGCGTATTTGAACTCAAATACTTTTTCTCAAGCCAAGTCAGCGGCCAGGATGGTGACAGCCATTCAAGCACCGCTATCCGCGCTCGGCTGAAGAAATTGGTTCAAGAGGAGCCGCCAGGCAAGCCGCTTTCTGATAGCCGCTTAGTCACGCTATTAGGGGAGGGGGGAATTCAAGTAGCGCGTCGAACGGTGGCTAAATACCGTGAAGCCATGGGCATTCCCTCCTCTAGCGAGCGACGTCGTTTGCGCTAGCACAAATCAACGTTTTAGGGAAACTCTCGACAAGGGCTTTGCAACGCGGCAAAAAGGGTTACAATCGAAGTACAGTCCGATGGATAAGGAGTACGTCAATGCAAGTTAATATCACTGGTCATCACGTAGAACTGACTGACGCCTTGCGTGACTATGTCAACGAAAAGCTTGAACGTGTAGAGCGCCATTACGACAACATAACCACGGTGCAAGTCACCTTATCTGTGGAGAAAGAGCGCCAGCAGGCCGCCTGTACACTGCACGCAGCAGGTGCTGATTTACATGCGGAAGCCCTAGACAGTGATATGTACGCCGCTATTGACGCATTAGCGGACAAAATTGATCGGCAACTCGTTAAACATAAGGAAAAAGCACAAGCTCGCGCCCAAGGCGCAGGCGTGCGTTAATTCAATGACGTTGGAAACCATACTCCCCCCGGAACGTGTTCTCTTTGACGTACCCGGGGGCAGCAAAAAAAGGGTGCTGGAATTTTTCAGCACCTTTATTGCCCAAAATATCCCCAGTCTGGACAGCCAAGAAGTGTTTAGCCGTTTAATTGGCCGTGAGCGCTTAGGCAGTACCGGGATTGGTAACGGCGTGGCTATTCCCCATGCGCGTAGTCCTCACTGCTCGGCCCCAATTGCTGGTTTTTTAAAACTCGCAGAAGCGATTGATTTTGATGCTATCGACGGCGACCCGGTGGATCTGGTGTTTGTATTGCTAGTTCCAGAAGAGGCTGATGACACACATCTCTCTCTGCTCGGCCAGGTAGCGACCATCATGAACGATGCGGATGCGCGTCAGAAACTGCGTAAAGCAGGCAGCCAGCGCGAACTACTTGAGTTGCTTACCGCTAAAATTCGTGAGCAAACAACTTCCTGAAAGCCTAAACCTGCCAAGCGGTACTCAACGGCAGGTTGATTTGCGCTCACCACCCTTAACGCAGCTTGATCAAAGCAAAGAGAGACTCTATGCAACTTGTGATCATTAGCGGCCGCTCTGGGTCAGGTAAATCTATCGCCTTACAAGCGCTTGAAGATCTTGGCTACTATGCGATTGATAACCTCCCTGCCATGTTGCTGGGGTCGTTGGTGGACGAATTACGCGACCAGGGCGACCGCGCCCATTTGGCGGTCAGTATTGATGCCCGTAACTTGCCTGGCGCCCTGGCACGACTGCCCTCTTTATTAGAGGATTTGCGGCAACGTAAAATTGATTTTCAAGTGATCTATCTGACCACTGATGCGCGCATCTTACTTGAGCGTTACTCCGCAACACGGCGGCGTCACCCGCTGACGCGCGATAGCGAAATGACGCTTGAAGAGGCTATCAATAAAGAAGAAGAAACGCTGCTCGACATTCGTGATCTAGCCGATTTATTGATCGATACCTCGCGGCTATCAGTTCACGATTTGCGTCGTCGCATTACCGACCAAGTCGCCCATCAGCGGCGCGACAAGCTCACGCTGACGCTTGAGTCGTTTGGTTATAAGCGCGGTGTGCCGTTGGATGCTGATTTGGTTTTCGACGTGCGCTGCCTGCCAAACCCATATTGGGACCCAACGCTACGCCAATTCACAGGCCGCGATGCGAACATAGTGGCCTTCTTAAGCGGTTATCCCATCGTAGACGCCATGACTAACGATATTCAGGCTTGGCTTGAGCGCTGGCTGCCCGCTTACCAAGATAGCCAGCGTAGCTACATGACTATCGCGATTGGCTGCACCGGTGGGCAACACCGCTCGGTCTATATGGTCGAACAGCTAGCAGAGCGATTAGTACACAGTATGGGCGAAATTCAATTACGTCATCGCGAGTTAGGCTTGCAGTACACATTAAATGAACAGCTAGCTGCTCCGCCTGCCAGCACATCCCAAACCGACGAGCAGCAAGCAACGTCTTAAGCGCTTCTATCCATTAATGACACCACTCGGCGAAAAGGAACCAGGGTGCCAGAAAGAATACTCACACTTACCAATCAACGCGGCCTGCATGCACGCGCGGCGACCAAACTAGTAAAATGCGGCCAACAGTTCACGGCGACAATACGTGTTCAAAAACAGCAACAAGTCGCTGACGCCGCCAATATCATGTCACTGCTGATGCTCGCCGCACCGTGTGGTACCGAGCTAACTATCAGCGCTGAAGGCGCTGACGCAGAACAGGCGCTTGATGCTATTCAAGCGCTGTTCGATGCTCGTTTTGAGGAAGATCAGTAGCTTTTAATCTCCCGCTACGGTCATGGCATCAATTAACCAGCTACCCGTGTGAACACTGCCACGGGTATCGGTGTCATCGCCAACTCCCACTAACCCGGCAAACATCCGATCCAGGTTCCCGGCAATCGTAAACTCCTCGATCGGGTACTGTACTTTTCCGTCTTCTACCCAAAACCCTGCTGCGCCACGTGAGTAATCACCGGTCACGCCGTTAACGCCCTGCCCCATCAGCTCAGTTACCCAAATACCCCGCCCCATCTCTTTTAATAGGCTGTCACGGGATTGCAGTGGTGCCACTAAACGCACATTACGTGCCCCACCGGCATTGCCCGTGGTTTGCATACCCAGCCGACGAGCACTGTAGGAAGAGAGCATATAGCTGGCAATGCTGCCCTGATCGATAAAACGATTGTTACGGGTTTGCACGCCCTCACCATCAAACGGCGAACTCGCTGTGGCACCGATTTCCATTGGACGTTCTTCAAGGCTGAACCAATCGGGAAACAGCGGCGTGCCAAGCCGATCACACAGAAACGAGGCTTGGCGATATAAAGCACCACCGGCTATACCACTCAGTAAATGACCAATCAAGCCACTGGACAGCGACGGGTCAAATAGCACTGGAAAGGTACCCGTGGGCGGACGTTTTGCGCCGAGCCTGCGCAGCGTACGCTCGGCGGCCTCACGGCCCACCTCGGCGGGGTCGCGCAGTGCCTTGGGATCGCGTGCGGAAGTGTAGTCGTAGTCGCGCTGCATACCGCTCGCATCCTGGGCAATCAGCATGCATGAAAGAGAGTGACTACTGCCCTTTTGGGTGCCTAAGAAGCCGTGGCTATTAGCATAAACGCGCACGCCTTCGCCACTCGAGAGTGATGCACCGTCCGATTGGGAGATGCCTTCAACGTCACGACCCGCCTGCTCACAGGCAAGCGCGAGCTCAATTGCTTCATCGGTTGTAAGCGCCCAGGGATAATGCACTTCCAGATCGGGTAACTCGGTGGCCATCAACGATGCATCGGCCAACCCGGCGGCCGGATCTTCTCCGGTATAGCGGGCAATCGCCAGCGCTTTTTCTACCGCAGCCTGGATCGAGGCACTGCTAGCATCCGTTGATGAAGCACTACCTTTACGCTGGCCTACGTAAAGCGTCACGGCGATGCCCTGATCACGGGATAACTCAACCGTTTCAACTTCACCCTGGCGTACGCTAACACCTATTCCCTGATCGACGCTTGCGCCTACTTCGGCAGCATCCGCGCCCAAGCGCTTTGCCAACGCTAGCGCCTCTTCGGCCCGCGCGGTCAGTAACGACTGCTGCGCGGATGCATCAAATGCCTGTGCCATATGGCCTCCTATCTCAACCGAATGTCTCCAAGAGAATGTCTTCGGCGAATCAATGTTGTACTCGCAGCTGGTATAATGCCGCAACGAATTTTATCTGTGAGCCACACTATGCGTAAGCAACGTCCCGACCCCGTTGAAGTTGAAGAGCAGGAAGAACGCCCAAGCAAGTCGCAACTCAAACGCGAAATGCATGCCTTACAGGCACTTGGGGAAACGTTAATCGCCATGCGACCGGCAGAGCGCGCCCGCTTCCCCCTTTCTGACGATATGCTGCGTGCTATCGAGGAAACCTCGCGCATTCGTTCTCATGAAGGCCGCCGCCGCCATATGCAGTACGTCGGCAAACTTATCCGTAAAGAGGATCTCGCCGCCATCCAAGGCGTGTTCGACTCCATCGAACAAGAGCAGGAGCAGCGCGACCATGCGTTTCACCGGCTGGAAAAATGGCGTGAACGCTTAATTGATGAAGGCGATGATGCTGTTGACCTGTTCATGGCGGAGCATCCCGACGCGGACCGCCAAACGCTGCGTCAATTAATTCGCAACGCCCAGCGGGAACGCGAGCAGGGCAAACCACCGACCAGCTCGCGTAAGCTCTTCAAACACCTTCGCGAAACCTTAGCGCTTTAAAACAGGCGCTTTAAAAACAGTTCTTGAAAAAAGCTTTTTAAGACTGCGTGCCGCCAACGGTCAGCTCATCCAATTTCAGGGTGGGCTGGCCGACACCGACCGGCACGCCCTGCCCCTCTTTACCACACACACCAATCCCGGTGTCCAACGCCATGTCGTGGCCAATCATGGAAACGCGCTGCATGGCTTCCGGACCATTGCCGATTAAAGTGGCCCCTTTAACAGGCGCCGTCACCTTGCCATCTTCAATGAGGTAGGCTTCGCTGGCGGAGAACACGAATTTACCCGAGGTAATATCCACCTGGCCGCCGCCAAAGCTGACCGCATAAATGCCACGCTTAACGCTTTTGATAATATCGCTAGGCTCATCCTGACCAGCCAGCATGACCGTATTGGTCATGCGTGGCATCGGCAAGTGGGCGAAGGATTCACGTCGCGCGTTTCCTGTGGGCGCCATGCCCATTAATCGGGCATTGAGTTTATCCTGCATATAGCCCGTTAAAATGCCGTCTTCAATAAGCGGCGTATACTGACCCGGTGTCCCTTCGTCATCCACGCTCATTGAGCCACGGCTATCCGATATCGTCGCATCATCGACAATGGTGACGCCTTTAGCGGCCACGCGCTCGCCCATCTTGCCGGCAAAGGCGGAACTGCCTTTACGATTGAAATCACCTTCCAGGCCGTGCCCTACCGCTTCATGCAGCAAGATCCCCGGCCAGCCGGATGCCAACACCACAGGCATTTGCCCTGCGGGTGCATCGATGGCTTCCAGGTTGACCAATGCCTGACGCACCGCCTCTTTGGCGTACTGCTCCGCCACTTGATCATCGCGCAGTTTAGCCATGGAGTAACGACCGCCACCACCGGCGCTGCCGCGTTCGCGACGCCCATTCTTAACTGCAATCACGCTGACATTGAAGCGCACCAGCGGGCGGATATCGGCCGCCAACGTGCCATCACTAGCCCGTACCAACACCACTTCATAAGTGCCCGATAAGGAGGCACTTACCTGGCTAATACTGGGGTCGGCAGCACGCGCCACACGGTCAGCCTGTTTCAGCATGGCGACTTTTTCTTCAGCACTCAGGCCGGCCAAGGGATCAATCCCTGCATAGCGCGACATGGCGGACACCGGACTAACCAGTTGCCCAGGCAAGCGCTTACCACTGCGCACAATGCCAGCCGCGGTGCGGCCGGTATCCATTAATGCATCGGCGGTAATTTGGTTGGAGTAGGCAAAACCGGTCTTTTCACCTGCCAGCGAACGCACGCCGACACCGCCATCGATATTATAACTGGCCTCTTTTACCTCGCTATCTTCCAGCACCCAGCCCTCTTGCCAAGTCCGCTGAAAATAAAGGTCGGCGTAGTCAATACCCGCGCCCATGGCGTAGCCCAACCCTGTTTCCAGAGCGTCTAAATCCAACCCTCCGGGAGTCAACAGGATGGCTGCAGCGGTATCTACATCACTTTTATATGCGGTCATTGGGGGCCTTCTAAAGTAACCTGCGGCGAGGTCCAAGGGCCTCGCACGCGATAATGAAGCGTTGTGGCGCGATCTAGGGCGTCGCCAAACAGTTGATCGGCGAGGAATAGCGCGCCGCCGACGATGGGCGCACCAACGGCAATGGCCGCAATCGGCAAACTTTGCGTCACTGGCAGTGTGACGCCAAGCCGCTGGTCAAGTTCACGCGTTACAAGATCGACGTTGCCTGTTAGCGTTAGGGTGGTGGCCGGGGCGTCAATTTGCAATGGGCCGCGAAGGGTTAGCAGTCCACCGGTCACATCGGCGGTACCGTTGACACGGTCAAATGCAGTGCCCTGGCCGGTAACGTCAGAAAAATCCAAGCGCAGCCGTCTTAAGATGTTATCGAAATTGAGCAAGCCGATTAAACGCGCCGGTGCCGATTCCAGGGTGACAAAGCTGCCGTCACGAATGTCGGTGCTGATATAGCCATCGGCATGCCTTAACGCCAGTTGCCAGGGGGCGCCTGGCCAATCCAGCGAGGCCACCACATCGGTGCTGCGGCTGCGCATGGCCACAGGCTGGTCTAGGCGCTCAAGGGCGGTGCCGATATCCCCACCTTGAATTGAGATATCCGCACGGGTGTGGCTGGAAGAGGCACTACCCTCCCAGTACAACTCGCCTCGCGCTGAGAGCTGGCCAAGGGTCAACCCAACCGGAGTGAGCGAAAAGCGCTCTCCATCGGTTTGCCAGTAGGCCGTCAACGGACCGAAACGGCGTGGCCCCATGGAAATTTCGGCTAATCGCAATCGCCCATTAGGCACATCGGCCAGCCAATCGGGAATGGCGGCTGGCGCCTCGCGCTGGGTTTTAACCGCTTGCATCCAGGAGTCTGGCGTAGGCGCATCACTGTCATGTTGCTTGTTAGCTAACGCCAGCAAACGATCAAGTGACAACGCTTCAATCGTCATATCCAAGGGCTGCGGCGATTGCGCATTGTACTGTAAGCGCCCGGTCACAAGATTACCGCTTAAATCCATATCGATGAGGTCACCGTTCATGCCACCGGTGGCACTAAGGCTGCCTAAACACTCATCTTGATAAACCACGCAGGGTGTCGATAACGCTACTGTTAAGGGCACCTGGCCGTTACCATTGCTGGGCGTAGACGCGCCTTCTGCCATTAACGGTGCAATCGCCTGCTGCCAAGCCAGCGGGTCAATACGTGGCACATCGGCATCAATGCTTAACCCAGCCTTCGTAGGCCAAGCGTGCGTGCGCGCTGCCTCATTGCCTAGATATAGCGACCCGGCAAGAGAGCCGTTACGCTGCTGAAGTCGTGCGGAAGCAATATCAGCCAAACGGCTTTGGATCCGTCCAGCTTCAATGTCAGCCGTCACACTCCAGGGCCATGGCTGCTGGGCCGACTTGGCAAACGGTGCCGGTAAATGGCTGGTGACACCGAGTAGACGGCTTTCCAGGCGCAGGGTTGGCGTGGGCATTAAGCTGACATTGCCTTGCCACTGTAGCTGCCCTTCTAGCGGCAGGCGCCCCTGGCTGTCATCCAACCCAGCGAGCTCAAAAAGTGCCGAGGTCGCTACATTACCCTGCAGCTCTATTCTGTCGTCTTGGGTGTGAAAATCTGCGGCTATTTGCCCGCCTAGCAATTGGCCACTGGCGTCACCCACCAGCCCGCTGCTCTCTCCGTCCTGCAGCCAAGCGAGGTCACCCTCGACCGACTGAAGCCGTAAATCCAACGGCTGATAAACCACTTCGGAGAAGCTTGGCAAGGCATTAATTTCCAGCTGCAGCGCATCAGGCGTTTCCAGCGGCAGCGACAAGGCAATATCGCCATTAACATCGCCCGTTACGCGCAAATCACTCAGTGGGGAAAGATCAATATCGGGCATCGCCTGTAAAAAGGTCGTTAACGCTGAACCATCCGCCTGCAGCTGGCCCGATAAATTAAGTATCTCATTCTCCATCACCACTTCACCCTCTGAAGCAGTCACACCATGGCTTTGGGCATGTTCAACTTCAGCCTCTAACACCTTATTTTGCCATTTTAGACGGCCTTCAACGTCATCAAGACGTGGCCAGCCTGGCGCAATCGGTAAATGGCCTTGTGTAATTGCCAGCGCAAGTGTGGCGGTAAAATCCTCAGCGGTTACCGTTTCTCCTAAGGGTTGGCTTAGCTGTAACGACCCCTCGGTGACATAGCCACCGATATCGTTGAGCAGCCAATCGCGTAGTCCTTTATCCATCACGCTAAGCGGCAGCCACTGAGCCAGCGGTCGGTCTAGCGCGTCCACCTCACTAAAATCTAGATCTAAGCCAAAATGGCCGCGCTGATTACCGGTGACTAAACCAAAACCACCCGACACCTGAGCGCCATCCCAGTCAACGCTGAGGTTCTTGCCACTCACCATGGTATTGGGGCCATCGTATACCCACTCCACTTCGCCTTCGGCACGTCTTAACTGCATGGGAGCGGTAAAAAACTCGGGGAAATAGAGGGTACTGTCGCCGTCGCTACTAAACAGTACACGGCCACGAAAATCCCGCGCCTGCACCCAGGCATCCAACGGGCCGCCGCCAGGGGCCTGCTGCCAAGGCGAGACCTCGACACCGGTTAGGGCCGCATCGACTCCCCAGCGACCTTCTTGCTGCCCAACGTGCAATCCCTGGACTTGCCCGCGGGGGGCAAGGGTTTGCAATACTCGCGTTACTGACTCAGGTAGCAATACATAATCGCGCCAGGCTGTCAGCGAGGCGAGTTCAAAGGCACTGGTGCGAACTTCCCACCTCCCTGGTTGATGGGTGGCGTGCCAGTATCGCGGCAAGGCCGGGCCAACGCTGCCCCCGGGGGGTTGCGCCCACTCGACGCTATCAGCGTCACCACTCAGCCATGCCTCGCCTCCGTCGCCGTCACGCTGCCATAAGCCATTCGCTTCAATATCCCTTAGCACCGCGTACTGAACATTATGGCGAAGGGTTAACTGGGGCACATCGACGGCAACACGGGCCTCCTCAAGACGCCCAGCGCTCCAGCGGCCCCATAGCCGCGCACTCCCCCCAGCCTGCTCTAAATAGGCGGCATGATCAGGACGGAACATAGCGGCCAACACTACCAATTGATCAAGCTGAATATCCAGCTGTAGTGCTGCAGAAAAGTCGCTAAAGCCATGTTGACCGGGCTGCATCTCAACCTTCATTTCAGCCGCGGGAAGGGCAACCTTGCGCGCTTGCTGTAAAGATTCCGCAATATTGATCGCGCCTTCCAGCCGTGTGCGCCGCTCATCGCCAGTCAGCAGCAGTGTCTCGGCATGTAACATCACGGTGTCGTGCCTACCATGCAGCACCACGCGGGTGTCGTCTACCCATAGCCGCTGGCGCAATATGAGTCCGGCCCAGTCATCAATAGCGGCCAGATCGACATCCGGTTCAGACGCCATTAATAGCGGCAACTCGGCAGGCTCAGGCCATTGCCAAGAAGCTCCCGTGCCTTGATAGAGATGAAACTCAGTTCCGCTTATGCGTGCGTCGCTAAAAATCGGCGCCCTATTGACAAGCGACGCCCAGGTATCCAAACGCAGCCCTGCATGGTCCAGGGAAAACAGTGCTTGGCCATCGGGCGTTTCTGCGCTCAACCCATCAAGGGTTAACAGCAGGTCGCTCCGGGCAAAGGAAAGCGATAACCGCTCAATAGTGACCGGCACACCAATACGCGCTTCAAGCAGCGCTTCAATGCGAGGGGTAAGAGCGTCGGATTGACTGAAGGCCAAGCGGAGCAATAGCAGCAACATAGCGGTGCTGCCTAGCAGCCAGGCCGCTATCACTAAACTCCAACGCACCAGCGAACGAGTCTGCATGATTACATCAGTACGATATCGTACTGCTCTTGGGAGTAGTGCTGTTCAACCTGGAAGCGGATCGTTTTATTAATAAATGTCTCCAGGTCTGCTACCGCAGCTGACTCCTCATCCAATAGACGATCAACGACGGACTGCGAGGCAAGCACCATGTAAGTTTCGGCACTGTAGGCGCGCTCCTCTCGGAGAATCTCGCGAAAGATTTCATAACAGACCGTTTCCGGGGTTTTCAGTGTTCCACGGCCGCTGCAGGTGGGGCAGGCTTCACAGAGCGTCTGCTCCAAACTTTCCCGGGTACGCTTACGAGTAAGTTGAACAAGGCCTAGTTCAGTGACGCCGGTACACTTGGTTTTGGCGTGATCGCGCTCTAAGGCTTTTTCCAGCACCCGCAATACCTGCCGCTGATGCTCAACGTCAATCATATCGATAAAGTCGATAATGATAATGCCGCCCAGATTACGCAGCCGAAGCTGGCGGGCAATCGCCGTCGCTGCTTCAAGATTGGTCTTGAAAATAGTCTCTTCAAGATTGCGGTGCCCCACATAACCACCGGTATTCACATCGATGGTGGTCATAGCCTCAGTGGGGTCAATAACCAAATAGCCGCCAGACTTAAGCTGTACCTTACGGCCTAACGCTTTCTGGATCTCATCTTCGACGCTATAGAGATCAAAGATAGGGCGCTCGCCGGGGTAGTACTCAATACGCTCGACCGCATCTGGCATAAACTCTTCAGCGAACTCCACCAGCTTGACGAAGTTTTCCCGTGAATCGATACGCACTTTTTCGATATCGTCGCGCATAACGTCGCGTAGCGTACGCATAAAGAGCGGTAAATCATCATAAATCACGCTCTGTGGTGTCGCGGTAACTTTACGCTCACTCACCTTGCGCCATAGACGCAGCAAGAAATACATATCACCTTTCAGTTCTTCATCGCCCACCCCTTCAGCGGCGGTGCGAACAATAAAGCCACCCGTTACTTCCAGCGTTTGCTCTGCCACGCTGCTATCCAGCAATGCCTTTAAGCGCTCGCGTTCACGCTCATCTTCAATGCGCTGCGATACGCCATGGTGTGGCGAGTCCGGCATGTAAACCAAATAACGGGAAGGGATCGAAAGATGAGTGGTTAAGCGTGCCCCTTTGCTTCCAATAGGATCTTTAGTGGCCTGTACCACCAGCGCCTGCCCCTCGTGAAGCAACTGCCCGATAGTTTGCTGTTCATCAGGAGGCGTGCCTGGCGGCATTACTTCATGGGCATGAATAAACGCTGCCCGCTCCAGGCCAATATCAACAAAGGCAGCCTGCATTCCAGGCAGCACACGCACTACTTTGCCTTTGTAGATATTGCCCACGATGCCACGCCGACGGGAACGCTCGATCAGTGCCTCTTGCAAAACACCATTTTCAACCAGCGCGACGCGGGTTTCCATTGGCGTTAAATTGATGAGAACTTCACCGCTCATGCAAAATTCCTTGTTGGTTGACGTATTCCTTGCCAGCGATCTAGGCGGCGCTCTCATCCAAGGGGAGTTAAACGCGCTGCCAGATGGGGACTCCCTGTCGACGTAGCAAGTGTGCCGTCTCAAACAGTGGTAGCCCTACCACCGCCGAATGACTGCCATGAATCTGTTTTACAAAGATCGCTGCTAATCCCTGTATGGCGTACCCACCTGCCTTATCAGCGGGCTCGCCGGTACGCCAGTAGGCAGCAATCTCATGTGCTTCTATTTCTCGCATGGTCACCTGGGTGATCACGCAGCAGGAGAGCATACCTTCAGGCCCACTCACCGCCACGGCGGTCAGCACTTCATGCTGCCTCCCGGAAAGCAGCCGCAGCATATCAGCCCCCTGCTCGGCATCCACCGGTTTACCTAGAATTCGCCCATCAACGACGACAGCGGTATCTGAACCTAACGTAGGTAAGTCAGTTAGGGGGGCTGCCGCCTTGGCTTTGGCAATCGCTAAGCGCTGTACATACGCTTGGGCCGACTCACCAACCAGTGGTGTCTCATCAATATCACAGGGGTTAACCGTGACCGACACACCAATAGATTCCAGCAAGGCCCGACGGCGTGGTGAGGCAGACGCTAAGCATAAAACAGGTGCGGTCATGAAGCGGCCAACCGGCGCTCGAATGCTTGGAACATGGTAGACAACCACGGCCATAAAAATGCACTGATCAGCGAGGGAATTAAAAAGGCCAGGTGAATTGAAAAATCACCCACGATGGTGCGCAGCCACTGCGCGACGAGCTGCACTAAGCCGAGCAACACCAACACGAGAGCCGACTGTTGTACCAGTGAATAAGCCCGGAAGCGTGGGTACACCAATGCACAAAGGAACGCTAAGAGCGAATAGATGAGAGCATGCTGCCCAAGCGCGGTGCCTTCGATTAAATCCATCAAAATGCCTAGTACAAAGCCATGAAAAACGCCGACTCTGTCGGGAGCTCGCATACACCAGTAAATTAGCATAAGCCCCAGCCATTCAGGCCGATATACCTGCCAGCCATCGGCCAGCGGCATGACTTGCAAACATAACGCCAATAGCAGGCTTAGCCAAATAGCTAAAATAGGCACAACCGGTGCACGCGCCATCAGGGCACCTCTTGATCGGGATTAGCAAGCCGTAGCGAGGAGCGTAACGCCTCTGCCGAGATATCCAGCGTTTCATCCCACGCATGCTCTTCCACTTCCACACGCGGAGGCGGGAAAAGCAGCAAAAAGTGGCGCGAGCGTTGTAACTGCGCCATGGGCTCGGCCGTTACACGCGCAAAGGGCTTACCAGGGTCGTGGAAAACCTCTGTTACGCGTGCGACGGGATACCCCGGCGGGAAACGCCCCGCTAACCCTGAAGTGGTTAGCAAGTCACCCTCACGAATATCCGCTGTATCGGGGACATGCATCACATTAACACTGCTGTAACGCCCGGCCCCCTGAACAATAAAGCGTAACCCATTACGGTTTAGCTGGACCGGCAAGGCATGACTGGCATCCGCTAATAGCAAAACGCGACTGGAATAGGCAGAGACAGCAGTAATTTGGCCCACCAAGCCAGAGGCGTCGATAACCGGCTGCCCCACGTAGGCGCCGTTACGGTGCCCACGATTGACTACCATTTGATGACTAAAAGGGTCATTATCCAGCGATAAAAGCTCCGCCGTGATATAGGGAATCTCACGACGTTCAGCGGCCCTTAGCAATTCGCGCAGCTCGCTGTTTTCCGCTGTTAAATTCGCCATTCGCTGACCACGATGGGAAAGGGTAAGAATCTGCTCACGCAGGCGACGGTTTTCATCCACCAGGGCCTGTTGATCAGAAAGTGCCAGCGACCCCCAATTCAACAGGTCACTAGGCACGCTAACCACCCATTGGATAGGGGCAACAACTGTCGACAGTTGCGCACGCACTTGTTCCATACGCGTGAAACGCTGGTCGACAAACATCAAAGCACTGGCAGCCAATACGCAAAAAAACAGCCGATAGCCCGGCAGTGGCCCGTGCGAAAACAGCGGCTTAATAGGCAATCCCCCGCAATTAACCGCTGCGATTAGTCGCTCGACAGCAACTCAAAGGTGTGCTGATCAATCATTTCCAGCGCTTTACCACCGCCACGAGCAACACAGGTCAACGGATCTTCAGCCACAATCACCGGCAAACCTGTCTCTTCAGCAATGAGCTTATCCAAATCGCGCAACAAAGCACCGCCACCCGTTAACACCAAGCCACGCTCGGCGATATCGGACGCCAATTCAGGGGGAGATTGTTCAAGCGCGCTTTTGATCGCTGCTACAATGGAACCCAGCGTTTCCTGCAATGCTTCCAGGATTTCGTGGGAATTGAGCGTAAAGCTGCGCGGGATACCTTCAGCCAGATTACGGCCACGCACATCAATTTCACGTAGCTCGCCACCTGGGTAGGCGCAGCCGATCTCTTCTTTGATGCGCTCAGCCGTCGCTTCACCAATCAAGCTGCCGTAGTGACGACGCACGTAAGCAGTGATCGCTTCATCAAAGCGGTCGCCGCCCACCCGGATAGACTCGGAATAGACCACGCCATTGAGAGAAATAATCGCGATTTCAGTGGTACCACCACCGATATCGACCACCATCGACCCTTGCGCTTCATCAACCGGAAGACCCGCACCAATAGCCGCTGCCATGGGCTCTTCAATCAAGAACACCTCGCGAGCACCAGCACCTTCCGCTGACTCGCGAATCGCCCGACGCTCGACTTGCGTTGACATGCAAGGAACGCACACCAGCACTCGTGGGCTGGGGGTTAGGAAAGTGCTTTGGTGAACTTTACGGATAAAGTGCTGAAGCATCTGCTCGGTGACGGTGAAGTCGGCAATGACACCATCTTTCATCGGCCGAATTGCCGTAATGTTGCCAGGCGTACGCCCCAGCATTCGCTTGGCATCAGTACCGACTGCCGCGACGCTACGCATATTGCCTGACTGGCGGATAGCAACCACGGACGGCTCATCAAGCACGATGCCGCGACCGCGTACATAAATCAGTGTGTTGGCTGTACCCAGATCAATCGATAGATCGCTGGAAAACAGCCCCCTTAAACGTTTAAACATGGATGTTGTTACCTAGTGCAGACCGGGAACCCTGTGCGGATGCAAACGGTATCACCGCAACCCCCTGGCAGCAAGCACGAGTCGTGCCTAATACTGCCCGTTAAGGCCAATATGTGGTACCTTTTGCGGCTATTTTCCACGTCTGCTACACAAGACGTTTTTTTGATATCGGTATGTATACCGCTTAAAGCGGATATTGTTCAATTACGTTTACGAGGAATATCGATCATGGCGCTTGAAGAATCTCATGTGCGCCGGGCCGCTCACTTGGCCCGACTCGCCGTCAGCGATGACCAAGCCAGCGGCTTTGTAGAAGACCTAAGCCGGATTCTGGACATGGTCGATCAGCTACAAAGCCTTGATACTGAAGGTGTTAAGCCGCTCGCTCATCCGTTAGATGCGACTCAGCGACTGCGCGCCGATGAAGTCACCGAATCTAACCAGCGTGATACCTTTCAGCGCTGTGCTCCGGCAGTGGAAAACGGCTTGTATCTGGTGCCTCGCGTCGTTGAATAACCGCGTCGTCGAGCTAACCCGAGCCAACCACACCGCCTCTTTTTTTCGCCCCTGAACGGAGCTTCCGGGTCATGTATGAGAAAACATTAACGCAACTCGCTGCTGCCTTAAAAAGCGGCGAGTTCTCAAGCCGAGAGCTGACCGCTCACTATTTGCAGCGCATTGAAAAAGCTGACGGCAAACTGAACAGTTTTATCAGCGTGACCGCTGAGCAAGCGCTGAAGCAAGCCGAAGTTGCTGATAACGCGCGGGCGGCGGGCACCGCTGGCACGCTGGCGGGCATCCCCCTGGCGCTTAAAGATATTTTTTGTACTCGCGATGTAAAAACCAGCTGCGGCTCAAAAATGCTGGATAGCTTTATCGCCCCCTACAATGCCACCGTCGTTGAAAAGCTGAACGCAGCGGGCACGATTAGTCTGGGCAAAACCAATATGGATGAGTTCGCCATGGGCTCTTCCAACGAAAACAGCTACTACGGTCCGGTTAAAAACCCTTGGGATTTGAACGCAGTACCGGGCGGCAGCTCCGGCGGCAGTGCCGCAGCGGTCGCGGCTGGCTTGGTGCCTGCCGCCATGGGCACCGATACCGGCGGCTCCATCCGCCAACCGGCGGCGTTTTGCGGCATCACTGGTTTGAAGCCCACTTATGGCCGTGTATCTCGCTTTGGCATTATTGCCTACGCTTCAAGTCTTGATCAGGCAGGCCCCATGGCACGTAGCGCCGAAGATTGCGCACACCTGTTGGGCGTTATTGCCGGTCACGATGGACGCGACTCCACCAGCGTCACCCGCGGCGTGCCGGACTATGTGGAAAGCCTTAATGCTCCGCTCTCAGGCTTAAAGATTGGCCTGCCTAAAGAGTATTTTGGCGATGGCTTAGATCCCGATGTTGAAAAGGCCGTACGCGAAGCAGTGAAAGTGTACGAATCTCTGGGCGCGACCGTGCGCGAAGTCAGCCTACCGCACACCCACTATGCGATTCCGGCTTACTATGTTATCGCCCCCGCCGAAGCCTCTTCGAACCTGTCACGCTACGACGGTGTGCGCTTTGGTTATCGCTGCGACAATCCCAGCGATTTGATTGATCTGTATACCCGCTCACGGGCTGAGGGCTTCGGTGAAGAGGTCAAGCGGCGCATCCTGATCGGCACTCATACGCTGTCGGAAGGTTTCTTTGACGCCTACTACACCAAGGCTCAAAAAGTACGTCGCCTGATCCGCCAGGACTTCCTAGACGCCTTTGAAGATGTGGATGTGCTGATGGGACCGGCCTCCCCCACGCCTGCTTTCGACCTAGGCGCTAAAAAAGATCCCGTATCAATGTACTTACAGGACATCTACACCATCGCGGTTAACCTGGCGGGCATCCCCGGCATCAGCGTACCGGCTGGCTTTTCCAATGGTCGGCCGGTGGGCCTGCAAATTCTCGGCACCCACTTCGCCGAAGCGCAGTTGCTAAATGTCGCTCACCAGTTTCAACAAGCGACCGATTGGCACCTACAACGTCCTGCCTTTGCCGAGGAGTACGCCTAATGCAATGGGAAACCGTGATTGGGCTTGAAGTCCACGTTCAGCTCGCAACGCGTTCAAAAATTTTCTCCGGTGCCTCAACGGCGTTTGGCGCTGAGCCCAACACCCAAGCGTGCGCGGTCGATTTAGGCCTGCCCGGCACATTGCCGGTGCTTAATGAACAGGCGGTGGCGATGGCCGTTCAGTTCGGCTTGGCGGTGCATGCGGATATCGCTGAAGTGTCGGTGTTTGACCGTAAGAATTACTTTTACCCCGACCTGCCCAAGGGCTATCAGACTAGTCAGATGTATCACCCCATCGTGGGGCCTGGCGACATTGAGATTACCCTGGAAGATGGCAGCACCAAGTGTATCCGCATTCACCATGCTCACCTTGAAGAGGATGCTGGCAAGTCGCTGCATGAAGATTTTCATGGTATGACCGGGATTGACCTGAACCGGGCTGGCACACCGCTGCTGGAAATCGTTTCAGAGCCCGATATGCGTAGCGCGAAAGAGGCCGCGGCGTATCTCAAGGCGATTCACTCGATCGTCACCTACCTGGGCATTTCTGACGGCAACATGGCGGAAGGCTCCATGCGCTGCGACGTTAACGTTTCAGTGCGTCCCACGGGTCAGGAGGCCTTTGGTACGCGCGCAGAGATTAAAAACGTTAACTCTTTCCGCTTCGTCGAACGTGCGATTGCATTTGAAGTTGAGCGTCAAATTGAGTTGATCGAAGATGGCGGCAGCGTGGTTCAAGAAACGCGCCTATTCGACCCGGATCGCGATGAAACCCGCAGCATGCGTACCAAGGAAGAAGCCAACGACTATCGCTACTTCCCCTGCCCCGACCTGCTGCCAGTAGTTCTTGATCAAGCCTACTTGGATCACTTACGCAGCCAGTTGCCTGAACTGCCTGCCGATAAGCGCGAACGGTTCCAAAACGAGCTGGGGCTATCTGCCTATGACGCCAATGTCATTTCAGCCAGCCGCGATATGGCCGAGTTCTTTGAGGCCGTGCATAACGAGTGCGGCGACGCTAAGCAGTCGGCTAACTGGGTACAGGGTGAGCTTTCCGGCGCCCTTAATCGCGAAAACCTAAGCATTGCCAACAGCCCGATTTCGGCGCGCCAGCTAGGCCAGCTGATCAGTCGCGTGCTGGACAACACCATCAACGGTAAAGCGGCAAAAGAGGTTTTTCAGGCGCTGTGGAATGGCCAGGGCGAATCCGCCGACGATATTATTGATGCCAAAGGGCTCAAACAAGTAACGGATACCGGCGCGATTGAAGCGATGATTGATCAAGTGATCGCCGACAGTCCCGCCCAGGTTGCCCAGTATCGTGATTCGGAGCCGGAAAAACGCGGCAAGATGATCGGCTACTTTGTCGGTCAGGTAATGAAAGCATCGCGTGGCACCGCCAACCCGCAGCAGGTGAATGGCTTGCTAAAAGAGAAGCTCGACGCGCTGTTGTAACGGCAGTTTTGGACAATCCGAACAACTCTTGGCGGGGGCGCTGTAAACCCCTCCCTGGGCGCTACTTTCGCCATCCTTGGCGAAAGACCCCCGCTACGAGTTGATTCGGAACTGAAATTTTCGAACAACTAGCGGCTGCCCCGGCAGCCGCTTTTTGGTCTTTATGGCCATCAAAGCTGGCTGGGCTGGGTAAAACGCTTCAGCTGCGCGCAGCCTGCCGCCCAGACCTCGGCTTCAAACTCAGCGATGGCGGCGGTAGGAAAACCAATGCCTTGGGCTGGACTCCCCTCGACCAACAGCCCCGCCAAATCGCCCACCAGCGGCATATGACTCACCAGCATAATCGGCGTGCCCTCAGGCTGTTCAAGCAGCCAGTCGCTCACAGCGCTGGGTGAGTCCTCTGGGGTGATAAAATCTAGCGTCTCAAGGGGAGTACCCAGCGCGTCGCACAGCGCTTGCGCGGTTTGCTGCGCTCGTGCGTAGGGGCTGGCATAAAGCGTTGGCATTGGCAATTCACCAGCAGCCACACGCTCGGCCAGCCAGCGCGCCATTTTTTCGACCTCACGCTCACCGCGCGATGTTAAGCGGCGCGCGTGATCGGGATACCCTGGCCCAGCCTCGCCATGGCGCATGATCAACATATCAGGCATTCGAGCCTCCGTTTTTTTGAGAGGGAGGAGCCTGGTCATGATGGGCTTGGTCGCGATGAGCCTGCTGAACAGCCTCACGGGGCAGAATAAACTCTACATCACTACTCTGCTCGCCCATCATCAGGGTGCGCGCCATCTCTTGAGCAGGCACGCCGTCAAACAGTACGTGATGAAGCCCTTCCGCCAACGGCATATAAACACCCATCTCGCTCGCTTTGGCGCATACCAGCTTCACTGTATTAACGCCTTCCGCCACTTGGCCAAGTGCATCAACGGCTTCTTCAAGCGTCCGCCCCTCTCCCATGGCATAGCCAACCCGGTAGTTACGCGATAAATTAGACGAGCAGGTAACGATCAAGTCTCCTACGCCTGCCAAGCCTAAAAAAGTCATCGGGTTAGCGCCCTGGGCAACCGCAAAGCGGCTCATTTCAGCCAGCGCGCGGGTCATCAACATACTGCGGGTGTTTTCACCCATACCCAGCGCCGCCGCCATGCCCGCCGCAATGGCGTAAATATTTTTTAGTGCGCCACCTAACTCAACACCGTGGCGATCATCGCTGGCGTAAACGCGGAAATAACGGCAGCCCAGCGCTTGCTGAACCCGCGTGCGGGTTAACGGGTCAGCGCTAGCAATGACCGTAGCGGTTAACTGTTTATCGGCAATTTCAGATGCCAAGTTAGGCCCTGCAATCACACCAATGTGGCTAAAGCCTGTCTCCTGTTCAAGCACCTGGCTCATGAGCAAGAAGCCGTCCTGCTCAATCCCTTTGGTGGTACTTACCAGAATTTGCTCAGGCCTCAGCCACGCTTTTGCTGCTTGCACCACGCTGCGAAAGGCCTTTGAGGGAATCGCAATCAGTACCAGGGAGGCATCAGCTAATACAGCCTGCATATCGGTTGAGGCTTCTACGGCTGGATTCATTGCGTAATGCGGCAGATAGCGCCCGTTACGGTGTTCGTTATTTATTTGCGCGACCAGCGTTTCGTCACGCATCCACTGACGGACGTGGGCGCCATTATCGGCGGCAATACTTGCTAATGCCGTACCGAAACTACCGCCTCCGAGTACGGCGACCTTAATTTGCTGCTCAGCCATGATGGTGTCCTAATAAGTCTCGCAGAACGTACACGCCCACTTTATCAAAACTAGCCTACTAAAACAGACGGCCCGCTTGGGTAACCAAACGGGCCGTTTTGGGCGCTGATAAATATGAGCGTTAGTTACTAACGCCTAAGCCATAGCGCCTTGGTGTAAGAACCTTCTAGGCGGTCAGCACACTGTTAAGGCGTTTCACGTAGGCGGCAGGATCATCCAAATGACCGCCTTCAGCAATGATGGCTTGATCCAGCAGGATGTAGGAAAGCTGCGTGAACAAATCACCTTCAGCCCCTTCCAAGCGGGCCACTAGCGCATGGCTGGGGTTCAGCTCAAGAATAGGCTTCACCTCGGGCAGCGGCTGCCCTGCCGCTTCCATAATGCGGCGCATCTGATAGCCCATCTCATGCTCAGGTAACACTACACAGGCGGGCGAGTCGGTCAGGCGATGCGTGATTTTCACTTCCTGCACGCCGTCGCCTAGCGCTTCTTTGACGCGCTTAACCAGATCCTCTTTCGCTTTAGCGGTCTCTTCCTGGGCTTTCTTCTCTGCTTCATCTTCTACATCACCAAGATCAAGCTCGCCCTTAGCGACATCGGCAAAGGTGTTGCCATCGAACTCAGTCAGATGGCTCATCAACCAATCATCAATACGATCCGACAACAGCAGTACTTCGATGCCTTTTTTACGGAAGATTTCCAGATGCGGGCTATTTTTCGCTGCATTAAAGCTATCCGCCACCACGTAATAAATCTTCTTCTGGCCTTCTTTCATGCGCTCCACATAATCAGCCAGCGCATGTTCCTGGGTAGCGGTATCGGTGTGGGTTGAAGCAAAGCGCAACAAACCAGCGATTTTTTCACGGTTAGACGGATCTTCGCCCGGCCCTTCTTTCAATACGCTACCAAAGGTATTCCAGAAGGTTTGATACTGCTCTTTGTCCTTGGCGAGTTTCTTGAGCATGTCCAAGCCACGCTTGGTAAGCGCCGACTTGATTTTATCGACATTGGGGTCTTGCTGGAGCAATTCACGAGAAACGTTGAGCGACAGCTCGCGGGTATCCAGCACACCTTTGATAAAGCGCAGATAAAGCGGTAGGAACTGTTCAGCATCGTCCATGATAAAGACACGCTGAACGTAGAGTTTCACCCCTCGTGCCCCATCACGGTCGAACATATCAAACGGGGCACGCCCTGGCACATACAGCAGGCTGGTATATTCAAGCTTGCCTTCGACTTTATTGTGACTCCAGGTCAGCGGGTCGGAAAAATCGTGGGCAACGTGCTTGTAGAACGCCTTGTACTCATCGTCGGAAACCTCGCTCTTAGGACGCGACCATAACGCCGTGGCCTCATTAATGGTTTCCCAGGTCGTTACTTCACTACCCTCAATGCTGTTGCCTTCGTCGTCCTTCGCCGTTTCAGTCTTCGGCATACGCACGGGCACTTCGATATGATCCGAATATTTACGTACCAGACTTTGTAGCCGGTAATCATCGGCGAACTCTTTGGCATCCTCTTTCAGGTGCAGGGTAATTTCGGTCCCGTGCTGGGCTCGCTCGATATCAGCAACGGTAAACTCGCCTTCCCCTTTGGAACGCCACTCGACACCTGCGCTGGCATCGGTACCTGCTTTACGGGTACGCACCGCGATTTCATCAGCAACAATAAAGCCAGAGTAGAAACCAACGCCGAACTGACCAATCAACTTGGCGTCTTTCTGCTGCTCACCGGAAAGTTGCTTGAGAAATTCAGCGGTACCTGAACGCGCGATGGTGCCTAAGTTAGCAATCACATCTTCGCGATTCATGCCTACACCGTTATCACGCAGGGTGATAGTGTTGGCTTCGTGGTCGTGCTCGATTTCGATACGCAACTCACTGTCGCCTTCATAGAGCGCATCGTTATCAAGGGCCGCGTAGCGAAGCTTATCGCAGGCGTCGGCGCCATTTGAGATAAGCTCGCGTAAGAAAATCTCCCGGTTAGAGTACAGAGAGTGGATCATCAAATTCAGCAGTTGCTTAACTTCCGTCTGAAAGCCTAGCGTTTCTTCGTGGTTAGCCGACTTATCAGTCGCTTGTTCGTGGGTAGCAGTAGTCATGCGCTTATCCCTTCTGGATCACGTTGGTCAATTGCCCCTGCGCTATTCAGCAGGAGCATAAAAAGGTTTCGTGGATCAAATATGGGGATAAGCAGCGCTTTTTCAAGCAGCTGAGGGTAAGAAACAGCAGAGCTTAAGAAGGCGTTAGGTCGGGGTCACCGTATTTCCAAGCACGATAGCCCTCTAAGCGCTGGTCGATCCGGTTGAGCAACCAGCCGACAATCAGCACATCGTCCACCACACCGATCAGCATGAGAAAATCGGGTATCAGATCAAACGGCAGTACCAAGTAACCCAAGGCTAATGCCATCATGCCAAATGCCGACCAGGGGATGGGGCGAAAATCACCACGGATCACGTCACGTGACATTGGTACAAACAGTTTTAGCGCACGCACAATACGTTTTGCCGCCCAAACGCGGGATTTGAGTCGACGCAGGAACCACCAAGTGGATAATGGGGCCATCGTAATTAAATCCTCCTAGTATCTGGGCAGTCAGATCATGGTTATTTACATTCGTTCAGTATAGCGGTTGCTCGATAATACCTGTGGACTACCTCCACCGAGCTTAAACAGAGTTAAATTGATAGAGAGAGAGCACCATGTTGGCTTCACCATTTCGCCATACCGCTCGCGCACTATGCACAACCCTGCTGGTGGGGCTACCCGCGTTTTCGTGGGCCGCCTCAGACAGTGAGTTACGCGATGCCCTCGCTGCCGCAAGAGAGCAGCAGTGGGAGCAGGTTGATAGCCGCTCAATAGAAAGCCATCCCTTAAAAGGCTATGTGGAATATCACCGGCTGAGGGGGCAACTGCCCCATCTATCGCCTGACAGCGTGCAAGGTTTTATCAACCAGTATGCTGATTCACCACTAGCGGTCTGGATGCGTGGCCAAGCGATTGCTAAGTATGGCCATGCAGGACGTTACAACGACTTACTAGCGGTCGCTGATGGCGAGCCAGCAGGTACAGCGCGGCAATGCTATTACTACACGGCGCTACTGGCTACTCAGCCCCAGCAGGCCAGCGAAGCAGGCCTTAAACTGTGGCGTACGGGCAGTTCACAGCCTGAGGCTTGCGATCCATTGTTTAACCGCCTGCGCGCTAACGGCACTATTGATGCCGCGGCCATCTGGGAACGCAAAATGTTGGCTTGGCAAGCCGGAGAAACGCGCCTTTCAAATTATCTGGGCGGGCTATTAAATGGCCAGTGGCAAACCGCGCTGGACACCATCGACAGTGTCACCACCAGCAGTCACGCAATCACTCAGGCGCCTTCGTGCCTAGGCCCGGAGTGTGCGGCTACCGCTAGCTTTTATCAGGCGGCCATGCAGCGATTTACACGAGAAGATACCCCCGCAGCGTTTGCTGCTTGGCAAGCGCTATCACCACGCCTAAACCTGCTGCCCAGCGACCGTGCAGCCATTGAGGAAGAGCTGGCTTTTTACGCTTTGGTCCGCGATGTGCCGGGTACACTTAGCTGGGTCGACAGCGTACTACCAACCCTTGAGAGCGAGCGTGTCTTAGAGCTGCGTGTTCGCCATGCATTGGCTAACCGTGACTGGAACGGCGTGCTTCACTGGGTTACCGAAATGCCGGTAGACCAACAGGAAAACAGTCGCTGGCAGTACTGGCTGGGCCGTGCCAACGCCCAGCTTGGCAACCATACAGCCGCCCAGGAACGTTACCAACGCGCGGCGACAGATCGCAGTTTTTACGGCTTTGCAGCCGCCGAAAAACTCGGACAGCCCTATCAGTTAAATATGGAACGCAATCATTTTGACGACGCGTCGCGGCAGCGTATAGCGCAACTACCTGCCGTTCAGCGTACCGAGGCATTGCTTCGTATTGGTGAAGATGGGCTTGCCAATAGCGAGTGGCTGCATGCGGTACAAACTGGCTCTCCACAGCAGGCACGCGCATTAGCCGATTATGCTGCCCAGCAGCAGTGGCATGCTCGCTTGGTGCAAACCACCATTGCAGCCGAGATGTGGGACGCCTTGGATTGGCGTTTTCCCCAGGCCTACCACGATAGCTTTCAGCACTGGGGCCGGCTCACCGGCGTTGATCCCTACCTACTGATGGCCATTACCCGCCGCGAAAGTGCTTATAATCCAAACGCCCTTTCGCCTGCAGGCGCGCGAGGCTTAATGCAACTAATGCCAGGCACTGCTAGCCAAGTCAGCCGCGAGCTGGGCATTAACGATCCAGGCCCCTACGGCGTGCTGGACCCAGAGCTAAATATCCGTTTGGGAAGCACCTACTTGCGTGACAAGCTGCAACGCTACCAGGGCAATCGCTTAGCAGCCGCTGCGGCTTATAACGCTGGCCCTGGTCGAGTTGACCAATGGCTAGGTGATGGCGTGGAGGCGTTTGACCTATTTGTGGAAAGCATCCCCTTCCGCGAAACCCGCGACTACGTACAAGCCGTCCTGAGCTATCGTGTGATTTTTGAAAGCCTTGCTAACGGTGGCAACAGCGAAGGCGTTTCGCTGCTGAGCGATAACGAACAGCAGGTACGCTACGACCGGGCGTTGCTCGCCCGTCGTTAGGCTAGCTACCCACTAGCCTTGGCGCCCGGTCTAAACCGGGCGCTGAGTGAGTGCAAGCCGGATACCAAAGATAACCAACACGGTTCCCGTAGCGGCGTTCAAGGTTTGCGCAAAACGCGCGTTGGCGAGCCACTTACCGGCACTCCCCACCATCATTACCACGCTGATCTGCCAAATATTGGCGATAATGAAATGCACGCCAGCCAGCCAAAGGGATTTCAGCAAAGCAGGATCGCCGGGGGCGATAAACTGAGGCAAAAACGCCATGTAGAAGACCACCGTTTTGGGGTTCAACACATTGGACAAAAAGCCCTCTTTGACTGGCTGCCAGCGAGAAACAGCAGGCGTATCTTTTAGTACGCCATTAACGGGCAGCGGCTGCCCTCGCCTCGCTGCCAATAAACTGGTGATCCCCAGCCAAATCAAGTATCCCGCCCCTACCAGCTTCAACATATGAAATGCCCAGGCCGATTGCAGCAGAATAAGCGAGATGCCTAACGCAGAGATAGTGGCATGGATAAACAGCCCACAGCAGATAGCTACACTGGTAGTCACACCATCGCGAATGCCTCCACGAGCCGTGTTACGGATGACTAGCAGCGTGTCGACGCCAGGGCTAATCGTAAGCAGCGTGATAGCCACCAGGAAGGAAATAAACTGCGCATCAACAAAACCCAACTGCATCATTTGTGCTTGCTCGCAAAGAAATAAAAAATCTTAGGTATGTGGCTGGACGACAGCCGCGTTTGCATCTAGAGTAATTGTAGCGGGTGGACAATTGAGTTGCCCGTTTGAATATTAAGCATGTTAAGGAAATAGAAAATGGCAACTGGCACAGTTAAGTGGTTCAACGATACTAAAGGCTTCGGCTTCATCTCTCCTGATGACGGCGGAGACGATCTGTTCGCCCACTTCTCCGAAATTCAAGCTGAAGGCTTCAAGACCCTGCAAGACGGTCAAAAAGTCAGCTTTGAAGTGACTCAGGGTAAAAAAGGCCTTCAGGCTTCCAACATCCGCCCAGCTTAATTGCTACCGGATGGACAAAGGCCCGCTAACGCGGGCCTTTTTTATGGCTGATTTTTAAGGCTCAGCTTAGCCACAACTGTTTATTCCTCACGATTACGGTTAGCTGCTTGGCTATCTGCACTGGTATCAAGCTCATCCATCTCACTAGCGCCTATATCACTATCACTCGCGTCTGACTCGATCGCTGGGCCAGTCTCGGCCTCTCGACTCTCCAATTCCTGAAACTGCTCTTCAAGACGCTGCTGCGCTTCTTCAAAGCGACGCTCTGTATCCTCGATCAAAGCCTCAACGTCGGTAGCTTCGCGGTTATCTTCCAACGGCGTTCGCTCTGGCAAGCTGCTATCTTCATCCCAGCTAGACGAGAAATCTTCATTTTCCATTGGCTCTAACGTGGGTGCCTGCTGCTCTACTTCTTGAAACTGCTCTTCAAGTCGCTTTTCCGCTTCTTCAAAGCGGCGTTCAGTTTCGGCAATCATCTCATCGACATCAGAACGGGTTGCTTCTCCCGGCATTGCGCTTTCCTCATCGAGCACATCATCAGGGTCGGCTGCCAGCGTATCTTCTTCGGCCTCTACCGTCGCAGCATCAGCAGAACTATCACCATTTTGGCTGTCACTACCTTCACGTAGAGTTTCCGCTTGCTCAAGTTCTTCAGCGGCTTGCTGTGCCTCGATATCATCCTCTACTTCTTCGGGGCTAGACATTTCTGCCGCGTTTTCAGCCGCTGCTGGCGACTCCTCTTCGCGCACTGCTTCATCATCCGTCACCTCAGAATTATCATCTGGTGTTACGGTGGGATCTTCCTGGGAGTCACCGCAGGCACTCAGCAGTAGAGCCATTGCGGCAACTACAGGTATCCACACGCGATTGGCCATTAGATACTTCTCCTTTATAACGTTTAAAATCTGAGTGAAACCAGTTAAGGCCGGTTGCTGGAAGAGAGTAAGGGGCACTCCTCTGGTAACAGCACACGCAACGCTAGAGGTACTACTTCGGCACAGAAATGGTCATAACAGCGCGCCTCACCATCCAGCGTTAATGGCCAGGGCGGATCACCCGCCTGTGTCGTCAGCGTTAGTTGAGTCGTGGTGAAATAGCGCACAAATCGCCCCTCAGAGGGAAAGCTTTGCAGCTCGCTAATCAACTTGCTCAGCTCTGTCACCGAACTAAAGTCCTTGACCAGAAGCACATCCAGACGACCATCATCAAGCTTGGCCCGTGGCCCCAGCACCTGCCCTCCGCCTGATTGGCGGCCATTGCCTAGTGCTAGCAACAGTAGCGATGCACTCTCCTCTTTTTCATCCCAATGTAGCGTGCCGCGATAGCTGCGGTGTCGCCATGCTTTGAGCGCGCCCATCAATGAATACGCGCCGCCTCCCAATAGCCTCTTTAGGGTTTTCGGCGTTGATGAGGTAATTTCAGCGCCAAATCCCCCGGTCGTCATATTGATATAGTAGCTGGTTGCGGACTCACCACCCGCACCAGCTGTCACACGTACAACATCAATGGGGTAAGCACTTAGCGCTCTTGCGGCGGCTAAAGCAGGGCCTGGCTCTAATGGCAAACCAACTGAGGTGGCAAAATCATTAGCACTGCCCAATGGCACGATACCTAATACCGGCCGACGGTCATGGGGCAAACGCATCAACCCGTTCATGACTTCGCTAACCGTGCCATCGCCACCGCAGGCAATCACATGCGTAATACCCATGGTGTCAGATAGCTCAGCAATATCAGCAGCGTCGCCCCCTTCCCAGGTAGCTCGAACAGTAATTTGCATCCCTGCTTGGCGTTGTTCATTGACTGCCTCACGCAATGCCGGGTTACCGGCAGATTTACCATTAATAATAAGTAAATAGTGTTGCTGCGAATCTGTCACCGTTGTTGTTCCTTTCCTTGGTTAACTGCTTTTGCCCACCATGCCTGTACCTATGCCAATGCTTTCTCGACCACCTCATACACATTTGAAGACAGCGGCTGTTGCCTAATACGTTCTAGCTGAGACCGCATTAATACTTGGCGGGTTTCATCAAAACGCTGCCATCGCGTTAGCGGCGTGATAAGCCGCGCGGCAATTTCTGGATTCAGCTGGTTGAGTTCAATCACCACATCGGCCAACAGCTGGTAGCCCTGACCATCTAAGCGGTGGAAATTGACTCGGTTCTGGGCAAACGCCCCAATGAGGGCACGCACTTTGTTGGGATTCTTAAGTGAAAAAGCGGGGTGTTGCATCAAGTACTTCACGCGCTCAAGCACATCTCCCTGCGGGCGTGAGACCTGAATGGTGAACCACTGATCCATCACTAAGGGGTCATGCGCCCATTTTTCGCCAAATGATTTCAATGCTGGTGAGGCCAAATCATCGCGATCGCTGTGCACCAGTAAAGTGAGAGCCTGACGTACATCGGTCATATTGTGGTCGGCGGCAAATTGCTTTTCGCACAGCGCTAAGCCCTGCTCATCCTCGATCGACATGAGATAGGAGAGCGCCACGTTTTTAAGGCTTCGCTGGGCAATTTGCTCTGGCGTTGGCGCGTAAGTCTCTTCCGTCACATTGGCTTCGTAGATGGCAATAAATTCATCGCGCAGAGCAACGGCTAACGACTGGCGCACAAATTCACGTGCCGCATGAATGGCGTCGACATCCACAATTGGCTGCTGCTCCGCTATATACGCTTCTGAAGGAAGTGTCAGCATTTCAGCTAATACCGCCTTATCGCTCATTGGGCCGTTCAGAAGTGTTTTAAAGGCATCAACAACACGGCTGTCCATCACCTTCTCGACACTATTGCGGTGAGCAGCAATTAGGTCATCCAACGCCAACAGCGCCAAGCGCTGGCCAGCATCCCAGCGGTTGAAGCCATCGCTGTCATGGGTCAACAGAAAGGCCAGATCTTCTCGTGAATAGGGGAAGTGCAACTTAACGGGCGCTGAAAATTCACGTAGTAAAGACGGCACCGGCGCTTCAGCGACATCAGTAAAGACAAATGTCTGCTCATCATCACGAAGGTGAATAACGGCATCTTTGCCTATTTTTTCGCCATTGAGGGTTAACGTTAAGTCTTGACCTGATTTTGTACCGACTAACCCCATACGTACGGGAATATGCAGCGGCAGTTTATCGGGCTGGCCTGGTGTCGCGGGCGTGCGCTGACGCAACGTTAAATGATATTCACCATGCACATAGTCATACTCGCCGTGAGCATCAATATCCGGCGTACCTGCCTGGGAGTACCAACGCATAAACTGGCTTAAATCCTCGCCGGAGGTTTCCGCCATGCAGCCTACAAAGTCTTCAATCGTCACCGCTTGGCCATCGAATCGCTCAAAGTAAAGGTCTGAGCCGCGACGGAAATTCTCCTCCCCCACTAAATTACGCAGCATGCGTACGACTTCTGCTCCCTTCTCATAAATCGTCAGGGTGTAGAAGTTGGTAATTTCAATAAAGTGGTCAGGGCGAATCGGATGCGCCGTAGGACCAGCATCTTCGGCAAACTGTGCCGTGCGGAAAAAGGAGACATCCTGGATGCGCTTAACCGGTGCTGAATTGGTATCCGCCGAGAAGCACTGATCACGGAAGACCGTAAAGCCCTCTTTCAGCGAAAGCTGGAACCAGTCGCGACAGGTGACACGATTGCCTGACCAGTTATGAAAGTATTCGTGGGCGACGATGCCTTCAACATTCTGAAAGGCGGCATCGGTAGCGGTATGGGGATGCGTCAGCACCGCGGCGGAGTTAAAGATATTAAGGCCTTTATTCTCCATCGCCCCCATATTGAAATCATTGACGGCCACGATCATAAATAGATCCAGGTCGTATTCACGGCCATACGCCTGCTCATCCCACACCATGGCGCGTTTCAACGAGGCCATAGCATGTTCGGTCTTATCCAGGTTCTCTTGCTCCACCCAAATTTGCAGCGTGACCTCGCGACCGCTCATGGTGGTGAAGTGGTCTTCTACGCGATGCAGGTTGCCTGCCACTAGAGCGAATAGGTAACAGGGCTTGGGATGCGGATCTTCCCAGGTGACGAAATGACGACCACCTTCCAGCTCGCCGCGCTCTAACGGGTTACCGTTAGCCAGTAATACTGGTTCACGCTGCTGATCGCCGATCACCGTGACCTTGAAGGTCGCCATGACATCTGGGCGGTCGGGGTAAAAGGTAATACGTCGAAAACCCTCGGCTTCGCACTGAGTACAGTACATGCCGTTGGACTGATAAAGCCCTTCTAACGCCGTGTTCTCTTGCGGTGCGATCTCTACCTCACTCTCCAACACAAACCGCTCTGGAACATTGGCAATACTTAGGGTCTCTGCATCTACTTGATACGCGGATTCATTCAGCGGCGTTGCATCGATCGACAGGGAGATGAGCTTTAAATGTTCGCCGTTTAACACCAGCGGCGCATTCGCGTCAGCCTTCGCATGTCGCTCTATCAACAGTCGCGCTTTCACACGGGTCGCGGCGGGGTCAAGATCAAACGTCAGCTCGGTATGAGTTACCCGGTAAGCGGGTGGCTGGTAGTCGCTTAAATAAACCGGCTGCGGATCAGACATAATGCGTGACTCCTGTATAAAACGAATATTTATATAGTTAATACCAGGTGACGGCGGCGAGTGGCGCTGCCCTGCTAGTTAGTCGCGGAAGTTATCAAACTGGAGCGGCAAATCCGGCCCCTCTTCGCCCCGCAGCAACGCCATAACAGCTTGTAAATCGTCGCGCTTTTTACCCGTTACCCGCACCTTCTCACCCTGAATTTGTGCCTGTACTTTGAGCTTACTGGCTTTGATGCGCTTAACCACATCTTTGGCTTCCGCCGCATCAAGCCCTTCCTTTAAAGCAACTTCCTGGCGGGCTTTTACACCGGAAAGCACCGGGTCTTGAACGTCCATACAGCGGGCATCAATGCCACGGGCGATAAGACGGGCTCGCAGCACATCAAGCATTTGCTTAAGCTGGAAATCAACTTCCGCCTCTAGCTGCACTTTATCGCCTTCCAAAGTGAAGCTGGCGTCGACGCCTTTAAAATCAAAACGCGACTGCACTTCGCGGTTGGCTTGATCAACGGCGTTAGCACCTTCGTGCTTATCGAACTCTGAGACAATATCAAATGAAGGCATGATGTAATTCCTGACAAGACATGACCACCTATTCTAGAGCAGCCAGCCCCCTAGGGGCCAATTCTGTTGTTTATCTCTTGTCCTTTTCGGTTTTGAAGCATGTTTTATTGAACCAAAACTTGATTATTACCCACCTAAATCTATACAAAAGTTATCCATCAAGCTCTTCAAAAAGATGTTCAACCCCTGTTAGATGACTTAGGCTAGCGCGATAGCCTTCTTGCTATCTTAAAAACGCTACCCCCAGGAGACATCATGAGTGACCGCGATACCCGCCATAAAGCCTCCATGCAGAAGTTGAAAGCACGCGTAGATGAGAAGGTCGCCAGTGCCGACGAACAGCGCGGCCTAATCATTGTTAATACCGGTAACGGCAAAGGCAAAACCACCGCAGCCTGGGGGACGGTCACCCGTGCCTTGGGTTATGGCTATAAAGTTGGCGTGGTGCAGTTTATTAAAGGTCTCTGGGAGTGCGGCGAACGTAACCGATTGGAGGAAGACACCAATCTTGAGGTAGCGATAATGGCCACCGGCTTTACCTGGGATACCCAGAATCGCCAAGCGGACACAGAGGCGTGCCACGCGGTATGGAAAGACGCCGAGCGTATGCTAGCGGACCCGGAGATCTATTTGGTGGTGCTTGATGAAATTACCTATATGCTCAAGTTTGGTTACTTGGACATTGAAACCGTTAAACAAGCGCTGGAGAAACGCCCGACGGAACAGACGGTGATTATTACGGGAAGAAATGCCCATCGCGAGCTAGTCGCCATGGCCGATACGGTGACTGAAATGCAGGAAGTTCGTCATGCCTTCAATAACGGCTTACAAGCGCGCCGTGGCATCGACTTTTAAATATAAGCTGATACATACAGAAAAGGGGCAACTCAGTTGCCCCTTTTGCTCATCTGCTTATCAATAGCCAACTTGAACCGTTATTAACTATCGAACGGGTTACGCAGCACGATGGTTTCCATACGGTCTGGACCAGTAGAAATGATATCAATACTTGTACCCACCTGCTCTTCAAGGAAGCTGATGTAGGCGCGGGCATTGGCAGGCAAATCTTCGACCCGTTTAGCGCCCAACGTGGACTCTTTCCAGCCAGGTAAATCCTGATAAAGCGGTTCGACGGCTTCGTAGCCTTCCGAATCCACAGGATTATCCAGCACGTCGCCATCTTTACTGCGATAGCCAACGCAGACGCGGATATTTTCCAACCCATCCAGTACATCCAGCTTGGTCAGGCAGATGCCAGAGACCGAGTTGATCTGCACCGCGTGACGCAGGGCCACGGCGTCAAACCAACCGCAGCGGCGTGCACGGCCAGTCGTGGCACCAAACTCATGACCACGCTCGGCAAGGTGGCGGCCATCAACGTCAAATAGCTCAGTGGGGAATGGGCCTGAGCCAACGCGAGTGGTATATGCCTTAGTAATGCCCAGCACGTAATCCAAATAAAGCGGGCCGACGCCAGAGCCTGTGGCCGTGCCACCTGCAGTGGTGTTTGAGCTGGTTACGTACGGGTAGGTACCGTGGTCGATATCCAGCAGCGAGCCTTGAGCACCTTCAAACAGGATATTCTCACCAGCTTTACGGAGGTCGTGCACCATGCTGACGGTGTCGCAGACCATTGGGCGCAGCTCTTCAGCCATCTGCATTGCAGTATCCAGCACTTCCTGGAAGTCGACCGCCGGTTCGCCGTGGTAATTCACCAACACGAAGTTGTGGTAGTCGAGCACTTCGCCCAGCTTGGAAGCAAAGCGCTCGCGATGAAGCATATCGCCTAAGCGCAGGCCACGTCGGGCCACTTTATCTTCGTAAGCGGGACCAATGCCACGGCCGGTGGTGCCAATTTTAGCGATGCCCCGGGCCTTTTCACGGGCCTGATCCAGGCGCACATGGTAAGGCAGGATCAGCGGACAAGCGGGTGAAAGACGCAGGCGCTCACGTACCGGTACGCCTTTGGCTTCCAGCTCACGGATCTCTTTGATCAGCGCTTCAGGTGAAAGCACCACGCCATTACCAATCACGCAGGTTTTGCCTGGACGCAAAACGCCGGAAGGAATCAGGTGAAGAACGGTTTTTTCACCGTCGATGACCAGCGTATGGCCAGCATTGTGACCACCTTGGAAACGCACCACGGCGGATGCTGATTCAGTCAACAGGTCAACAATCTTACCTTTGCCCTCGTCACCCCATTGGGTGCCCAGCACTACGACATTCTTACCCATTATGATGCACTCGTCTCTTGTGTCAGGGCCGTTGGCTGCCAACGACCATTGATAAGCTCAAGACGGCGGTCACATTCATGCTCCGCCGGCCCAGTACGCTGCCCAGGCAGCGCTTGAATCACGCGTTCCCCTTGCTCACGCAGTGCAACAATGGCAGCGTTGAGCGACTCATCCTGCTGGGCGGGTGCCCAAATACTACCGCGACTCGGGGCAGCCAGAGCCAACGACGCCAGCTGCTTAAGATCCATCGAGAAACCGGTAGCGGGGCGAGCGCGACCAAAGGCTCGCCCTGTGTCGTCATAACGCCCGCCTTTAGCAAGCGCATGCCCATAGCCCGGCACGTAGGCGGCAAACATCATACCGGTATGGTACTGATAGCCACGCAACTCAGCCAAGTCAAAGTAGAGCGACACATCAAAGCGCGCCAATACGCCTTGATAGAGCGCATCCAACTGATCCAATGCCGCCGTGACCGAGGCAGGAGCGCCAGCAAAACGCTCGCGCGCTTGGCTTAAAATATCCGCTCCGCCATGCAGCTCACCAAGCGCCAGCAACATATCCGCTAATGCCGGGTCACTAACACTAGCGTCTACAAGCTGTGCTAATTGCGTAGGCGATTTTAGCGCCAGCGCTTCAAATAGCGCGCTCTCTTGCTCATCACTGAGCGCAGCTGCTTCAACTAGGCTACGGTAAATACCGATGTGCCCAAGCGCTAAGTGGATCTCCTGAGCGCCGGCCGCTTTCATACTCGCCAGCGCCAAGTGAATAATTTCACTGTCAGCCTCAAGCCCAGCATGGCCAAACAGTTCAGCGCCTACCTGCACGGGACTGCGCCCGCCTTGGTGCTGATCCGCCTTTGCACGTAATACGTTGGTGCAATAACAAAGGCGCACTGGCCCCTGTCGCTTAAGCGAATGGGCGTCCATACGCGCTACTTGCGGCGTTACGTCAGCCGAGGCGCCCATCATGCGGCCGGTGAGCTGGTCGGTCAGCTTAAAGGTCTGCAGATCGAGATCTGTCCCCGTACCTGTTAACAAGGAGTCCAAAAACTCCACCGGCGGCGGCATTACTTGGTCATAGCCCCAGCAATGGTAAAGATCGAGCAGCGCGCGGCGCAGCTCTTCCATGCGGCTTGCCTGAGGCGGAAGCACCTCATCCATGCCGTCGGGCAGTAGCCAGCGGTCAGCGATGGTCATGTGAACAATCCTGCAAGACGATGAAGGCCCAACAAAATCAAGCAGTAACGAAGCAATATGATTGCCGACGCCAGCGTTAAATGAGGGCCACAAAAAAACCGGGCGACGCCCGGTTGATAAATTCTATCACGTTTATTGGCCGGATAAACCCCGCCAGGCCCTAGGAATGACGTGACGAGGTGTACCGGCCAAAAGCGACTTACTCGCTGTCGCTTTCGCTACCTTCCGGCTCTGGGTTACGCAAATAGCGGAAGAAATCGCTATTCGGCTCCAGCACCATTAGATTGCCATCATCAGCAAAGCTTTCGCGATAAGCTTCTAGACTACGCCAGAAGGAGAAGAACTCCTCGTTCTGACCATACGCTTCAGAGAAGATCGCAGCAGCCTGGGCATCACCTTCACCACGCAGTGTTTCTGAGCGCTCATTGGCTTGAGCAAGCAACACCTGACGGCGACGATCTGCGTTGGCCCGAATACGCTCAGCCTCTTCCTGACCTTGAGCACGCCATTCGCGAGCTTCACGCTCACGCTCGGAGCGCATACGCTCAAACACCGCTGCCGAGACGTCTTCGGGCAAGTCGATTCGCTTAATACGAATATCGCGGATAGCTACACCTAGCTCTTCACGCATTAGCTCATCGAGCTCTGCGGTAGGGCCGGTCATCAGGTCATCACGTCGTTCAGCGATGATTTCCTGAAGATTCAAACGGCCAAACTCGTTACGCAGGCTTTCATCCACACGCGGCTGAATCAGTCGAATAGCCATTAGCTCATCGCCTGCCGTCGCTTCGTAGTAGCGTGTTGGATTAACCACCTGCCACTTAACGTAGGAATCGACGATAACTGCTTTCTGCTCAAGCGTCAGATAGCGACTAGTGTCTGTATCCAGCGTCAGCAAACGCGTATCAAACTTACGAATCGTTTGCGCGATCGGCACTTTTGCGTGCAAACCAGGCTGAATATTCTCTTCGATGACTTCACCAAAACGCAACTTAACGGCACGTTCAGTTTCGTCTACCACGTACAGAGTGTTGCTCGCCAGCCACGCAACGGCAGCCAGACCACCAACAATCAGCAGGGATCGATTATTAATCATTTACCGGCCCTCCCTGCGGATGGAGTTACTACTATTGGTATTCGTTGATGAGCTACTCTGGGTACTGCGTAGCCGCTCAAGCACATCGGCGTCCAACTGCTCATTACTGCTATTCTCGCTATTGCCAGACGATGAATCGTTGCGATTGCCACCAGTACCGCCGCGCATTTGATCCAGCGGGAGGTACATTAATGGGGCGTTTTCGCTCACATCCAGCAGCACTTTCGGCGAATTACTGAACACTTCTTCCATTGTGTCTAGATACATACGCTCGCGCATGATATCCGGCGCATTACCGTACTCCGAGAGTAGCGAGTTAAAGCGGTTGGCTTGACCCTGCGCTTCAGCTACCACCGACTCACGATACCCTTGGCCCTGCTCAACTATACGCTGCGCCTGGCCCTGAGCAGCAGGAATGATCGCATTAGCGTACGCCATCCCTTCGTTGATCGTACGCTGACGATCTTCACGGGCACGGATAACGTCATCAAAGGCATCAATTACCGGTGCAGGAGCAGACGTCGACTCAATGTTGATGGTTTGTAAACGAATACCAGCACCATAGTTATCGAGATAGGACTGCAGACGGCTAGAGACAGAGCTGCCCAGAATCTCACGACCCGAGGTCAGAATATCGATCATATCAGTACCGCCAACCACGTGACGCAGTGCCGAATCCAACGCATTCTCAATAGAGATAGCGGGATCACGTACGTTTAAAACGAAATCACGAGGATTAGCGACTTGGTACTGTGCTGAAATTTCCACTTCAACGATGTTTTCATCGCGGGTCAGCATGGACTGCGTTTGAGTCAATGACCGCACGCGCGTCACATTCACCATCCGCACATCATCAATCAAAGGCGGATTCCACTGCAGGCCAGGTTCTACAATGCCCTGGAATTCGCCAAAACGAAGCACAACACCACGCTCGGATTGGTCGACTAAGTAAAAGCCCATCGCGGCCCAAATCGCCAGCGCAACAATAATCAGTAAGCCAGGCAAAGCGAAAGGGTTACGGCTTTTACCGCCACCGCCACCACCATCGCTTTTTTTGCTGCCCCCTTTTTTACCGCCACCCAGCATACTGTTGAGCTTATCCTGAAATTTTTTCAGCGCTTCATCCAGATCAGGAGGACCTTGGTTACCGCCTCCTTTATTGCCGTTGTTGCCACCATTATTACTACCACGGTTTCCATCGTTATCATTTCCACCGCGTCGGCCGCCACTACTCCAAGGGTCGTGCTGGTTGCCACCACCAGGCTCATTCCAGGCCATACTTCGTCTCCACTAAGGTATTCGCTAACGCAAATGCCAGCGTTTTAAACGATAGCATTGCGTTTTGATATTATTGCTCTATAAACCTTGTACCATTTTTATACAAAGCAGAATACAAGCAGTGCTTTAAGATTCGTAATGAGTAGCCTACCACTCATCGGATTCTTGTAACGCTACCGGTAAATAAGTATTGGCACGCTCGCCTAACTGAGCCATCAACTGATTAAAATCGCGCCGCGGCAAGCGCACATCTAGCACCGAATGCCCCTGCTCATCAAAAGCTTCCTCACGAACTGCATTTAGTTCGTGAAGACCAGCACGCAGCTTACCTTGCTCAGGGTTAAGTGTCAGCGAGAAGCCAATCACATCGTTTGCTAAGCGTTCGGTCAGTGCTTCATGAAGCAATTCAAGCCCCTGGCCCTGCTGCGCTGAGAGCCAAACCACCTCTGGCACACCATGACCATCACGTTCAATACGCGGCGCGCTGTCGAGCTTATCGATTTTATTCATGACTTTGAGCACTGGCACATCATCTGCACCAATCTCTTTTAGCACTAGCTCCACCTGCTCCACATTTAACTCGCGGTCAGGGTCTGCTGCATCAATCACGTGTACCAGCAACGACGCTTCTGAAGCTTCTTGAAGCGTCGCTTGAAACGCCTCGACCAGCTTGTGCGGTAAATGACGGATAAACCCGACGGTGTCAGCCATTACCACAGGTCCGACGTCTTCAATTTCAAGCCGACGCAACGTTGGGTCTAGTGTGGCAAACAGCTGATCAGCGGCGTAAACATCAGAGTTAGTTAACGCGTTGAACAACGTCGATTTACCCGCGTTGGTATAGCCCACCAGCGATACACTGTGGATTTCAGCACGAGCACGGGCGCGACGATTCTGATCGCGCTGGCTACGCACTTTATCAAGCCGCTTGTGAATCGATTTAATCCGTCCACGCAGCAGGCGTCGGTCAGTTTCAAGCTGAGTTTCACCTGGGCCGCGCAGGCCAATCCCGCCTTTTTGGCGCTCAAGGTGTGTCCACCCGCGTACTAGGCGAGTCGACATATATTCAAGCTGTGCAAGCTCTACTTGCAGCTTACCTTCATGCGTTCTTGCCCGCTGCGCAAAAATATCGAGAATAAGACCGGTACGGTCAAGCACTCGGCACTTGAGCTCTTGCTCAACATTGCGCTCTTGAGAGGGACTTAAGCTGTGATTGAAGATCACCAATTCTGCCGCGTGAGCCGCGAGCATTGCCCGCAACTCTTCCAGCTTTCCTGACCCAATAAATGTGCGTGAGTCAGGCCGGTGGCGGCTGGCAGTGAGTAGAGTCGCAGGCTCTGCACCCGCAGAGCGTACGAGCTCTAGAAACTCACCCGGGTCTTCACGTTTTTGCTCATCATAGAAATCGACATGAACAAGAACTGCCGTTTCACCGGCGTCTGGGCGTTCGAAAAACAATCAATACCTCGTGGAATCTCTTGCTTATCCAGTGGTGTTAAATCTCGGCGTCTTGCTCTGCCGGGTCTTGCGCAGGCAAGCGTACGTTACGAGACGGAACAACCGTAGAAATAGCGTGTTTATAAACCATCTGACTGACGGTGTTGCGCAACAAGATAACAAACTGGTCAAACGATTCGATCTGGCCCTGAAGCTTAATGCCATTGACCAAAAAGATGGAGACCGGAATGCGCTCTTTGCGCAGAATGTTCAAGTACGGGTCTTGAAGGGACTGCCCTTTGGACATGTTGCTCTCCCTAAAACTGTCGTTGGGGGTTAATTATCAAATGGCGTGCCCTACTAGTGCTACGCCGCAATCTTTTTGCCCGAAAGGCCTAATGTTGTCGAAAAAGCCAAGTGGCCATTCGAAGACATACGCTTACTAAATCACTATCTTGAAGAACTATCTTACGCTAAGCACCGCTTTCACGCACGAGTTTCAATACCTTATCAAGCGCGTCAGGGCGCTGCGAATCTACCCATTCAAGCGATGGCCAGCTTCTTAACCACGTTAGCTGACGCTTTGCGAGCTGGCGAGTCGCGATTATGCCCCGCTCAACAAGCGTGGCGTAATCATATTCACCTTCCAGGTACTCCCACACTTGACGATAACCAACACTCTTCATCGCCGGTAGGCCTAAATGCAAGTCATTACGCTTTTTGAGGGCAGTAACTTCATTTATCAAGCCCTCATCCATCATTAGTTCAAAGCGCTTAGCGATACGTTGATGCAAAAGGGCACGATCACTAGGCGCCAACGCTATCGACAACACGCGCCATGGAAAGGTTTCAGGCTGTTGCTCCGCCCATAACTCACTCATTGGCCGCCCGCTGGCATAATACACTTCTAGCGCACGTATTAAGCGTTGAGGATCATTGGGATGGATACGTTGAGCGGAAACCGCATCCACTTCAGCCAATCGTTTATGCAGAGACTCCAGCCCCTCATATTGCCATTGCGTTTCAAGCTGTTGGCGAATGACCGGGTCAGCCGAAGGTAAATTGGCCACACCTTCTATCAGCCGCTTGTAATAAAGCATGGTACCGCCGACCAACAGAGGAACCCGGCCTGCCGCGCTGATTTGTCGCATCAGTTTTATCGCATCTTCACGGAAGTCAGCCGCTGAATAAGGCTCAGCAGGGTCGCGGATATCAATCAAGTGATGGGGTGCACGGGCAAGTTCAGCGGTACTAGGTTTGGCGCTGCCAATATCCATACCGCGATACACCATCGCTGAATCAACGCTGATCAGCTCATGCCCTAAGCGCTCATGCAACGCCATCGCGGTATCGGTTTTCCCGGCCGCTGTCGGGCCCATCAAAAAAATTGCCCAAGGGCGCGTATCAGCCATGCGCGGGTAGTGCTCCAATATTTAACAGAAATTAAATTTTCGATCGTGCTGCTATTGGCCTCTTAAGAACAGCCGATCAAGCGCTTTTAGTCCCATCTGCGTCCAGGTGGGTCGGCCGTGATTGCACTGATCACTGCGCTCCGTGCGCTCCATGTCGCGCAGCAGCGCATTCATTTCATCAATGGTGAGCCGCCGATTGGCGCGCACGCTACCGTGGCAAGCCATGGTGGAGAGCAATTCATGAAGCCGCGCCTCGACTTGATGGGTCCGCCCGTAACGCGCCAGCTCCTCCAACATCTGGCGTACCAGGGCTTCTGGATCCGCCTGGGAGAGCAACGCTGGCAACTGGCGCACCAGCAGTGTTTCCGGTCCGGCAACATCCAGTTCAATGCCCAGCTTGGCAATGGCCTCTTGCTCGCTCTCAGCCGTCGCCACTTCTGCCCGACTAGCGGCGATAGAAACCGGCACTAGCAGCGGCTGGGCATCTAATCCTTTAGCAGCCGCTAGCTGTGTTTTCATACGCTCATAGACAATTCGTTCATGGGCGGCATGCATATCCACCACCACCAAACCCTGAGCGTTCTGGGCCAGAATATAAATACCGTGCAGTTGCCCCAGCGCAAACCCAAGCGGCGGTGCCACCGTGGGGTCGTTATCAGGCATCGCCAGAGGCGCTTCACGCACTTCGTTTTCGCCTTCACTCGCAACGTCAACCTGCGGCGTTAACAGCGTCTCTTCATGGTTGGGGTGAAGCGCCTGATAGCCTTGCATAAAGCGGCGCACACGCTCAGCACCAGGGTGGCGATCCGAAGAGTGAGTCAGCGCAATGCCCTGCTGCTGCCAGCGAGGTTGCTCGGCGTTTTCACCTGCCCCCGCACCTACCTGGGGCGGCTGCCCACGCTCTTGCTGCTGAGAAGCAACGACACCATTCGCCTCTTCGTCGCTATTTTCGTCACCGCTTTCTGCAGGCTTAGAGGACGCCAAGCAGTGATGCAGGCTGGAGTACAGAAAATCGTGCACCATACGGCCATCACGAAAACGGACTTCATGCTTGGTAGGGTGAACATTGACGTCCACTACATCCGGATCAAGCTCCAGGTAGAGCACAAACACCGGATGCCGACCGTTAAACAGCACATCGCGATACGCCTGACGCACCGCATGGGCCACCAAACGGTCACGCACCACACGGCCATTAACGAAAAAGTATTGCTGATCAGCCTGAGAGCGGGAGTGAGTCGGCAGCCCCACCCAACCACTTAGTCGCAAACCACCCGCTTCGCGTTCGATATAGCGGGCGTGCTCGATAAAGTTTTTACCTAGCAGCGAGGCAATTCGCCGCTCGCGAGCTGCCGCCGAGTGCCCAGGAGGAAGTTGATGAATCACTTTCTGGTTGTGGCGCAATACCCAGGCGATGTCGTAGCGCGATAGTGCCTGACGGCGAAAGGCCTCTTCAACATGCGCAAATTCGGTCTTTTCGGTACGCAGAAACTTGCGCCGTGCGGGAGTGTTAAAAAATAGATCGCGCACGCCAACGCTAGTCCCGCGGGGGTGCGGCGCAGGCGTCACTCGTGCATCCATTCCTCGCCCTTCCGCGACCACCCGCCAGCCATGACGAGGATCTTCCTCAGCGTTGGAGATCAGCTCAAGCCGGGAAACAGAGCTAATTGAGGCCAGCGCCTCCCCCCTAAAACCTAACGAGCTAACGCCTTCCAGGTCTTCGAGGCTGCCAATCTTACTGGTGGCATGACGTGCCAAAGCGAGCGGCAAATCCTCTTCGCCAATACCAATGCCATCATCACGCACCTTAATAAGCCGCGTTCCGCCCTGCTCAATTTCTACTTCAATGCGCTGGCTACCCGCATCAATGGCGTTTTCAATCAGCTCTTTTGTCACCGACGAGGGGCGCTCAACCACCTCGCCAGCGGCAATCTGGTTGGCCAACCGTGGGTCGAGCACATGAATTCGCGGCGCAGTTGCGGTTATCTCAGTCAACACGACACCTCAAGAACGATTTTTCATGAACGGGGAATTTGTAACACTTGGCCAACCCGTATCACATCACCATTAATATCATTGGCCTGCTTTAATTGATTCACCGGCACTCCGTGACGTACAGCAATCGCCGACAAGGTATCGCCTGATTGGATACGGTATTCATTACCCGCAGGACTACCTTGATTATCGCGCTGCCAGGCAAGCAAACTGGCGGGCGGAGGATAACGCTGGAAGTGCTCGCGCAAGCCACTGAAAATAGCCTGGGAGAGCCCCCCCTGATGGACCGGGTCGCGCAGGCGACGCTCTTCGTCAGGGTTGGATATAAAGCCCACCTCAATCAATAGAGAAGGAATATCAGGAGACTTCAGCACCATAAACCCAGCCTGTTCCACTCGCGATTTATGCAACCGATTCACCCGTCCTAATTGTTCTAGCACTTGTCCGCCGATAGAGAGCGAATCATTCAACGTCGCGGTCATGGTGAGATCTAACAGTACACCACGCAGCACCTGATCCTTATCGCGTAGCGATAAACTTCCATCGACGCCGCCGATCAGGTCAGAGCGGTTTTCGCTATCTGCCAGCCACTGAGCGGTTTCCGAGGTAGCGCCACGCTGAGAGAGCGCATAAACCGAACTGCCTTGAGGGCGGGGGCTGGTAAAGGCGTCGGCGTGGATCGAGACGAAAAAGTCAGCTTTCTGCTCGCGTGCCAGGGCAGTACGTTGGCGAAGGCCCAGGTAGTAGTCACCGTCACGGACCAGCACGGCTTTGAAACCTTCGGTGCCGTTCACCTCCGAGGCTAAACGGCGGGCGATTTCCAGCACCACATCTTTTTCACGCGTGCCTGAAGGGCCAATGGCGCCTGGGTCCTCCCCGCCGTGCCCAGCATCAACCGCAATAATAATATCTCTACGCGGATGTGGCTTGGCTTCCTGCACGGCCGCCGGCGCTTCATTACGGGGTGGCTCTACACTGCCGGGCAGTTGAGCTTGAGTCGAGGCACGCTGCGCCTGAATCTCCTGCTCACGAATCATCGCCTCGATAGGGTCAATGGGATTCTCAACGGCACTTTCACCCGGATACTCGAGATCAACCACCAGGCGATGCCCATACTGATCATTAGGCGTCAGGGTAAAATGGCGCGGCTCTATAGCTCGATTAAGCTCCAGCACTACGCGTAAACCGCCGCCCTCCCGCTTACCTGTTCGCACTGAGGTAATGGCACTGTCATGCAGCGGCAACGTGCTAGGGTCGGTGTCCATTTGCGTATCGTCTAAATCAATCACTAAACGCGCAGGATTCTGCAACGAAAACACATTGGCGTTCGTGGCCGCAGACAGGTCAAATACCAGACGCGCATGATCAGGCGCCGCCCACAAGCGCATGCTTTCTACGCTCGACGCTTGTACGCTAACCGCCGCAAGAGCAAAAAAACTAACGGCTAATAAACGAAATACACGAGCCGTGGCGGCCTTCATTTCCATTGAATCACACCATTCTCCAACTGATCGTCGCTTACCTTACTTGTTGCACTGGCCTGGCTTACTTCATGGGCTTGGCGCTCTAGCAATGACAGGATACGCGCGCCCAAATCACTGCAAACCGTTAAAGTGATCAAACGGCCTTGTTCAGCCACTGCCAAAGCAAGGCGCAGGTCAGGTGTGGGTAACCACCCTTCTCCCCGGCTGGGCCACTCAATAATACACACTGCCTCGTCGGCCAATACATCGCGACCACCGATAAACTCAAGCTCCTCAGGGTCGGATAAGCGATACAGATCTAAATGATACACTCGCTGAGAGCCCAGCTCGTAGGGCTCTATCAGCGTATAGGTGGGGCTTTTCACCGCCCCTTGATGGCCGTACGCCCGTAGAATACCCCGTGTTAACGTGGTTTTACCGGCGCCTAACTCACCTTCCAGGTAGATCAACCCACGACCTTGTAATACCTGCCCTAGCGCTTCGCCAAACGCGACCTGAGCCTCTTCGTTGTCTAATTGCACCTGCATGTGGGCTGCCTTCACGGATTAATCAATTTTCGCGCATAGGATGCCAGATCGCTCGCCAGCAGGCCACGCTCGCCTTCTTGCTGTGCTGCTCGATCAGCCGCTAACGCGTGCACCATCGTGGCTAGCCAGGCACTGAACTCCACATCTCCGCGCTGCGCCATCAATGCACCCAGCATGCCACTGAGCACATCGCCCATGCCACCGCTAGCCATGCCTGGGTTTCCGTAGGGGCACACCACTAAACCAGTGGGGCCAGCAATCAAACTACCAGCGCCCTTCAACACCACCACGCCGCCACGTGCCCGCTGCAGGGCCTGGGCAGCGGCGGGTCGGTCGGCCTGAACCTCCGCCACGGAACAGCCCAATAGCCGCGCCGCTTCACCGGGATGCGGGGTTAATATCCAATTATCGCGCCGAATATCTGGCCACTGGCGTGCTAAAAGATTCAGCCCATCAGCATCTACTACCAACGGCGCGTCTGACTTAAGCGCACTCTGTAATACAGCCTGCCCCCAGGCCGCCTGACCAAGCCCCGGCCCTACCACGACAACGTCGGCCATCGCAGTCAGCTCAGCCGCTTCGGCGCCACCGCGCACGCTGTGGGCCATTACTTCCGGGCAGCGTACCAAACTAGCGGTGATATGCTCAGGGGCCGTCGCCAAGCTCACCTTACCCGCCCCCATCCGCGCAGCGGCCTGGCTGGCCAGTAGCGCCGCACCGCCAAAGCCGGGAGCGCCGCCCATCACTAGTACATGTCCCATATCCCCTTTATGGCTCGTGCGCAGCCGGGGAGCAAAGGCATCCGCTAAGAGCGAATCATCCAGCCGCCAAGCGGTGGCTGGAATATCAAAATATGCCTGGGCTTTAACACCCAGCGGGCGAAAATCGATCTCACCGGTATAAGCGGGTGCATCACCAGTATACAAACCGATCTTATCGCCGATAAAAGTCACCGTGCAGGCAGCCTTAACGGCACCCCCTGTCGCTGCGCCGGTATCAGCAACCAATCCCGAGGGAATATCAATTGCCAGTACCGGCCTCTGAGCAGCATTGATCATTTCGATGGCAAGCCGAAACCGGCCCTCTACCTCTCCCGTCAAACCGGTGCCTAACAAGGCATCAATATTGACTTCGCCCGTCAATACAGTGCTGGGTTCCCACTCTTCGCAACCTACGCCCGCGGAGGTTGCCAATTGTGCAGCGCGGGCTGCGTCTCCGTTTAGCTCATCAAGAGGCTTCAGCGTCACTCGCTGCACTTTGAGGCCAGACTGCATGGCCAGCGCTGCCAGCACATGACCGTCGCCTCCGTTATTACCACTTCCACACATTACGGTTAAGCTGCGCACCTGAGGCCAGCGTGAACGAAAGCTGTGCCAAGCGCTTGAGGCGGCACGCTGCATCAATGCAAAACCATCGATACCACCGGCAATGGTGCGCCGATCGAGCTCGCGCACCTGGGCGGCTTTATATAGAGGGCGTAGCATGGAAGTATTCGGGATCGTCACGATCACTCCTTTCACATGTTTTGATGGCTGCTGATGCGTTAGCATAGCGCGCTTAATGCCTTGCTGTTGATTGACTATGTCTAATTCCACTGCCTTTGCACGTTCTGATAGTGCAATGACTGACCAGAAACTTGCTCGTCTTGCCGACCTGATTAAAACCTGGGGGCGAGAGCTGGGCTTTCAGCAAGTCGGCATTACTGACACTGAATTGTCGGCCCATGAAAGCCATCTCGACGCGTGGCTGGAAAATGACTACCACGGCGAGATGGGCTTTATGGCCAAGCATGGCAGCAAGCGCACTCGCCCCGCAGAGCTTGAACCCGGCACTCAGCGCATTATCAGCGTACGCATGGATTATCTGCCCGCTGAAGTGGAAAGCACAAAGGTCCTGGGTCAGCCCAACCGCGCCTATGTATCGCGTTACGCCCTAGGGCGCGATTATCACAAGCTAATGCGTAAACGGTTAGCCCAATTAGCAAAAAAGATTGAGCAAGAAGTAGGCGAATTTGGTTACCGCGCTTTTGTCGACTCAGCACCGGTAATGGAGCGCGCGCTGGCCCAAAAAGCCGGGCTTGGCTGGTTCGGCAAAAATGCCATGCTGCTTAACCCCAAAGCAGGCTCGCTGTTTTTTCTGGGCGAACTCTATACGGATCTTCCCCTACCTATCGATGCGCCATTTGAGCAAGAGCACTGCGGCAGCTGCAGCGCTTGCCGCACCGCCTGCCCCACCGGCGCTATTGTTGATGATAAGGTGGTCGACTCGCGCAAGTGCATTTCGTATCTCACTATCGAACTACACGGCGCCATACCGGTTGAGTTTCGCCGCGCCATGGGCAACCGTATTTACGGCTGCGACGATTGCCAACTGGTATGCCCTTTTACCCGCTTTACCCGCATGACCCAGGAAGATGACTTTGCGCCGCGCCATGATTTAGATCGCGCTACGCTAATCAGCCTGTTTGCCTGGGGCGAGGTGGAGTTCCTGGATAAAACCGCTGGCAGCCCTATTCGGCGCATTGGCTACGAGCGCTGGCTGCGCAATATCGCCGTAGGCCTAGGAAACGCCCCTTGGAGCGAGGCCGTGGAAGCCGCGCTATGGGCGCGCCGAGCCTACCCAAGCGAACTGGTGCGTGAACACGTCGCCTGGGCGCTTGAGGAACAGCGCCTCAAGCGCGGCAGGCGCATTGCCACCGATATGTCTTAACCGCTTTACTCTTCTTCGTCGCTGCGCTGCTCAACGCGCAAAAACGTATTACGGTAGTGAGCCAGCTCAGCAATCGACTCTTTAATATCATCCATCGCCAGGTGAACATTCTGTTTACTAAAGCCCGCCAAGGCGCCTGGATTCCAGCGTTTGGCCACTTCTTTTATGGTAGACACATCAAGATTGCGGTAGTGGAAAAAGTTGAGCAGCGCAGGCATTTCACGCTCAAGAAAACGCCGATCCTGGTGGATGCTGTTGCCACACATGGGTGACGATCCGGCCACTGCGTACTGCTGCAGAAACGCCAGCGTTTGCTGCTCAGCTTCGGCAGTTTCCACTTGGCTTGCTTTCACCCGGGCGACTAATCCCGACTCGCCGTGGGTTTTCTGGTTCCAATCGTCCATCTGCGCCAGCAGGCTATCGGGCTGTTTCACCGCAATGACCGGCCCTTCCGCTACCACATTCAGATCGGCATCAGTAATGAGTGTGGCTACTTCAATGATGCGCTCTTTATTTGGATCTAAACCGGTCATCTCTAGGTCAATCCATACCAGCAGATCATTGCGTGGCGCCGCTGAATCCGTTGTTTCGTTGCTCATTACCGTTATCCCTTTGCCTAAATGGTCATTAATATCGTGCCAGTGTGCCTTAAATGACAACATCAAGCAGCCCATATAGAACCGCCTGGCTGTTTGATGGCATCTTTGATAAGTACAATGCCATCGTTGATAGGTACAATGACATTTATTGTAGCGATCATCAGGTGGTCATGAGCAAACGTAAATTAAGTCGTCAGCAGCAGTGGCGAGTCGAGAAAGTCCAGGCGGAACGTGCCCAGCGTGCGGAAAAGCGTGATGTGCAAGATGCTGAAAAACTCGCCGCTGGCGAATACGGTGCTGAACAGCCGGGCCGCGTCGTTGCTCACTTTGGTCGTACCCTAGAGGTACGCAATAGCGATAATGAACCGGTGCGCTGTCATTTACGCGCCAACCTGGATGGTTTGGTCACTGGCGACCGCGTGATATGGCGTGCAGGTCAGGAAGGCTCTGGCGTGGTAGTAGCTCGGGAAGAGCGCGACAGCGTGTTAAAGCGCCCGGATGCTCGCGGCCTGCTCAAACCGGTGGCCGCCAACATTGATCAGCTGTTGATCGTGTTTGCGGTAGAGCCTGCACCTCACGCCAACCTTATTGACCGCTATTTGGTCGCCGCCGAAGCTACCGGCATTGCGCCAGTACTGGTGCTCAATAAAACCGACTTGCTACCAGAAGATGGCGGCGAACTCGGTAAACTGCTTGAACGCTATCGCGATTTAGGCTACCCCGTCGTGCGCACCACCACTGCTACAGACACCGGGCTGGATGAGCTGCGCAGTCAGCTTGAAGGGCGCACCTCCGTATTCGTGGGTCAAAGCGGCGTGGGCAAATCCTCGCTAATCGACCTGTTGCTACCGGATGAAAACCTGCGTATTGGCGCGCTCTCGGAAGACTCCCGCAAGGGCACCCATACCACCACCACGGCACGCCTCTATACCATGAGCCGAGCTGACGTGGCCGATGGCGATGTCATCGACTCACCGGGTATTCGCGAGTTTGGCTTGGTGCACCTCAACGAGCAGGAAGTCACCGACGGTTTCATTGAGTTTCACGACTATATTGGTTACTGCCGTTTTCGTGATTGTCGTCACCGTAATGAGCCCGGTTGCGCTTTACTCGCAGCGGTCGAGGCAGGCAAGATTCATCCAGCACGCTTTGCCAGCTATCGACGGATTCTTGATAGTTTGGATAGCTAACGTTGATAGGAGTTACCCATGAGTATTGAAAGCCAATCGTCGGAAGCTAACCTTCTGCCGCTGATTATTGAACCGGAACAGCTGCAGGCGCATTTAGATGACCCACAGCTGCTGATCATTGATGTGCCAGCCAATGGCGACAGCTATCGTCAGGGCCATGTGCCCGGCGCCATCTTCCTCGACTTTCGCTATTTAATGCGCGGTGAAGGGCCGGTACCGAGTGACGTTCCTAGCGTTGAGGCGCTTTCACGTCTGTTCAGCGCATTAGGTCTAACCCGCGACACCCACGTGGTGGCCTACGATGACGAAGGCGGTGGCTGGGCGGCACGTCTTTTGTGGTCATTAGAGCTCATCGGCCATACGCGTTACTCCTATTTGAATGGCGGCATACACGCCTGGCGCGATGCAGGCATGGAAGAGAGCACCGAGCCTACCGCCCCCACCCAAAGTGAGTATCACGCTGAAATTCTCAACCCTAACGCCTTGATCACGTTTGAAGAGATCAAAGAGAAGCTCAGCGATAAACACTTCGCGGTGTGGGATGCGCGCTCCAAAGATGAGTACGATGGCGTCCGAGGTAACAACAAGCACCTGGGGCACATTCCCGGTGCCGTTAATATGGACTGGCTCCACGCCATGGACCGACAGCGCGCACTGCGCATTCGCGATTACGCCGAGCTGATCACCGAACTTGGCGCCCTGGGCCTGACCCCCGATATGGAAATCGCTACCCACTGCCAGAGCCACCACCGCAGCAGCTTTACCTGGCTGGTGGGCAAGGCACTAGGCTTTAATATGCGTGGCTACGCGGGGTCCTGGGGTGAATGGGGCAACCGCGACGACACCCCGATTGAGAAGTGAAAATATTACTGTGACTCTTTCCCAAAAAGCCTTTTCGCTACTTCAGTACCCACTGCCTCAGCACGCTCTTTCGCGTCTATCCGGCAAATTCGGCCAGTGCGACAACCCTTGGGTGAAAAGCACCCTGATCAAGGCCTTTATCAAACGCTTTAATGTCGACATGAGCCAAGCGTTGGAACCCGATCCTAGCGCCTATGCAACGTTCAATGACTTTTTTACCCGGGCGTTAAAAGCCGATGCGCGCCCATTAGGCGAAGGAATATTGAGCCCTGCCGATGGCACGCTCTCCCAATACGGGCGCCTACAGGCCGGCCAACTGGTGCAAGCCAAGGGCCACACCTACTCTGCGCAGACCCTGCTGGGCGGCGACACAGCCCTGGCGGAAGAGTTTCTCGGCGGCAGCTTTGCCACTGTCTACCTCTCTCCACGAGACTACCACCGCGTGCATATGCCGGTGACCGGTACATTAAGAGAAATGATTTACGTACCCGGACGACTCTTCTCGGTCAACCAGGCAACCGCCAACTATGTGCCGGGCTTGTTTGCCCGTAACGAACGCCTAGTGTGCATCTTTGATACCGAGCACGGCCCCATGGCAATGGTGTTAGTAGGTGCAATGATTGTAGCGGCCATCGAGACCGTCTGGTCAGGCCAGGTAACACCGCTTGCAGGCCAGCCTCAGCGCATGCAGTTTGGGCAACCTATCACGTTGGAAAAAGGCGCTGAAATGGGCCGTTTCAAACTCGGCTCCACGGTAGTGATGTGCTTCACTAAACCGGTTGTCTTTGATGACTATCCTACGGGTGTCATGGTCAGCATGGGGCAAGCGCTGGGCCACATTGATAAACCGACTCATGATAGCGATGCGCCCCCTACTAGCGAGCCGATGGTTTAGCAGCGAGGCGTAGAAAAGGCGAGCACGTCTTCCAGGCGTGCTTTGCCTAGCGCCAGTTGAATGAGGCGATCAATCCCCAGCGCGACACCCGCACCAGTTGGCATGCCGTGCTCTAGAGCGGCCAGCAGACGCTCATCCACATCCACTTCCGGCAAGCCCAAGCGGCGGCGCTCAGCGTTATCATCCGTAAACCGCACTCTCTGTTCCGAGGCATCGGTCAACTCTTGGTAACCATTGGCCAACTCAACACCTTTCAGGTAGAGCTCGAAGCGGGAAGCCACCCACTCACCATCTACATCCTGGTGACGTTGCGCCAGAGCGGCCTGGCTAGCGGGATAATCAACCACAACACTTAGCTCATGCTGGCCTAACTGTGGCTCGATCACTACGCTCATAAGCAGGTCAAGGCAGGTCTCGCGATCTTCACCGGCCAAGGATTGCGCAGACATTTGCGCCCGCTCCGCGGCAACCAAACGCAACTTTTCCAGCGACGTGGTAAAGGGGTCCACCTCTAGGTGGGTATGGAAAAGCTCCCGATAGCGATAATGCACGACCGGACCGGGGAAACTGGGTAGCAGTGACATGACCAGGGTAGCCGTCTCATCAATTAGTTTATCCAGCGTAAACTGCGGCCGATACCACTCCAGCATGGTGAACTCGATATTGTGGCGAGCCCCGACTTCACCATCGCGAAAACTTTTGGCGAGCTGAAATATCGGTCCGCTACCGGCCGCCAATAACCGCTTCATATGGAATTCAGGCGAAGTTTGCAGCCATAAACGGCGCTGCCCTCTATCGGTGCGAGCCAGGGCATGAAGCGATACCAGATGCACATCCGTGCTCCCCCCCTGCCCCAAGACCGGCGTTTCCACTTCCAGCACGTCACGCTGGTCAAAAAATGCCCGCACTTTGGCCATTAACCGTGCACGCTCGCGGAGCGTTTCAATCGACGCCGAGGGTTGCCAATCAATGGCCATCACTTCTCCTTAGATAAGCTATAGACAAGCTATTTTTAGCAAAAAATGGCCACGCAAAAAGCGTGGCCATCATCATTACCAAACCGAAAAACATCGCGAAAAGTGATTAAGCGCGAGAGACGTATTCCCCGCTGCGCGTATCAATTTTCAACACTTCGCCCTGATTGATAAACAACGGCACGCGCACTACAGCGCCAGATGATAGCGTAGCAGGCTTAGAGCCACCTTGCGCCGTATCGCCTTTCAAACCTGGATCAGTTTCAACCACTTCCAGCTCAATGAAGTTGGGCGGCGTCACAGAAATGGCCTTATCATTCCAAAGCGTAATGATATAGGGCACCTGCTCTTTCAGCCATTTAGCAGTATCACCCAAGGCTTTCTTTTCCACGGCGTACTGCTCAAAGGAGCCATCGGTCTTCATGAAATGCCACATATCACCATCGGTGTAGAGGTACTCCATCTCCAAATCCATGACATCAGCGCCTTCCAGCGAATCACCAGATTTGAAAGTCTTCTCACCCACACGGCCCGTCATCAAGTTACGCAGCTTAACGCGGTTAAACGCCTGCCCCTTGCCAGGCTTGACCAGCTCGTTTTCGACAATCGAACAAGGATCGCCGTCGAGCATTACTTTCAAACCGCCTTTGAATTCATTGGTAGAATAGTTCGCCATAATGCCTCTCAATGTTTTATGTCAGTAACGTGATGCACGAAGCCCTGCTTCGTCGTTGATAGCGTCATTCAATAAGTGCGCGCATGATAACCCGAAGGAGGGCTTTTTTGCAGGAGAACATCATTATTTCAGCCTCTGAAACGCAACAACAGTGCCACACGATGGTCCGTTCCAATTGGCAACAGCAACTCTCACAGGCCATCCGCGACCCGCAGGTATTGTGCGAACGGCTCGGGCTAGACAGCGACCTGCTGGCAGGCGCTCAGCTAGGTCATGAGCTGTTTGAGGTATGTGTGCCTGAAGCCTATCTGGCTAAAATAGCCCATGCGGATTTGAGCGACCCCCTGCTTCTTCAGGTGCTGCCCTTGGGCAAGGAAGCCTCAACGACTCCAGGCTACGTCGCTGACCCGCTGGAAGAAGCCGATCATCAGCCCGCTAAAGGACTGATTCATAAATACGCTAACCGCGTGCTACTAATTGCAAGCCCAGCCTGTGCAATCAACTGCCGCTACTGTTTTCGCCGCCACTTCCCGTATAGCGAGAACTCGCCTTCCCGGGCGCAGTGGCAGGGAACGCTAGAGTACTTGCGTGCCGACCCCTCCATTCACGAGGCGATACTTTCCGGCGGCGACCCTCTAGCAGCAAGCGACCGGCAGCTTGCCTGGCTGGTCGAACAGCTTGAAAGCATCCCTCACCTCAAGCGGCTGCGCATACATACCCGCTTGCCCGTGGTGATTCCTGACCGGATTGATGACGCACTGCTCGGCTGGTTAAACAAAAGCCGCCTGCAAAAAGTGGTGGTGCTGCATATCAACCACGCCAATGAAATTGATCAGGCCGTGGTAGATGCCTGTACCCGCCTCAAGCAAGCAGGCGTGACGCTGCTGAACCAGAGCGTTCTTCTAAAAGGTGTCAACGACAGCGTGCCTACGCTGGCAACTCTCTCTGAACGGCTATTTGAAGCAGGCGTGCTGCCTTACTACCTGCACGTGCTTGACCCGGTTCAGGGTGCCGCCCACTTTGATGTACCCGATGCAGTGGCGCAAGCACTGGTAAAAGAGTTACTGGAACACCTACCAGGCTTTCTTATGCCCCGGCTAGTCCGCGAAGTGCCTGGCAAAATGAGCAAAACGCCTTTGTGACTTTCGACCCTCCCCAAATTCTCTGTTTCATCATGGTGCGTAGCGCCCAAACTACGCACCACGACGATGCATCATCTAAGCATTGACTCTTTAGGCACACCTCTAAAATCAATCTAACTTATTAAAAATAATATATTTTATATATGGCGGCCAATATTTTGCTGTGTAGATAAACGTTACACATGGGGTATTGGCTGCCTTCGCTGCCACACAATTGAGTTTCCAATAGATCGCTAGGGTTCCGACGCCATCAACGATATGCCCCTGATGGTCGTGGCTGGTCCGAGAGCAATCGACCTTGCAATCGCAGGGTTACACGGCGGGATAAAAGCCCGGGAGGATAAGGCACAGTGATGCGCCGATGCCCCTGAGTTTTTTTCTTAGCCGCTGGAGGCTCTCATGACCCGTTCCAACCGCTCTGCTCTAAAAAGCCTGCCCCTCGCTCCGTTGACTGCGGCGCTACTAGCATCATCATTGACGATCACACCTACCCAAGCGCAAGAACGCAGCGACTTTAGTGTCTGCTGGTCGATTTATGCCGGCTGGATGCCTTGGGCTTATGCCGACGTAGAAGGCGTGGTCGATAAGTGGGCCGACGAGTACGGGATTAGTATCGATGTCGTGCAGGTGAACGATTACGTGGAGTCGATCAACCAGTTCACTTCCGGCAACGTGGATGGCTGTGCCATGACCAATATGGATGCCCTCACAATTCCGGCGGCAAGCGGCGTCGATTCCACCGCACTGATTATCAATGATTATTCCAATGGCAACGACGGCATCGTGCTAAAAGGCAGCGATGATTTGGCCGATATAGCGGGCCGTCAGGTCAATCTCGTTCAATTCAGCGTCTCCCACTACTTTCTGGCCCGCGCACTCGAGAGCGTCGGTTTGACAGAGCGTGATATCGAAACGGTCAACACCTCCGATGCGGATATAGTCGGCCTGTTCACCAGTGACACCACTGAAGCTGTAGCCGCCTGGAACCCGCAGCTAAGCGCCATTGCCGACATGCCTGCTGGCAACGTGGTGTACACCTCAGCGGAAATCCCAGGTGAAATTCTCGACATGATGGTCGTCAATACCCAGACCCTGGCGGATAACCCCGCACTTGGCCATGCCCTGGTGGGTGCCTGGTATGAAGTGATGGGTTTGGTCGAAGCCGGTGACGAAAACGCACTGACCATTATGGCCGATGCTGCAGGCACGGATCTGGAAGGCTACAAGAACCAGTTGGACGCCACCTACCTATATACCGACCCAACAGAAGCAATTGAGTTGATGGAAAGCCCAGACCTGCTCGCCACCATGGAACGAGTAGCAGAGTTCAGCTTTGAGCACGGCCTACTGGGCGATATGGCACCTAATGCTGGCGTGGTAGGCATTGAAACCCCCAACGGTGTGTTTGGCGATGAGAGCAATGTACAGCTGCGCTTCGACCCAAGCTTTACGCAAGCTTATCTCGACGCTCAGTAACTAGCGCCATGGGAGTGGCATCTGCCACTCCCTCAGCTCTCATCTTCTATGGACAACCGCTATGAAGCGATTGATTAATTTAGCGCCCTCTCGGGGCGGCCGTTGGCTCCTGGGTTTGCTGCCTTTCTTGCTACTGGCGATGCTCTATTTAAGCCTCTCTAATGCACGACTGGCGGAAAACCCTAATGACCGCCTGCTGCCCATACCCTCGACCATGGCAAACTCGTTTTACCACTTGGCCACCGCCGAGAACGTGCGTACGGGCGAGGTTGTGCTGTGGACAGACACCTTCGCAAGTCTGGAGCGCATCGTAATTGGGGTAGGTATCAGTGCTCTGATTGGCCTAGTGGTGGGTATTGTAAGTGGCGGCATCCCGATTATTCGCGCCAAGCTTTCGCCGCTGGTGACGGTAGCCTCGCTTATTCCGCCCATGGCGATCCTACCAATTCTATTTATTGCCTTTGGCACTGGTGAGGCGGCCAAGATTGCGCTGATTGTTATTGGCGTCACCCCCTTTCTGATTCGTGACCTGCAGGGCCACGCACTGCGGCTTCCCGATGAGCAATTAATCAAAGCGCAAACTTTAGGCGCCAGTTCCTGGCAGGTGTTGTTAAGAGTGTTGCTGCCACAGTTAACGCCACGGCTATTAAACGCCACCCGCTTGGCGCTTGGCACCGCGTGGCTGTTTCTGATTGCTGCCGAAGCCATTGCCGCTCAGGAAGGGCTTGGCTACCGCATTTTTCTGGTTCGCCGCTACCTGTCGATGGACGTGATTCTGCCCTACGTGGCGTGGATTACGCTGCTGGCGTTCCTTCTTGACCAGATTCTCGCCTGGACATCGCGCCTTGCCTTTCCCTGGTACCACTCGGGCGAAGGAGACAAATCATGAGCCTACTGTCCGCCAAACGCCTAGAAAAGCATTACGGCCATCACGTCGTGCTTGAGAACCTTAATTTCAGCGTCGAGCAGGGAGAATTTGTCACGCTGGTCGGTGCCTCTGGTTGCGGCAAAACTACGTTTTTAAAGATGTTGCTGGGCACTGAAGCCATTTCAAAAGGCAACCTTCTGCTAGATGGTAAGCCCATTCCTAACGAACCCGGCCCGGATCGAGGGGTGGTATTTCAGAAGTATTCCGTCTTTCCACACCTGACTGTGCTGGGCAACGTGATGATTGCCGATGAGCTGCATAGTGCCAAGCTGCTTGGAAAAAGTTTTGGCACTGCCAAACGGCACGCGATTGAGAAAGCCCAAGCACGTATTGAAGAAGTTGGCCTAAGTCATGCGCTTAATAAGTATCCCCATGAGCTGTCCGGCGGCATGCAGCAACGTCTAGCCATCGCCCAGGCGCTCATGATGCGGCCACGCATGCTGTTGCTGGATGAGCCATTTGGTGCCCTGGACCCCGGCATTCGCCAGGACATGCACGAATTGATCACACGACTTTGGCAAGAGCAGCAGCTCACCATCTTCATGATCACCCACGACCTAAAAGAGGCCTTTGAGCTGGGCACACGGCTATGGGTGTTTGACAAAACCCGCCACGACCCTCAAGCCCCGGAAGCCTATGGCGCCACCATTACCTACGACCTGCCCATTTCGAGAGACCGTCCAACGCCAGCCTTAACGGAAGCACTTCATCAGGGCGGTCTGAAAACCCACACCCAGGAGACGCTGCTATGAAAAGCGAACCATCCTACACCACTCATTTACCCGGCGGGCACCACTGGTCACTTCGACTACGTCGCGGCACAACACTGACCCTGACCGCCCAGGAGGCCAACAGCAACGTAGGACTACTCTGCTACAATCCAGAAAACCTGTTGGAGCGCTTGAACCTGCCGGACACCTTGAAGTGCCAGCACACGTTCAAGCTGACTCAAGGCCACTGCCTTTACTCGGATATGGGTCGCATCTTTGCCTCGATCACTCATGATGACCTTGGCTGGCACGACAGCGTTGGCGGCAACCTGCTGCCCCAGCACCTGCTGTCCAAAGGCTGGCAGCCAGTGAGCTACCAGCAGGCCCACAATGACTGGACGCGCACCGGCTTCGACGCCTTCCTGGTCGAACTCGCCAAGTATGGGCTTGGCCGCCGAGACATGGCTGCCAATCTCAACCTTTTCTCCCGCGTCGAGAGCGATGACGAAGGCAAGCTGCACTATGTCAGCAACCACTGCCAGCCGGGCAACAGCGTCACGCTGCGCTTCGAGATGGATACCCTCGTGTTGTTGCATACCTGCCCTCACCCGCTGGACCCTGCCACTGACTACCCGCGCCGTGGCGTCGATATCGCGTTAGGTACTGCTGAGCCACCGACAGAGGACGATCCTTGCTACCGCTCACGGCCAGAAAACGCCCGTGGCTTTGCCAATAACCGTCTCTATCACCTCGGCCTTTAAGGGGAAAACCATGATTATCGAGAGTACCTTACGCCCCGAAAACGCACTTAGCCGCACTACCGTTAATGCGGGCGATCACTATATTGGCACCGTGAAGCAGGGCCAAACCTTGCGGATTTTAGACCTGGAAGGCAACCAAGCGGCTGACACGCTGTTCTTCAGCGCCGACGACACCGCCGAGCGCTACAGCGCCATGGATACCGTTCGCGAACAGGGAGCGGTCTATCTCACGGCGGGCTCCAAGCTGATCTCCAGCGAAGGCCGCACGATGCTTACCCTCACCGCCGACACCTGCGGCCGCCACGACACCCTAGGCGGTGCCTGCGCCAGCGAAAGCAACACCGTGCGCTACGACCTGGAAAAGCGCCACATGCACTCCTGCCGGGATAACTGGATGCAGGCCATCGCCAACCACCCAGAGTATGGCCTGAGCAAGCGGGACATCACCCACAACATCAACTTCTTCATGAACGTACCGGTGACCGCTGACGGCGGGCTGACGTTTGAAGACGGTATCTCCGCACCGGGCAAGTATGTGGAAATGGTCGCAGAAATGGATGTCATCGTGCTGATCTCCAACTGCCCTCAGCTCAACAACCCCTGCAACGGCTACAACCCCACACCCATCGAGCTACTGATTTGGGGTTAAGTAATTCGCCCTAGGGACGACCCTAGAAGGCCAAACAACCTGCGGGACGACCCGCCTTTGTTTGCAGGCAGTGCCATGTCCATCCATAAAACGTTTAGCAAAGTCCTGATTGCCAATCGCGGCGCGATTGCCGCCCGTATTCTACGCACGCTTAAAGCTTTAGGCGTGGGGAGCGTGGTGGTGTACGCCGATGCCGACCGCGACGCCCCTTATGTGCATCAAGCCGATGAGGCCTACTCACTCGGTGAGGGGGCGGCCAGCGATACCTACCTGAACATCGGCAAGCTGATCGCTATCGCCCAACAAAGCGGCGCCCAGGCCATCCATCCTGGCTACGGTTTCCTCTCGGAAAACACTCGCTTTATTACCGCCTGCGATGCCGCCGGGCTCGTCTTTCTAGGCCCCACCGCCGAGCAGATACAGCAGTTTGGCCTCAAGCACGAAGCCCGCGCACTCGCCGAAAAGGCAGGCGTACCGCTGGTGCCAGGATCACAGCTGCTGGAGACTCTCGAAGAGGCCCAACAGGCCGCCGAACGAATCGGCTACCCGGTCATGCTGAAATCCACTGCTGGTGGCGGTGGTATCGGCATGCAGGTCTGCCACTCTCAGACGGAGCTGGCACGCGCCTTTGAGTCGGTGAAAGGCCTTGGCGAGCGCAACTTTGGTGATGGCGGTGTCTTCCTAGAAGCCTATATCGCACGTGCCCGTCATCTGGAAGTACAGCTGTTTGGCGACGGCCAGGGCAGTGTCATCGCCCTCGGTGAGCGCGACTGCTCTACACAGCGCCGCCATCAAAAAGTACTGGAAGAGTGCCCGGCCCCGAACCTCCCCGAAGCCGTGCGCCAATCACTGCACGCCACGGCGGTGCAACTAGGCAAAGCGGTCAACTACCGCAGCGCGGGAACCGTTGAGTTCATTTACGACGCCGAGCGTGAAGCTTTCTATTTTCTGGAGGTTAATACTCGCCTACAGGTGGAGCACGGCGTCACCGAGCTGGTCTACGGCGTCGATATCGTCGAATGGATGGTGAAACTCGGCGCGGGTGAACTCCCCCACCTGGAAACACTTGCCCAGACACTCTCCCCCACTGGTCACGCCATCCAGGCACGCCTGTACGCCGAAGACCCCGCTCACGATTTTCGCCCCAGCGCCGGGCTCCTAACGGAAGTCATCTTTCCTGAAGCCAGCGGCCTGCGCATCGACCACGCCATTGAGGCAGGCCTGGAAGTGTCACCGCTATTTGACCCCATGCTAGCCAAAGTGATGGTGCATGCCGAAAGCCGCAAGCAGGCGACGGCACAGCTGGCGGATACGCTGGACAGCGCTAGCGTGTATGGCATTGCCACCAACCGTAGCTGGCTTGCCCACGTTCTGCGTGCCGAACGCTTTCAGCAGGCGGATATCGACACCCACTGGCTTACCACCCTGGCGTGGGCACCTCCCGCCATGGAAGTGATCGCCCCTGGCACGCTCACCACAATTCAGGATTTTCCCGGTCGCCAGGGTCACTGGGATGTGGGTGTGCCGCCTTCCGGCCCGTTTGACGACTGGTCGTTTCGCCTTGGCAATCGCCTGCTCGACAATCCCACGGATGCCGCTGGCCTAGAAATTACCCTCCAGGGCCCCACGCTGCGCTTTCACCGGGCCACACAGGTCGTGCTAGCAGGCGCCAAGTTGCCCGCCTCGCTGGATGGCAACCCCATTAATCACTGGGAAGTCATTGATGTTCCGGTCGGTGCCACTCTTACGTTAGGCAAAGCCACCGCTGGGGCACGCGCTTATTTTCTAGTGCGCGGCGGCATTGAATGCCCTCGCTATCTGGGCTCTCGCAGCACCTTCACGCTAGGCCAGTTTGGCGGCCATGGCGGGCGGGCACTGCGCAGCGGCGATATGCTGGAGCTGCCCACGCTGATGCCTGCGCCCTCACGCACGCTGGATAGCGCGCTAGCCCCCGCCATTGGCAACGATTCCGAAAGCGTGACGGAAATTGCCGTGCTTTATGGCCCCCACGGCGCGCCAGACTTTTTCACCGATAGTGATATCGAACGCTTCTTCGACCACGAGTGGGAAGTGCACTACAACTCCAGCCGCACCGGTGTACGGCTGATTGGCCCACGCCCAGAGTGGGCACGGGCGGATGGCGGTGAAGCAGGACTCCACCCTTCCAACATTCACGATAACGCCTACGCCTTTGGCACCATCGATTTTACCGGCGATATGCCGGTCATTCTTGGCCCGGACGGCCCGTCATTGGGTGGCTTTGTTTGCCCGGCAACTGTGGTGCGCGCTGAACGCTGGAAGCTGGGTCAACTTACCGCTGGTGACAAGGTCCGCTTTGTACCGGTGAGTCTCGCCAACGCTCGCACACTCGAAGAGCGCCAGCTCGCCCAGCTGGAAACCCTCACAGCGAACCCTGTTGAAGATATTCAGCCAGAACGAGACACCCCGATCCTGCGCAACATCCCAGCCGAGCAGGCCGGGGAGCGAATCGTATACCGCCGCGCCGGGGATGATTTCCTGCTCATTGAGTTCGGTGCGATGGAGCTGGATATCGCGCTACGCTTTCGCGTACACGCCTGGATGCTGTGGTTACAGGAACATTCGCTGCCCGGCCTACGGGAACTAACCCCCGGCATTCGCTCGCTGCAGGTTCACTATGAGCCGCTGGAACTTAGCCTTGATGAGTTGCTTTCGCACCTTCACAAAGCCGAGCAGGCGCTAATCGATGTCGAGTCGTTGGAAGTAGAGTCGCGTGTCGTGCATCTACCGCTCTCCTGGGATGACCCCGCCTGCCAGGAAGCCATCGACAAGTATCAGCGCAGCGTACGACCCGACGCCCCCTGGTGCCCCAGCAACCTGGATTTTATTCGCCGCATCAACGCCCTCGAAAGTGAACAGCAAGTGCGCGATATCGTCTTCAACGCTCGTTATCTCGTGATGGGCTTAGGGGATGTGTATCTGGGGGCGCCCGTCGCGACACCCCTCGACCCGCGCCAACGCCTGGTCACCACCAAATATAACCCCGCCCGTACCTGGACAGCGGAAAACTCGGTGGGTATTGGCGGCGCCTATTTATGCGTTTATGGCATGGAAGGCCCCGGCGGCTACCAGTTCGTTGGTCGCACGCTGCAGATGTGGAACCGTTACCGCACCACCCAGCACTTCAATAACCCTTGGCTGCTGCGCTTTTTTGATCAACTTAGCTTTTATGAAGTCAGCCACGAAGAACTACAGCAAACTCGCCGTGACTTTCCCCACGGGCGCTTCGAGCTGCCCATTGAAACGGCACGCTTCAAACTGGCCGACTACCAAGCCGATATCGATAAGAACGCCGAAGCGATTGAGGCGTTTCGCACCAAGCGAGAAGCAGCCTTCCAGGCTGAAATGGCCGCCTGGCGCGCCAACGGCCAGTTCACCTTTGAAGACCAGGCACCGGCTAGCGCAGAGGTCGAAACGCTGGGAGAGGATGAACTTGGTATCGAAAGCCCGGTGACCGGCAGCCTATGGAAACTGCTGGTCAAAAAGGGCGAACAGGTCGCCGCAGGTCAGCCCGTGGCGCTGGTGGAGTCGATGAAAATGGAGGTAGAGGTCACGGCTCACTGCGCAGGGCGCGTTGCCAGATTGCCGCTTGCCGAAGGGGCAGCCATTGGCCCCGGCCAGCCTCTGGTAGTACTCACCCAAGAAGAGGAGGCTGACGCATGAACACGCCTGCGGCAGACGAACGCCTAGCAAACTTTCAGGAGATCCCCGTTATCGACATTCATCCCCTGCTGCACGGGGATGACCAGGCACGCCGCGAGGTCGCCGCTGAGCTGGGCCGCGCTGCCCGTGAAGTCGGTTTCTTCCAAATGGTGGGCCACGGCATTGATGGCTCCCTGCGCGAAGCGCTGATTAATCAGGCCAAGCGTTTCTTTGCACAGCCTGAAGCGACCAAAATGGAGCGCTACATCGGCCACTACCACCACCATCGCGGCTATGTGCCGCCCGGTGAAGAGTCTCCAGACCCAGCCAAGCCCGACATGAAAGAGGCTTTCGACCTCGCTTTCGAGCTACCTAGCGATGACCCGGACGTGCTGGCCGGAACACCGCTGCTCGGCCCTAACCCTTGGCCTGACCTGGCTGGTTTCAAAGCGCCAGTAGCCGCTTACTACGACGCCGCCTACCACGTTGGGCGCGCACTACTGAGTGGCTTTGCCATGGCGCTGGGTCTGTCTCCCCAGCAACTGCTTCAACACATCAACAAGCCGCCCAGCCAACTACGCCTGATTCACTATCCGTTCAACCCAGATGCCGAGGATGCTCAAGGCATCGGCGCCCACACTGACTACGAGTGCTTTACCCTGCTGCTGCCTACCGCGCCTGGGCTTGAAGTCATGAATGGCAAAGGTGAGTGGATCGATGTGCCGTTCAAGGAGGGCGCTTTGATCGTCAACATTGGCGATATGCTAGAGATCTGGAGCAACGGCGAGTTTGTCGCCACCTCTCACCGAGTACGCAAAGTGAAAGAGGAGCGCTACTCGTTTCCGCTGTTCTTTGCCTGTGACTACCACACCGTGGTCGAACCACTCCCCGAGCTGGTCGCTCGTCACGGACAAGCCCATTACTCAGCGCTGAAAGCAGGCGACCACCTCTACGCCCAAACCATCCAAACCTTTCGCTACCTGCGTGATCGACTAGCGCGGGGAGAAATCGAGCTGCCTGACGGTGCCCGTGAAGTAGGCAGCCTGGGTCAGCACGGCAAGAAAAAAGGATCGGGCAACGAGGAGGCAAATCGATGACGATACCGCTTCCTGGCGTGCCAGAGCAGTACCAAGGGGGTTGGCAACGTACGCTCTATGCAGAGCCCAATACACCGCCCTACCGCGTAACCGATACCACCACCCAAGTGGTATGGCTGCAGGGCCAGCAGTGGCATGCCGACCTGCGCATCCCCGCTGACGCACCCGACTTCAGCGGCATCCAAACCCTTGAGGCGTGCAGCCGACCGCAGCTTGAGTGGCTGGCAAGCCTTACCGCCTTTGCGGGCTTGACCCAGATTGAAGGCGGTGTATGCACCTGGCACCGCTTTCAGGACCTCTGCCCCAGCCTGGAAAAAGATGTTGGTCTGCTGCGCTGGCTGAATGACCACACGGTTGAAGAGCAGCACCCGGCTGGGCATTACGTCGAGCACTGGCAGCGGTTCACTGCCCCACATGCAAAAGAGACGACTCGCATCGATGAGCTTGGTCGCCTGCGCTGGCTAGCGCTGGGGGATCACGCCATTGCGATTACCCCTCGCCAATCGTCAGCCACGCTCCAACGCCCGTTCACCCTGCCAAGCCATGCCACCATCGACGACCTTCGCTGGCAAGTCAGTCTCTGTTTCGACTACTGCCAACGCAATCAAGAAGGCTGGCGAATCGAGCTTTCTACACAGCCCTGGCGGCGGGGGCGCTTCCTAAACGGAGCCAACCACTCTCCAGACAACGCTGCGATGATACAATTTTAAAGGAGCCAACCATGGCACTCTCAATGTCACTGGATATTGCAAGTCTTCACGCCGCCTACCAACAGGGTAATCTGACGCCCACTGCATTAATCGACGAGCTACTCGCGCAGGCCGATAGCCACGGCAAAGACTCTGCCTGGATAACGCGCCTGAACCGTGAACAGCTGACCCCGTATCTACAGCGCTTGGAGGGAGAGTCACCAAAAACGCTGCCACTTTACGGTATTCCATTTGCGATAAAGGACAATATCGACCTCGCGGGAATACCCACTACCGCTGGCAGCCCAGCCTACGCTTATACCCCCACAGAAAATGCTTTTGTAGTGCAGCAACTGATCGATGCAGGCGCGATTCCTATGGGGAAAACCAATCTAGATCAGTTTGCGACAGGGCTAGTTGGCGAGCGGGCACTGGAATTGTATGGCACACCGGCCAACGCCTTTGATCCGACGCTAATACCGGGCGGTTCTAGCAGTGGATCGGCGGTGGTCACGGCGACGGGCATGGTCAGCTTCGCGCTAGGCACCGATACCGCAGGCTCTGGGCGCGTACCGGCCTGTTTCCATAACCTTTACGGCGTGAAACCAAGCCTTGGGCTGCTCAGTACGCGGGGAGTGGTACCGGCTTGCGCCACGCTGGATACCATCAGCCTGTTCAGCCTCACCGCAGACGATGCCGCTAAACTGCTGGCAGTCACGGCCGTGTATGACGACCAGTGCGCCTGGTCACGCCAGCATGATTTTGCCGTACACGGAAAGCGCTACGGTAAGGCGCCCGCGGCCTTTAGCTTTGGCGTGCCTTTGGAATCCCAATGGCACACCGATGCGGCCTACACTAAAGGGATGCAGCTAGCGATTAATGAACTCGAGGCGCTGGGCGGCGAGAAAGTCGAACTGGACTGTACGCCTCTGCTGGCCGCGGCAAGGTTGCTTTATGAAGGCCCATGGGTGGCCGAGCGCTACCATGTGATTCGTGATTTGATGAAAAGCCACCCGGATTCGGTGCATCCAGTGACCTTTCAAATCACCCAAGGGGGCGCCACGCCGCTCGCGGTAGACGCCTTCGATGCGCGCTATAAACTGGCAGAGTATAAGCGCCAAGCCGATATGCTCATCAGCCAAGTGGATGTAGTACTCTCGCCTACAACGGTCACCCACCCCAGCAAGGCCGAAGTAGCCGCGGACCCGATTGGCGTCAATTCCCGCCTAGGCACCTGGACCAACTTTATGAATCTGTTGGACTACAGCGCGCTAGCCGTACCGGTGGGTTTTAGTGAGCGAGCCCTTCCCGTGGGTGTCACGCTATTCGGGCCTGCATTTGCCGATTTATCGCTGCTCTCACTAGCGCGTGGGCTTGAAGCTCGCTTGATGCTGCCGTTAGGCGCGACAGGCATCCCGCATTCGCCACTTTCCGCACTCACCACACCCGCACAAGACGGCACCATAGAACTAGTGGTGTGTGGCGCTCACCTTGAAGGCTTGCCGCTCAACCATCAGCTCACTGATCGCGGTGGTGTGCTGATCACTGCTACTCAAAGCGCACCACGCTATAAACTGTTTGCTCTGGCAGGCGGGCCGCCCAAACGCCCCGCGATGCTACCGGACGCAAATGGCCAAGCTATTGAAGTAGAAGTATGGCGACTGCCGATCGAGACTCTGGGCAGTTTCCTAGCAGGCATCCCTGCTCCGCTGGGCCTCGGCCAGGTGGAGCTTGCCGATGGTAGTTGGAAGTGTGGTTTTATTTGTACCGCCGGTGCACTCAACGATAGTGGCGAAGCCGAGGATATTACCGAATACGGAAGCTGGAAGGCGTGGCTAAACAGCCAGGCAAACTAATATCCGTTAAGACACTGTACTTTTCCAAACCCACAAGCATTACCACTCATAGCGTGCCGTAACATTGATACCGCTTTTGAGGGCGACAACATTTCAAAAAACCCACTCCGGGCGTCCTGGTGCTAAATGACGCCCAAAGTGGGTTTTGTTTTTTCGATTGCCGTTTGCGTACCAAAAATACTTCGTTATCTGCTAACGTTATAGTGCTAATTACTTTGTGGTGAGGCGCTCGCCTTACTATTCTGAAACTTTTCAAGGAGGAAATAACGCTATGTCGACATTACGTCCGACCCGGCTGGGGGCAATAGTGCTATTGATTGCCTCGCTCGCTGGGCTTGCCATCGCTCTCTATGCTTATTTTGTACCTCTCACTGGCGTGACGGGTACACTCGGCGCCCTGGTAGCCATTTTGGCCTGTCTCGCGCTGGGGGTGTTGGCGCTCCTTCTTGCAGCCGTCAAACATAAAAAAGCGGCCATCCTATTACGCGTTCTCATCCTACTGGGGCTCTTGGGTACGTTCTTCGCAGGTATGCTGCTGCATCAGTGGTGGATCTGCGCGGCGATGGGGGTCGGTTTCATCGGCCTGATACTTGATATGGTTCGTCCTTCGCACCATGCCCAACCTGCCCATGCCTGAGGAGCCGACGATGCCCACTTTTTCAGTTACTAAACGCCCTCGTTTTACGCCTGCCACATTGGGTTGGCGCACGGCCACTGCGCTGGTGCTTTGCTTGTCTCCCATGCCGTTATTGGCACAAGACTCGCCAGATGAACCGGCAAGTAGTCCGGCAAACAGTGAGGCAGAGGCAACCAACACTGCCCCTATTCCGCTGGTGCCTGGCGAGCCCATCTGGGATAGCTTTCATGGCCAGCTCAACGCGCAAAAGTATAGCCCGCTGGATCAGATTAACGCCGATAATGTCGGCGAGTTAGAGAAGGTGTGGGAAATCCATACCGGCGATGTCGCCGATGGTTCGGGCGATTTACCGGCGACGGTGTGGTCAGCGACCCCCGTCTTTGCCAACGACACGCTCTACATCGGCACACCGTTCTACCGGATTATCGCGCTAGACCCAGCAAGTGGCGAAGAGAAATGGAGCTTCGATACCCAGTCCTCTCTTGAAGCCCTCACCCAGCCTGCTTTGAAGAATCGTGGCGTGGCTTACTGGGAGGCCGATGATCCGGTGGCTGGCGAGTCCTGCCAGAAAATCATCTACATGGGCACCATGGATGCGCGACTGTTTGCGGTCGATGCCGACAGCGGCGAGCCGTGCCAAGGGTTTGCCGATAACGGCGTTCTCAATGCCAATCAGTGGAACGACACCAACGATAAGTGGCCATTGTCGCTGCTGCAGCCGCCTACCGTGGTGGGAGATCGTCTGATTCTGGGTTGGGCAGGCATGGATTGGGCCTATGAAGAGGCTCCCCCTGGCACCGTCTTTTCCATCAATGCTCGCACCGGCGAACTTGAATGGACCTTCCAGGCACTGAGCGATCAGATGCGCGAGCAGAGCGGCACCGCCAATGTGTGGACACACATGTCTGCCGACGAAGAGCTTGGCCTGGTCTACCTTCCAGTGTCTTCTCCCTCGCCCAACTATTGGGGCGGTAATCGTACGGAAGAAGTCCCTCTCGGTACGTCAACCACTGCCTTGGATATTGAAACAGGCGAAGTGGTCTGGTCCCGTCAGTGGGTTCATCACGACATCTGGGATTACGATATCAACTCTGCGCCCACGCTCATGGACATTACGGTAGATGGTGAAGAGATACCGGCTCTGATCCAGGCGACCAAGATGGGCTTCCTATTTGTGGTCAATCGCGAAACCGGTGAAGACGTTTGGCCGATTGAAGAGCGGCCAGTGCCAGGCGGTGATGGCGCCGTAGAGGGGGAAATCTACGCGCCCACTCAGCCGTTCCCGACGAAGCCAGCTCCATTGATGGATCAGTCAGAGAAGCCCAAGGTGTGGGCCCTGGCAGACGCAGTTAGCTTTGGGCAGTGTTCGGCCCTGTGGGAAGACCTTCGCTATGAAGGCATGTACACCCCGCCCACTACCGAGGGGGAAGGAACGCTGGGCTTCCCCATCAGTGCAGGTGGCGTGCAGTGGGGCGGCGTAGCCTTCGACCCAGAGAGTCAGACGGCGGTAGTCAATACATCGCATATCGTGCAGCACATCAGGCTTTATGATCGCGAGGCTTACGAGTCAGCCAATAGGGCATCGGGCAACGAGAGCGGCTTTGCCTCTCAGGAAGGGGCGCCCTACGGCATGCGCTTGGAGGTTGCTCTCAATCGACTGGGTATGCCTTGCTGGGAACCGCCGTTTGGGGAGCTCGTGGCGCTCGACATGACCACTGGTGATATCAAATGGCGCCGCCCATTGGGTGCTTCACAGCAGTATGGCTTCTACATGCCGGAAAGCTGGGGCTCCCCTACCATTGGTGGCCCAGCGGTCACCGCGGGTAACGTGATCTTTATCGGTGCCTCCATGGATGCCAAAGTACGTGCTTACTCTCTTGAGAGCGGTGAAGAGCTGTGGTCGGATCAGAGCGAGGCGCCGTCCGTCTCCAACCCCGCCGTTTATGAGTATGAGGGTCGGCAATACGTTGCCTTTGTATCCGGCGGAAATACCATTTTGAAAAACCAGGTAGGCGATCAAGTCGCTGTTTATGCATTGCCGGAGTAAAGGCATGCTTGATCGATAGTAAACAAACGGGGCGGCCTTATTGGCCGCCCCGTTTGCATTATGGGTGCTTGGGAAGCGCTCATTCGAGGTTTGCAGCGGGCCTAGTCGCGCGGCTGGCTATCGCTTTGCTCGCCGCCTTCGCCAAGCGTCGCATTAACGGCATCATCAGCCACAGCAGGGGCGTGAGTAACCAGCGATAGATGAACCTTGCCATGAACAGAACCGGCAGTAGTACCACTAGCCAAATAACAAACTGTCCCACCCATGCTGGCCAACCCAGCCATGTGGAAAGATTGGCGCCCAGAGCACTGACTAAACTGGGGTGACGAACCACGATATAAGCGGTGCCTGCCACGGCGGCTACTTTGGCCATCCGGGGCAAGGTTGCGAAGCGACCGCTGGTGGCCACAATACCTTGGCGCCAACCAGCGCGAGCACCCTGCGCTTCAACACTACCCACCCGCGCAGCACGAGCAGCCCTGCCCGCCCGGAGTACCTTGACGGTACTGGCCATCACCAGCAGATCCACTCCGGCCCAACCTACATCACTGGCGCCAATGTCATCGCCTCGCCGCCACTGGCTTTCCAAATCACGCAAGCCGCTGGTAAAAAAATCGCCCACGCCCGCCACTAATCGCTCACCCTGCAGCCACGCCACTTCGCCCTGTTCGCTAACCACGAACTGATTAAGCAGCGCATGACCATTGTCATCCAGCAAGGCAATACCCATCTGGCCACGGCGATAAGGGGTGAACGCTGAATCCGCGCCATCCTCCTCATTCCACCAGCGGCTAAGCTGCTGATAGCGCTCCCCCACCCAGTGCTGCGCTCGCAGAGTGGCGATATCGTGATCACGAAAGTAGCTAATGGGTAGCACCGCATCTGCACCGAAGCGCACCAGCACTTGCTGAAACTGGGGCAGTAAACCGTACTCGACCAATACATCACGTGCCACGTCGCCATGACGCAACATTGCCAGCGAAGCACTCATCCATAACGCTTGATCGTCGGCATAGTTGAGAAAAAGCGCATTGATCGCTGGCGCTTCCTGTTGAAGCGAGTCCTTTAACGTAGGCAGCGCTCGCTGTGCTTCTAAGCGCACCAATTTGGCGTCAAAGGGTTCGTGGGAAGCCACCGCGGTGGCAAGCCCTGCGACTACCATCGCCGTCATCACTATGAGCTGCCAGGGCCGCATCGCTTTTGCCTCACTAAAGGGATAACCCGGGCGTTACCCCAGTGTCTCAGCCGTCACGTTGGCCGCCGCGGGTTGGGTGGAGTGATGGCGATTGATCGCACTAAGCACCCCTTTCATGGAAGCACTGGTGATGCTTTCGTCAGTGCCCACGCCGAACACTGCTTTACCATCGATACGTACTTCTACGTAAGCGATTGCCTCGGCATCGGCGCCTTGGCCGCGGGAGTGCTCGTGGTAGTCAATGATTTCCACATCGTGCCCGGCGGCAGCCAGCGCTTTAACAAAGGCGGCTAGCGGGCCATTGCCTTCACCGCTGAGCGTCTGGCGACTACCCTCAGTCTCAACGATGGCCTCCAGCGTCACTTTGGGGCTGTCAGGTTCGGATGAGAGCCGATGACTCACCAACCCAAAGGGGGCTCGCTGCTCCAGATACTCATCGGCGAACGCTTGGTAGATCATCTGAGAAGTGATCTCGCGCCCGGTGCGTTCAGCCACTTCCTGCACCACCTGGCTGAACTCAATAGAGAGGCGACGCGGCAACTCAATGCCATGCTCCTGCTCAAGCAGGTAAGAAATACCGCCTTTACCCGATTGGCTGTTCACCCGGATAACGGCTTCGTAACTACGGCCCACGTCGAGCGGATCGATGGGCAGATAAGGCACATCCCACACGGCGTCAGGATTCGCACGGCGATCGGCCATGCCTTTCTTAATAGCGTCCTGATGCGAACCAGAAAAAGCCGTGAACACCAGATCGCCCACATAAGGGTGGCGCGGATGCACGGGCAGTTGGTTGCAGTACTCCACTTCACGCATGATCGGGGTGATATTGGAAAAATCGAGCTGCGGATGAACACCCTGGGTATACATGTTCATGGCAAGCGTGACGATATCGACGTTGCCAGTACGTTCGCCGTTACCAAACAGGGTGCCCTCGACGCGGTCAGCTCCCGCCATTAGCGTCAATTCTGCTGCCGCCACGCCGGTGCCGCGGTCGTTATGCGGGTGAACGCTAACAATCAGATGATCACGATTTTTGACGTTGCGACAGAACCACTCAATTTGGTCGGCATAGTTATTGGGTGTAGCGACTTCTACCGTGGCAGGCAGGTTCACGATCATCGGCTTATCACCACTGGTGCCATAGGCTTCCATGACCGCTTCAACGATCTCAACGGCGAAATCCATCTCGGTGGTGGTGAAGAGCTCTGGGGAGTACTGAAACGTCCAATTGGTTTGCGGTGCTGCTTCCATCTGCGCGCGAATCTGTTGGGTAGCCTCTACGGCGATTTGCACACACTCGGCCTTGTCGACGTTAAACACCACCCGGCGAAACATCGGGTCAGTGGCGTTATAAACGTGGACGATAGCGTTTTTAGCGCCTTGAAGTGCCTCAAAGGTGCGCTCAATCAAGTGCGGGCGCGCCTGGGTGAGCACTTGAATGGTTACATCCTCAGGGATTTTATCCTGCTCAATCAACGAACGTACAAAATCAAAATCGGTTTGTGAGGCCGAGGGAAAGCCGACTTCAATCTGCTTAAAGCCAACATTCAACAGCATGTCGAACAAGCGCTGCTTACGCTCCTGATCCATCGGATCAATCAGCGATTGATTACCGTCACGCAGATCCACGCTACACCAGACAGGCGCTTCAATGCGCTGGCTCGGCCACTGGCGGTCAGGTAGATCAACGGCCACAAAGGGGCGGTACTTTTTGGCGGGGTCAGACAACATCATGGCGGCTCTCCTAGCATTAATCGTTTGTGGGCTTTTCGATGTGGTTACTGCCCATAGCTTGATGGGATGGCGCACGGGACGAGTGTGGCTGCGCGAGTGCTGCCTCCATGCGGTCAAGCTGGGCACGCAAATCACGCACGTCGGCGCGCAGCCCCTGCACCTGAGCGGCATCGCCCTCGTCGTTACTCAAATCGAGTAAGGCGCTCTCTTTTTGCATCACATCCAGCACGATACCAATCATCATATTGAGAAAAATAAACGCGGTCAGAAATATAAACGTTAAATAATAGATCCAGCTCCACGCATACACCTCTTGCGTGGCGTACATGACATCGGTCCAATCCTCAAACGTGGCAATACGGAACAGCGTGAGCATCGAAACAGAAATATTGCCCCATAAAAAGTCATCGACATTATGAAAGAGAAAGCTACCTAGGGCGGCGTAGATATAAAAAATGATGAACATCAGCAGCACGACATAGCCCATACGAGGAACCGACTTCACCAACGCCCCAAGCAGCATCTGCAACTCGGGAATCATCGACACTAAACGCAGCACCCTGAAAATACGCAGCAGTCTAGCCAGCAGCACCATTTCAGAATCATCCATGGGAATTAAGCTGGCCGTCACGATAAGGAAGTCAAAAACATTCCAACCTTTTTTAAAAAAACTAAGAAGCGTGCGTTCAGCCGCCATCCTGATTAAAATTTCCACCAGGAAAAAAATCGTTACTGCGATATCAAGATAGAGCAGCCACTGTTCAATTTTAGTCGTTTCCTCATAAGTCTTGGCCCCTATCACCAGGGCGGAAATAACGATGATGGAAATGACGACCGCCTCGAAAATTTTATTAGATCGCAGCTTTTCAAAACGGACTTGCCAGGTAGTAAAGGACTCACTCATGGAACGACAGATCTCTCATAGGTTAACCAGCAAACTTTATACTAAAACTACACACATGCTACACAAGTGATATGCTCTTGTTTCACTTGAAGTATCCTAAGCCATCAGAACGCCTTTAAAGCGCCCTGCTGGTACTCTTTTGACTTTTATTTTAGCGCTGGATGGACGCCCATGACACTGCTTTGGATAGCCTTATTGCCTCTGCTAGGCGTGCTGGTACCGGTACTTACCGCACAGCGTGGTCGCAGCTTCTGTTCACTTGCGACGGCAGTGCTGCCAGCGACCGCTTTAGTAATGACGCTACTCAACGTGCCAGCTCTGCTAGACGGTGAGCAACTACGTTTTTCGGCTACTTGGATGCCTGAGTTGGCGCTGGACTTAGCGTTCCGCCTCGATGGGCTATCGCTACTGTTTAATTTGCTGATACTGGGCATTGGCCTACTGATTATTCTGTATGCCCACTACTACTTAGCAAAAGATGAACCCTTTGGCCGATTCTACGCCTTCCTGATGCTTTTTATGGCGTCAATGGTCGGTATTTCAATGTCGGACAACCTGATTCTGCTATGGCTATTCTGGGAGTTAACCAGCCTTTCCTCGTTTTTACTGATCGGTTACTGGTCCTACCGCAGTGATGCGCGCAAAGGTGCCCGTATGGCGCTAACGGTAACCGGCGCGGGCGGCCTTGCTCTACTGGCTGGTTTACTGCTGCTAGGCGATATGGCGGGCAGCTTCAATATGGGCGATGTGTTAGCCAGCGGAGACGTCATTCTTGCCGATCCGCGCTACCCGCTCATGCTCGGTTTGGTTCTGCTGGGGGCCTTTACCAAATCCGCACAGTTTCCTTTCCATTTTTGGTTACCCCATGCGATGGCGGCGCCCACGCCAGTATCGGCATATCTCCACTCGGCGACGATGGTTAAAGCGGGCATTTTCCTGATGGCGCGGCTGCACCCTGCCATCGCTGGCAGTGAACTGTGGAGCGTGGTCGTTTCACTCGTCGGCATCGTCACCATGCTGTACGGCGCTTGGTTTGCTTTGATGAAGACCGACCTGAAGGGCATTTTAGCGTTCTCCACGGTCAGTCATTTAGGTTTGATCACGGTACTGTTAGGCATTGGCAGCCCCATGGCGATCCTGGCTGCACTGTTCCATATCCTCAATCACGCTACTTTCAAAGCCGCTCTGTTTATGAGTGCAGGCATTATCGATCATGAAACCGGCACCCGGGAGCTAAAGCAGCTGGGTAGCCTGAAAAAAGCCATGCCTGTCACGGCGCTCTTGACCACGCTGGCGGCTGCCGCCATGGCGGGCGTGCCGCTATTCAATGGCTTTTTATCCAAAGAGATGTTCTTTACCGAGTCGCTAGCAACGCCCGTTTTGGGTGGGGTGAGCTGGCTATTACCCGCGCTAGCGGCCCTTGGCGGCATTCTCTCGGTCGCTTATTCGCTGCGTTTAGTACACGCCGTCTTTTTCAAACCTGCCCGTGAAGAACCGCCCAAAACGCCCCATGAACCGCCCCATTTGATGCGCCTGCCGGTTGAAATATTAGTGGTGCTTTGTGTGGTGGTCGGCCTTTTCCCGGCATTTATGGCCACAGGGTTGTTAGACCTTGCCAGCGAAGCGGTGATTGGAAGTCCGCTCGATTTTCATCTGGCTATCTGGCACGGCGTTAATCTACCGCTCATCATGAGCTTGCTGGCCTTTGTCGTCGGGATTGCGCTGTATTGGCGCCATGGTGATGTGCGCCGATTTACGCAACAATTTGCAGGCATTGACGCCCGACGCGTTTTTGAGCGCATTCTTATCTCGATCGGCTATCGCGCTGAGCAACTGATTGCGGCTCTGGAAGGCAATTCGCTTCAACGCTATGTGGGCTGGCTATGGCTAGCAGCGCTGATAATGGGGGGTCTTGGCCTTGTTCAAATCACCGACTTGACCGGCGCAGCAGGAAATCAGCCGCTGGACGGCATTCTTATTCTAGGTGCTGTGATGCTGATGTTTGGTGGCGTGGCGACCGCCGCCACCCATCGCTACCGGTTGATTTCGCTATTGATGCTGTCGGTAGTGGGGCTATTCGTTGCACTGACCTTTGCCCGTTTCTCGGCACCCGATCTAGCGCTGACACAGCTTTCTGTGGAAGTTGTGACCATGATTCTGCTGATGCTAGCGCTATTTTTCTTACCACAAAAAACGCCGCGTGAATCCAGCCCACTACGCAACGTTCGCGACATGCTGCTGGCTGGCTCGCTTGGCTTAGTGATTGCCAGCCTTAACTACGCCGTTATGACGCGCGATACACTGTCGATTTCCAGTTTCTTTGTGGAAAACAGTAAGCCCGGTGGTGGGGGCTACAACGTCGTCAACGTCATTCTAGTCGACTTCCGTGGTTTCGATACTTTAGGGGAGATCACCGTATTGGCTATCGCGGGTCTAGCGATCTTTAAGCTGCTCAACCGCTTACGCCTGTTTATGCCACACAGTGACGGTGAGGGACGGGTATGGTCACCCGACCGCTATCCGGCGGTGCTAACGTCGATTTCAATGACACTGCTGCCGCTGGCGCTCCTGGTCTCTGCATTTATCTTCCTGCGTGGCCACAATCAGCCGGGCGGTGGGTTTATTGCCGGCCTGATTACCGCAGTCGCCCTCATTCTGTTGTATATGGCGCGTGGCGTGGAGTGGGCGCAAGAGCGTCTGGATTTCCCTTTCCAACCGGTAGCCGTTATCGGGGTCGCCGTTGCTACGCTCACGGGGCTGGGTAGCTGGCTGTTTGGTCATCCGTTCCTCACCTCTGCCTTTGGCTACTTCAGCCTACCGCTGATCGGTACCTTTGAATTGGCCACCGCACTGCTCTTTGATCTGGGCGTGTACTTAGCAGTGGTAGGCGCCACGCTGATGATTTTGGCCAACCTTGGCAAAGTCACTACGGCGCACCGACCGGTGACCGAAGCCTCAGAAAAAGACACCGATGCCGCTGCTGCAACCTCTTCTGCTAAGGAGCCTCGCTAATGGAACTGCTCTATGCAATGACCACCGGCGTCTTGACCGCCTGCGGTCTCTACTTGACCTTGCGAGGCCGCACTTTTCCGGTGGTGGTCGGCCTAACGCTGCTCTCATACGCAGTGAATTTGTTTCTGTTTTCGATGGGGGGGCTCACCACTGATGGGCCCGCCATCGTGTCTGAAGGAACGAGCTATGCCGACCCACTCCCCCAGGCGCTAGTGCTCACGGCCATTGTTATCGGGTTTGCGATGACCGCATTCGTGGTGATTCTAGCCATGCGGGCGCGCAGTGAAGTGGGTAACGACCACGTCGACGGTAAAAAGGAAGACCGAGAATGATGCAGCACCTGATTGTTTTTCCTGTCGTTTTACCGCTAGTGGCGGGTATATTACTGCTCTATCAACGGCAAGGCTTAGTGCGCTATAAGCGTGCCGTCAGCGTTGCCGCCACCGTGTTATTACTGCTGGTTGCAATAGGCCTTTTGCGCCAAGCCGCCAGTGATCAGGTGACTTATTATGCCCTGGGCGATTGGCAAGCACCGTTCGGCATTGTGCTAGTACTGGATCGCCTGTCAGCACTGATGCTGCTGGTCACCGCTGTTTTAGCGGTTGGCGCCGTTGTGTTTGCCTGCGCGGGGGATGATGAAAAAGGCAGTAACTTTCATGGCCTTTTTCAGTGGCAGCTGTTGGGCATCAACGGCGCCTTTTTAACCGGTGATTTGTTTAACCTGTTCGTCTTTTTTGAAGTACTGCTACTGGCCTCTTACGCGCTGCTTTTGCACGGCGGAGGAAAAGCGCGCATTCAAGCCAGCGTCCACTACGTGGTTCTCAACCTGGCAGGCTCGTCGCTGTTCCTCATCGCGGTGGGGATTCTGTATGGTGCCACGGGCACACTTAATATGGCCGATATGGCAATCCGCGTGGCTGAACTGCCCGCAGAGCGTGAAGGCTTAGTCACCGCCGGCGCATTAATGCTACTGGTGGTGTTTGGGTTAAAAGCCGCCATCCTGCCTCTCTATTTCTGGCTACCCAAAGCCTACGCATCCGCGCCTGCGCCGGTAGCAGCGCTGTTTGCCATCATGACCAAGGTAGGTATCTACGCTATTCTGCGTGTCTATTCACTGCTGTTTGGCGACACCGCTGGCGGGCTGGAAGCACTGGAGCAACCTTGGATTTGGTGGCTCTCGCTTGCCACTTTGGCGGCCGCTGGTGTCGGCGTAATGGCCGCACGAGATTTGCGCTTGCTGGTGGCTTATTTGGTGTTGGTATCCGTTGGCACGCTGCTGGCGGGTATCGGCATGCGCTCACCTCAGGCTGTCTCGGCCCTGCTCTATTACCTGATCCACACCACGCTGGTTACCGGTGGTTTGTTCCTGTTGGCGGAAATGATCGGCCTGCAACGTGGTAAAGCGGGGACGCGCCTGGTAAAGGGCCGTCCGATGGTTCAGGGCGCGGGGCTCGCCATGCTATTTTTTGTAGGCGCCATCGCCGTCGCTGGCGTTCCGCCGTTTTCAGGCGCTATCGGCAAGGCATTAATGCTTAATGCTGCCGAAGGCACGCAGCGTCTTTGGCTTTGGCCGTTACTGCTGTTGACCAGCCTAGCCTCGCTGGTTGCGCTTTCCCGTGCTGGCTCTACGCTGTTTTGGCGTAGCCATCGTGGCAACGTGAGTGGTTCACCATTGCCACGTCGCCAGTGGTTTGGCGTTATCTGGCTGCTTAGCGCAGCGCCGCTGTTAGTTGCACTGGCTGGGCCGGTGAGCAGCTACACTCAAGCGACCGCTGACCAATTAGCCAACCCTCAGGTGCTGATTCGCACGCTACTACCCAATGCTGCTGGAGATGCCCAATGATCGCCCCGCGCTCCTGGCTACCCACGCCTGTATTATCGATACTGCTACTCGTTGTGTGGCTGTTGTTAGTACGCAGCTACGCGTTTGGTCAGTTCGTGTTAGGCGGCTCATTAGCTATTTTGATTCCCCTACTGACCCATCGGTTTTGGGATGCACGGCCTCTTATCGCCAAACCCTTTGCCTTGCTGCGTTTTATCTTCCGTGTGCTGGGCGACATCATCACCGCGAACTTTGAAGTGGCTTATCTAATTGCCAACCCATGGCGCAAGCTTAAACCCCATTTTATTGAATACCCGCTAATGCTAGAGGAGCGGTTCACCATCACGCTGCTCGCCAGCACGATCAGCCTGACACCGGGCACCGTGTCGGCCAATCTGCGCATGGATGGTAAATCACTGCTAATTCACGCCTTGAACGTGGACGATGAGGAAGCGCTGATTAACCAGATTCGCGAGCGCTATGAACGCCCACTTAAGGAGATCTACGAATGTTAAGCACTGCACTCTATATCACCTTAGCGCTGGTCGTGATGGCGCTGTTGATGAACCTTTACCGCCTGACCATTGGGCCCAGCTTGCCTGATCGCGTACTCGCGTTAGACACCATGTACGTTAACTCCATTGCGCTTATCGTACTGCTGGGACTGTGGCTGAACAGCAAAACGTATTTCGAGTCAGCGCTGTTGATCGCGATGTTAGGTTTTATCAGCACCGTAGCGGTGTGCAAATATATTCTGCGCGGAGACATCATTGAATGATTAACAGGAGCTATCGAACGATGAATATCAGCCAGGGGGATCTATGTCAGTAATCGTTGAAGCACTTATTTCACTGCTGCTGATCGCTGGCGGGATCTTTGTCTTTATCGGTTCGCTGGGGATGGCGCACCTGCGCGATTTCTATATGCGCCTGCATGGCCCCACCAAGGCCACCACCTTGGGCATCGGCTGCATGCTCATCGCTTCGATGCTGTATTTCTGGAGCGTGGACGGCAAACCGGATATCCAAGAACTGCTGATTACGCTTTTCCTGTTTATTACCGCCCCCGTCAGCGCCCACCTGCTGGCCAAATCTGGCTTACACCTGCGATTGAAGCATGCGGTCAAGACTCAGGGGCATCCGGTCGAGTTAAGGGCTGAAGAAGTCGGCGACAAACCGGTACCGCACCCCGATAAGGGCCATGGCTGAATCGGCATAAAATAAAAAGCGGGTGGTGCTGGAAAGCACCACCCGCTTTTTTACTGCCCACTCTTATACTTCCTACTTTTATACTGCTCTACGGTGTTAAATCCTGCTGCTGATAGCCGAGCAGGTAGAGCACACCGTCAAGACCCGATGTCGAGATCGCCTGACACGCTTGGGCACGCACCAACGGCTTGGCCCGAAACGCAATGCCCATCCCCGCTTTGGCAAGCATCTTAAGATCGTTGGCACCGTCACCCACGGCTATCGTCTGATCGAGGGTAAAACCCTGCCGTAGTGCGATGACTTCGAGCAGTTCAGCTTTGCGATCAGCATCCACGATTGGTTCGCTTACTTCGCCGGTCACTTTGCCATTTTCGATGATCAGCTCATTGGCATGGATCTCGTCAAAGCCAAGCTTCTTTTGTAAGTGGAGAGCAAAGTAGGTAAAGCCGCCGGAGAGTATGGCGGTGCGATAGCCTAACCGCTTTAGATTGACCATCAGGCGTTCAACGCCCTCCATCAGCGGCAGCTCCTCAGCGATTTCCGCCAGCACCGACTCATCCAAACCGACCAGTTTGCTCATCCGCTCGCGAAAGCTCGCCTTGAAATCAAGCTCCCCACGCATGGCACGCTCGGTGACTTCGGCGACTTCTTCACCCACGCCATGGCGGCGAGCCAGCTCATCAATCACCTCAGCTTTAATCAACGTGGAGTCCATATCGAAACAGACCAAACGGGGCTGCACGTGATCGCGAGTATCAGGTTGGGCAACGATATCAATACCCAGCGTTTCACTCAGCAAAAGCGCGGCGTCGCGCACTGCTTTGCTATCTGCGTCACCAGACAAGCAGTATTCAATACAGTCGATGCCTTCACCTGACTGAAATGAGACATCGGCAAGCCGCTGGGTACTCTCCACGTTCAGATTAAACTGGGTAATGAGAGCATCTACCTGCGCTTGAATGTCGGCGGTTAAATCCGACGCTAGTACGGTTAGGATCAAATCACCGCGTGCCATTACTTACTCCCCTGCCTCTAGTCGATCTACTTTCTGGAAGCCGCGGGGCAGCTTGCTACCTCGCCGACCACGCTCACCGCGATAGTATGCCAAGTCGTCGGCTTTTAGTGTCAGCTTGCGCTTGCCTGCATGGATCAACAGCGCATCACTGGCGGCAAGCACCACAATGCCGGTAACAAACTCCTCCCGGCGGGCGGCTCGTGGGCCTGGGATATCGAGCATTTTATTGCCCTTACCTTTAGACATCTCGGGTAACTGATCCAAGGGGAACAGCAGCAGTCGGCCCTCATTTGAAACAGAAGCCACCCACAGTTCCTCGTCGCCCTCAGGCACTTCCACTGGCGCCATGACATTGCAGCCCTTGGGCAGGCTAAGTACCGCTTTACCGGCTTTGTTTTTACCGGTGAGCGTATCAAGCCGCGCCACAAAGCCATAGCCGCCATCAGTGGCAAGTACGAAGCGCCGTTCCGGTGGCGCAAACATCAGCCCCGCCATTTTCGCTCCAGCGGCAACGTTAGCACGCCCGGTAACCGGCTCACCCTGGCCCCGCGCACTGGGTAAGTTATGCGCAGACAGCGTATAGGCACGCCCGGTATCGTCCAGTAGCACCAGCGGCTGGTTGGTTTTACCTTTTGCCGCCAGTTGGAAACTATCCCCGGCTTTATAGGAGAGCCCTTCGGGGTCGATATCATGCCCCTTGGCCGCACGAATCCAGCCTTTATCCGAGAGCACCACGGTAATCGGGTCAGCGCCTAGCAGCTCTACTTCAGACAGGGCCTTGGACTCTGCCCGTTCAACCAACGGTGAGCGGCGCTCATCACCATGCTCTTTACCCGCTGCGCGAATCTCTTTTTCGATCAGCGTTGTGAGCTTGGCTTCGCTGCCCAGCAGACCTTCTAAATATTTGCGCTCTTTTTCCAGCTCATCCTGCTCACCGCGAATTTTCATCTCTTCAAGTTTGGCAAGATGACGCAGGCGCAGCTCTAAAATGGCTTCCGCTTGGCGCTCGGAGAGGCTAAAGGTCGCCATCAGCGAGGCTTTCGGATCATCCTCTTCACGAATAATGCGGATCACTTCGTCAAGATCGAGGTAGGCAATCAGCAGGCCTTCCAGGATATGTAAGCGATCTTCGACTTTGCCTAGGCGGTGCTCTAAACGGCGACGCACCGTGCTACGGCGGAACTGTAGCCATTCGCCCAGCATTTCCGGCAGCGGCATGACCCGTGGGCGCCCATCCAGGCCGATCACGTTCATGTTCACCCGCACGTTTTTTTCCAAGTCGGTGGTGGCGAACAGGTGCGCCATCAGCGATTCAACGTCAATGCGGTTGGAGCGCGGCTCAATGACCAGCCGGGTCGGCTCTTCATGAGTCGACTCATCGCGCAGGTCGGCCACCATGGGCAGCTTTTTGGCCTGCATTTGCGCGGCGATCTGCTCTAGCACCTTGGCGCCACTAACCTGATAGGGCACCGAGGTAATAACGATATTGGCTTCTTCGCGGATGTAGCGGGCGCGCAGTTTGACCGAGCCGCGGCCTGATTCGTAGAGCTTACGCAGGTCCGCAGGCGGGGTAATAATTTCCGCATCGGTAGGGAAATCCGGCGCAGGCACGAATTCCATTAAATCGGCAGTGGTCGCCTTGGGGTTGCGCAGCAGATGGCAGGTGGCTTCGACCACTTCCGACACGTTGTGCGGCGGAATATCGGTGGCCATGCCGACGGCAATCCCGGTACCGCCGTTGAGCAGCACATGGGGTAACTTGGCTGGCAGTACCAGCGGTTCCTGCATGGTGCCGTCGAAGTTGGGGGCCCAATCGACGGTGCCTTGGCCCAGTTCACCCAGCAGCACTTCGGCGAACTTGGAAAGCTTGGCCTCGGTGTAGCGCATGGCGGCGAAGGATTTGGGATCGTCGGGACTACCCCAGTTGCCTTGACCATCCACCAACGGATAGCGGTAGCTAAACGGCTGCGCCATCAGCACCATGGCTTCATAGCAGGCGCTGTCGCCATGAGGATGAAACTTACCCAGCACGTCACCAACGGTACGCGCCGATTTTTTGTACTTGGCGTTGGCATGCAACGCCAGCTCCCGCATGGCGTAAATGATGCGGCGCTGAACGGGCTTCATACCGTCGCCGATATTGGGCAGCGCACGGTCTAGAATGACGTACATCGAGTAGTCGAGGTACGCTTTTTCGGTGTAGTCGCGCAGGGAGAGACGTTCGACGTCGCCCTCCGCTACTTGAATATCCATGGTCATCGGGGGTTATACCTCAATGTCTGCGAGGTTGCCGTAATCTTCCAGCCACTTTTTGCGGTCACTGGCGCGTTTTTTAGCCAGCAGCATATCCATCATTTCCATGGTGCCGTCGCCCTCCGTTAAAGTGAGCTGGACGAGGCGTCGAGTTTCCGTCGACATGGTGGTTTCACGCAGTTGTAGCGGGCTCATCTCACCGAGGCCTTTAAAGCGCTGCACATTAGGCGTACCGCGCTTGTTGGCCAGTTGCTTGAGAATCGCGGCTTTTTCGCTCTCGTCCAGGGCGTAGTGCACCTCTTTGCCTAGATCAATGCGGTACAGTGGCGGCATTGCCACGTACACATGGCCTGCATCTACCAAGCTCGGGAAGTGGCGCACAAACAGCGCGCAGAGCAGCGTGGCAATGTGCAGGCCGTCGGAGTCGGCATCGGCGAGAATACAGATTTTGTGGTAGCGCAGTTTTTCCAGATCAGCGCTGCCGGGGTCGGCACCAATGGCGACGGCAATATCGTGCACTTCCTGGGAGCCGTAGATATCGTGGGTTTCCACTTCCCAGGTATTTAAGATTTTACCGCGTAGCGGCAGTATCGCCTGGGTCTCGCGGTTACGCGCCTGCTTGGCACTGCCGCCTGCCGAGTCCCCTTCGACCAAAAACAGTTCGCTCTGGGCAGGATCCTGGCCGGAGCAGTCCGCCAGCTTACCGGGCAGGGCCGGGCCGGAAGTGACTTTTTTACGGGCCACTTTTTTGGCTTTTTTCTGACGGTTTTGCGCCGCGCTGATGACCAGCTCGGCAATCGCTTCGGCTTGATCCACGTGGTGATTCAGCCAGAGCGAGAAAGCGTCTTTAACAACGCCAGAAACAAAACCGGCAATCGTACGCGATGAGAGCCGCTCTTTGGTTTGTCCGGCAAACTGTGGGTCGAGCATTTTGACCGAGAGCACAAAGGAGGTGCGCTCCCAAAGATCATCGGCGGTGAGTTTGATGCCGCGGGGCAACAGGCTGCGGTATTCGCAGAACTCACGCAGCGCGTCCAGCAGCCCGGAACGAAAGCCGTTTACATGGGTGCCGCCCTGGGGGGTGGGTATCAGGTTAACGTAGCTCTCCAGCAGCGCTTCACCGCCTTCCGGTAGCCACTGAATCGCCCAATCGACACCGTGCTCGTCGTCGTTGAAGTGGCCCACAAAAGGCTCCCGGGGCAGCACTTCATAGCCATCAGTGGCTTCGACGAGATAGTCGCGCAGGCCATCGGCAAACTCCCACTCGGTGGAGGTGCCGTCAGGTTCTACCAGCGTGACTTTTAAGCCGGGACACAGCACCGCTTTGGCACGCAGCAGGTGCTTCAGCCGGGTTAGCGCTAACTTGGGGCTATCGAAGTAGCTTTCATCCGGCCAGAAACGCACCAGAGTTCCGCTTGCCCGCTTGGGAGCTTTACCAATCTCATGTAGCTCTTCGACTTTCTCGCCGAACTCAAACGCCATGGCATGGCGTGCGCCATCACGGGTGACTTCGACATCTAGCCGGCGCGATAGCGCATTAACCACCGACACCCCCACCCCGTGTAGGCCACCCGAGAAGCGGTAGCTGGTGGAGGAGAATTTGCCGCCCGAGTGCAGCTTGGTAAAGATCAGCTCAACGCCTGAAACACCGTGCTCTGGGTGCAGATCAATCGGCATACCCCGGCCATTATCCTGCACCTCAATACCGCCATCGCTATGTAGCACGACGTTAATCTCGGTAGCATGGCCCGCCAGCGCTTCATCGACGCTGTTATCAATGACTTCCTGGGCAAGGTGGTTGGGGCGAGTGGTGTCGGTATACATACCGGGACGCTTACGTACCGGCTCGAGGCCCGACAGGACTTCGATGGAGCTCGCGCCGTACTGAGAGGCATCAAACTGGGTCATGTAACGTCGGTTCCCTGAAAAATCGTACTGGCAGCCATATTGAATGCTGAAACGCGTAATTGGCGGCTTGCAAAGACGCACAGGATAGCGGAAAAGCAAAAAGCTGTATATCTAGCCATGCTTATCAATGGCGAAGCAGAAAGGGCTTCCCCGTCGATAAGTCTACGAGGGGGCGCTGTAAACCCATCCCTGGGCGCTACATTTGCCGGCCATGGCAAATGACCCCCTCTACGACTTATCCACGGCGCCCTTTCTGTATGTGTCCACAATATACTAGCGACAAAATTGCACGGCTCACTCCTGCTCTGCCGCCCAAAATGCCTCAATCAATCCCTTACTGGAAGCATCCATCCGCGATAGATCTCCCTCATGGTCGATAATTTTCTGGGTATCCGTGGCAATCTGTTTGCCCAGCTCAACGCCCCACTGGTCGAACGGGTTGATATCCCAAATCACCGCCTGAACAAAGACCTTGTGCTCGTAAAGAGCGATAAGTGAGCCCAGGGTTGCGGGCGTCAGCTGGTCAAGCAGCACCGTCGTCGAAGGTTGGTTGCCACGGTAGCGCTTGTGTTCTGGCCGCGGGCCATCATCTTCCAAGGCGTCATCGCCCAGCATAAGCACCCGGGACTGAGCAAAGCAGTTAGCCAGCGCCAGACGGTGCTGAGTTTTCAGATGGCGGCGGGTATCCGGGTCTTCCACCTCGTCGTAACGCTTGAGTGGCGCAATAAAATCACACACTACCGCTTGCGTGCCCTGATGCAGTAGCTGATAAAAAGCATGCTGAGCATTGGGGCCAAGCTGCCCCCAGAGCACCGGACAGGTAGAGTAGTTAATCGGCTGGCCTTGACGGGTAACCGATTTGCCGTTGGACTCCATCTCAAGCTGTTCAAGATAGGCAGCGAAATACTCCAACCGACCGTCGTAGGGCAGAATGGAGTGCGCACGGATATCCAGAAAATTGACGTTCCAGATGCCCGCCAAGCCAAGCAGTATGGGTAAGTTATCTTCCATGGGCGCTTCAGAAAAGTGGCGATCCATGGCGTGGGCACCGGCTAGAAATTCGCGAAAATTATCCATCCCCACGACTAGCGCAATCGGTAAGCCAATGGTGCCCCACAGCGAGTAGCGTCCGCCTACCCACTCCCAGAAGGTTAACTGGTGATCGTCAGCGATGCCCCACTCGGTCATTTTCTCAGGGCTCGCCGACACACCGATAAAGTGCTGACGCACCACCAGCTCAGCGCTAATCGGCGTCGCGCCATGCTGGGTTAAGCGGCCCAATAGCCATTCGCGAGCAGTGTTAGCGTTGGAGAGCGTATCAATGGTGGTGAACGACTTGGATGACAACACAAAGATAGTGGTTTCAGGATTCAACCGGCTCAGATAGTCCGCTAGCTGGGAGCCATCCATGGTGGAAGCAAAATGCACCTCAACCGGATGAATATCTTTGGGCCGGAAATCTGTCAACGCATGGGTCACCATTAGTGGGCCCAGATCTGAACCGCCTACGCCTAGATTAACCACATGTCGAATCGGCTTGCCGGTGGCACCACGCCACTGCCCTGCGTGCAGCCGGCTAACCAAGCGTTCCATTTGGGCAAGGCTTTCGTGCACAGCGGCAACGATATCTTCACCCTCAACCTCCAGTGTCGCATCGGCAGGCAAACGCAACGCCGTGTGTAACGCCGGGCGGTTTTCGCTGACATTCACTCGCTTACCGCTCAGCAGCGCCTCAATGGCAGAGGGGACGCCCGCTTCGCTAGCCAGCGTAAACAGATGCTCGAGCGTATCGTCATCCCAGCGCTGCTTGGAAAGATCCAGCGTCAAACCCGCCACCTGGCGAGTAAAGCTTTCCCAGCGGGAGGGCTCGGTGCCAAACAGCGTTTTCAAGTGAACGTGCTGCAGCGTTTCAGCGTGATGCTTTAGCGTTTGCCATGCCGGTAACGTATCGGGTGTAGCGCTTGATGCTGAGGCCATTTAGCTTCTCCAGTGGCGTCAATCCTTGCAGCGGGGTTCATTAAACAGGTTAATAACCTTAAACAGGGCTGTTCTATGTGAGTCTGTGCTAGACAGGCCTGTTCTCGTCAATTAAGGGCGCGTAAACTAGCACGCCTTTTCCATGATCCCGGCTTGCCCATGAGTGATGCATCTTACCGTGACGCTATCTTTTCGACACCCCTTGACCGAGTTGCGCGGTTCTCTTTCGACGAAAAGGTAGTCGCCTGCTTTCCTGACATGATCCGCCGTTCGGTACCCGGCTACGGGCAAATTCTTGGCATGCTGAGCTTAATTGCCCAGCGCCACCTGCGCCACGGCGCCCATGTCTATGATTTGGGCTGCTCACTGGGCGCTTCCGGCCTTGCGCTGGCAGGGGCGCTGGCACCCGACGCCTTTCGCTATACGGGCGTTGACCTATCGCCCGCCATGGTCGCCCAGGCTCGGCAAACTTTTGCCGATGAGTGCCCAGCGTACGCTATGCAGGTCGAAGAAGCCGACATTCGTACCCTAGAGTATGCACCTTCGGGCATGATCATTCTCAATTTTACCCTACAGTTTCTACCCGCCGCCGACCGCGATGCGCTACTGGCGCGGCTTTATACAGCACTGGAACCCGGCGGCGTGCTGATTCTCTCGGAGAAAACCGTGGATGCCGACGAGCGCGATAATGCCTGGCGGGTCGAGCGCTACCATGATTTCAAGCGTGCCAATGGCTATAGCGACCTGGAAATTAGCCAAAAGCGCACCGCCCTTGAAAACGTACTGGTACCGGATACCCTCGACGCCCTCCATGGCCGCTTGAAGCAGGCTGGCTTTCCACGCTCGATGACCTGGTTCCAGTACCTTAACTTTGCCTCGCTAATTGCGTTTAAGGAGGGTTAAAGGTGGCGCCGTTACCCGACGATCATCGCGCAATTTATCAAGCGTTTTTAGATCAAGCGACGCTTGATGCCTCGCTAACACCCTGGCTAGCGAAGCTTCCCGAGCAGTTAGCTCACGGGCTTGACCGTAACCGCCACGGCGATTTATCCGCCTGGGAAAAAGCCGTGGCTAAGCTTCCGGTGCTGCCCGCCGAGCGGCGCGTGGACTTAAACAGCGACTCCGTCAGCGTTGATCTTGCTCTTAGCAATAGCCAGCAGCGCCAGTGTTTTAACCTGCTAAGAAAGCTTGCCCCCTGGCGTAAAGGCCCTTTTCAACTGGGCGGGATTTACATCGATACCGAGTGGCGCTCAGACTGGAAGTGGCAGAGAGTGGCTCCCCACTTGGCGCCGCTAAAATACCGTAAGGTACTCGACGTGGGCGGTGGCAGCGGTTACCACGCCTGGCGGATGGCAGGGGCTGGGGCTGCGTTTGTGCTGGTGATCGACCCTTCGCCGCGCTTCTACTGGCAGTTTCAGGCGGTACGCCACTTCGTCGGCGATGCCGATGACGGTAGAACGCAGTTCTTACCCGTGGGTATAGAAGACGTGCCGGAGAACCTGAGCTTTTTCGATACGGTATTTTCCATGGGCGTGCTCTACCATCGCCCTGCCCCGTTGGAACATCTGCAGCAGTTAAAAGCCGCGTTAGTTCCGGGCGGCGAGCTGGTGCTGGAAACGCTGGTAGTGGAAGGCGACGAGCAGACCGTCTTCGTGCCCGGCGAACGTTATGCGGCCATGCCGAATGTCTACTTTCTGCCTTCTTCAAAAGCGCTCTGCCACTGGCTGGAACGCTGCGGTTTTACCAATGTACGCGTGGTGGATGAAGCGGTCACTACGCTGGATGAGCAGCGCTCGACAGAATGGATGACCTACCAATCGCTGGCCGATTTTCTTGACCCGAAAGACCGCAGCCGCACCATTGAAGGCTACCCCGCACCGCGTCGCGCGGTGATATTGGCGAATAAACCGGGTTTATCGCGTTTATCTTGATCATTCGCTAAACTAACCAGGCCTTCAGGGATGCGGGGCCTGTCATTCTCTCAGGAGAGAACACATGACCCTACCCGATAGCATCGTACCAAAGCGAAGCGAACTGGATGCCAGTCAGGGGCCGGTAGTGGTTGAATTTGGCACGCCCTGGTGCGGCTACTGTCGTGCGGCGCAGCCACTGATCAGGGAAGTGATTGATCAGACACCTGGGGTACGCCATGTGCGAGTCGAGGATGGCAAGGGAAAACGACTGGGACGGTCATACCGGGTCAAGCTCTGGCCGACGCTGATCTTTCTAAGGGATGGCCAGGAACAGTCGCGCTGCGTGCGCCCCGAGACGCGCCAAGCATTGAAAACCGCACTTGAGCGCATTGTGTAAAGCATGAAACGTGCTGGGGTATAACCACTACCCTATGTAAAAAGGATAGGACGCATGCCGGATAACACCGCACCGCTCTGGGAGCACAGACTGAGCGATTTTCGCGACACCGTGGCCCGCGAGCCGATGCCTGGCTGCGGCGCCGTGGCCGTGGTGAGTGCCGACTTGGGCCTGGCGCTCGTGCTCAAGGGGCTGCATCTGAGCCAGCGCCATGACGCCGCGGCGCCGCGTCAGGCGTTGATTGATGAAGGTGCCTCACTTAAACAGCGCCTAGCGCCGCTGGCCCAAGAAGACGTGGCTGCCTTTGAGGCGTTCATGGCAGCCGTCGGCCGGGATGAGGAGGACGAAGGGCGTCAAAGCGCCCTTCATGCGGCGGCCGAAACTGCCGTTGAAGTGCCGCTGAAAACGGCGCAGCTGTGTGCTGCGGCGCTGGCACTGACGCGGCAGGCGGGAGAACACATCGAGCAGCAGTTTGTTAGCGACGCGCATGCTGGGGCTAGGTTGATTCATGCCTCGCTGCACAGCGTGCTGCTCAACGTGGATGCCAATGCCAGTCAACTCGGCAGCGACGACGCCCGTGACAGGGCCAGACTTTCCCGCGATGGCCTCGCTCAGCGTGCCGATGCGCAGCTGGCTGCGATCACTGGCTAGCGGCATCGATAGCAGCCCTGGGGCAGGATTTAACACAATCTACGGGCTGAAGAGATAGCGTTACTTACCGCCGCAAAATCACCAGCCAGCGGCTCAGATTCATTACGCTTGCCAGCGAAGCGGCCACGTAAGTAAATGCGCAGGCGGTGAGCACATGCCGGGCACCTGCCATGTCGGCAGGCGGCACGTACTCTTTCAACAGCGGTAGCGCCCGATTGAAGCTGGCATCGAACTCCACCGGCAGCGTCACTAGATGCACCACCGCTGCGGTGCCAAAGCTAATGACGGCCATGGCAATCACGATTGCCAAGCCTCCCGGCAGGCGTGTTAATAAAAATAGAAACGGTGCGGCCATCATCAGTAGAGCACCGAGTTTTTCGGCTTTTTGAGCTACGCTAACTAACCGGCTGCGCGCTATTAATGGCGCATACCCCTGATAATGCTGAATGGCATGCCCCACTTCATGGGCAGCCACGGTGACGGCGGTAAGCGAACGGCCATCGTAGTTATCCGGGGAAAGCCGCACGCAGCGTGTCTCAGGATCGTAATGGTCACCGAACTCCGTGCGCTCTACGCTAGCGCCCTCAACACCCAGGCGGCGTAGCAAATGATCGGCAAGTTCGGCCCCTGTACCGGGATAATCGTCACGGCCCTTCGTGTAGCGCTTAAGCACCCACTTGGCCCAGATATTTGGGAGCACAAAAACAGCCAGTGCAAAAATGATCAGTAGAATAACCATGGCAGTTCCTGTCCACAAAAAAGCTTTGTACAAACAACCATCTAAAAACAGCCGTCGTCAAACAAACTTCTCCGATGCGTAGCTTTTACCATGGGGGCTGGCTTGGCAACACTGTTAAGCGGACATATTGTTAGGCTGGATGGTTTTTAGGCGGGATTATTGCGGTGTTCTTCCACATCGCGCTTGACTGCCTGCAAACCATGAATAGAAATATCGCCCTGGGCGTGCGCATGTTCAGCAATCAGCACGCTATCGGCAGCTAGTACCAAATCACATTGAGTGCCGACCAACTCATCGCGCAACCGCTGAATCGCCGCCTCTCTTTTGGGGTCTTTATCCACTCGCCGTATATAAATGGCTTTAATACGGTTCGGGTAGGCTTTAACGATTTCAATGTACACTTCTGGATCATGCTGGCCGCTGTCACCAATTAATATACACGGCAAATCGTTGTAGAGGGTCAGCATGCGGTCGATCAATTCGCGTTTATGCTCTTCTGCACGCCGTGGCCAGGGACGGCGCCATGAGATACCCCATTCGCGTAAGAAAAGGATGGGGCCTACTGGGATACGATTGATCTGAAAAAACGTTTCGAGCATTTCGTAAATCGCCCAAGGCCCGCGTGAGACATATAAAATGGGCCGTTCGGCGCGCTCACTAACGCCTCGATACAACGCCTGATACAGCGATGCGACGCCGGGAAAGGCAGTGCGACGGTGGGGTTTTTTTACAAATAGGCGATAAAGCATTTTGAGCTTTTCTGCCACACCGGTAAACATAACGGTGTCATCGATATCGCTAATCACCAGCAAATCCGCTTCTGGCGGTGGCACGTAGACTTCTACATGAGTTCGCACCGTCGTTTGGTCCGCACGATGTACCAAAATATCAGCGCGGTGCCAGGAGACATCAATCGGCAGGGTATGACTGATCGGCAAATGGACATCGAAATAGCCATCGCGATCTGTGCTGACACAAAGCTGATTATCACCAATTCGAACCTCTACCTGCGCATCGGCAAGCCCACGGCGAAAAATACGCCGCGCGACATCAGCCGTATCACGCAACATACCATGGCGGGGAATCGCCCGACCCAGCGCGGCTTGACGAAAAACCCTGCCCATGACAAATATTTCATTCTGGGAACCATAGCCGCGGTAAGGATGAACCACCATCCCCCCACGGCTACTGTCTCCTTTGATGGGTTTGGAAATAACGTGGACAAGCCTTTTGGCAAAGCTTGCCCACTGACGCAATAGCCCCATCAAGCGTGCTGACCGGAGTGACGACCTTCCTGCAATTCTTCGAGTAACTTGGTATTAAAGGCATCCAAGTCTTTTGGCGTGCGGCTGGACACAAGGCCACTGTCGACAACGACGGGTTCATCCACCCATTCAGCGCCAGCATTAAGAAGGTCTTGTGCAACGCTAGGAACAGAGGTCATACGACGCCCTTCAACCACGCCTGCGTTAATTAAAATCCATGGGGCATGGCATATAGCGGCGACAGGCTTGCCTGCCTGGAAAAACGCTTTTACGAAGCTCAACGCTTCATCGTTAGTGCGCAGTTCGTCGGGATTGAATAAGCCACCGGGCAGAACCAGCGCGTGATAGTCAGACTCATTGACATCGGCAAGAGCTTTATCAGCCTCGTAGGTATCGCCCCACTCAGTTTCCGCCCAAGCGCGAATGCCCTTACCATCAGGCGTTACAATGTGAACCTCTACACCCTCTTTCTGCAAGGCGGCACGCGGCACGCTCAACTCAGACTCTTCAAAACCAGCGGCGGCTAAAATAGCTACTCGTTTACCATTCAGTGCTTGTTTCATCATGCTCTCCTTTTCGTGATGATTTGCGTCAGTAACGCTTCACTATTGTGGCGCATATAGTAACAGCGTCAAGCTACCCTGGTGACTGCTCCCCCTCCTAGCGGACGAGGCTTCCCACTTCTCAGGCAGCAACCGGCGACATGACGGATTTACGCGAGCCTCCATGGGCAGAGACGGACAGCCCTTCCGCCTTTAACTGGATGATGCCTTGGTGTTTGATATTAAGCGCCGCATTGATGTCCCGGTCGTGGAGGGTATGGCAGGAGGGGCACTCCCACGACCGCATGCTCAACGGCATGGCGTCCATTTTGTGCCGGCATGCGTGGCAGGTCTTGCTGCTGGGGTACCAGGGGTCGAGCTTGACCAGGCGCTTGCCTGCCTGCTCGGCCTTATAGACGAGCTTGGTGACCAGGGCATGCCAGGACGCATCGCCGATGTGCTTGGCGAGCTTGCGATTCTTCATCATGTTGTGGACGTGGAGTGTCTCAACGATCACCGCTTGGTTGTCGTCAACGATCTGTCGAGAGAGCTTGTGCTGGAAGTCGTTGCGGGCATTGGCGACCCGCTCATGCGCCTTGGCGACAAGCAGTCGTGCCTTGGCTCGGCGAGCGCTGCCTTTCTTCGTGCGCGATAACGCCTTCTGCTTGCGGCGAAGGTTTTTCTGCGCTTCCTTGAGAAAGCAGGGATTCGTGACCTTACGTCCCGTGGAGTCAATCGACAGGTGCGACAACCCCATGTCGAGGCCGAGGATTTGGCTGCCTTCAATGCATTGGGTCGGTTCAGGGACGGTTTGCTCGGCATCAAAGAGGAGCGAAGCGTAGTGCTTGCCAGTGACCGTTCGCGTCAGGGTAATGCTTTTCAGCTTGCCCTCGAGCTTACGATGAACCTTGGCCCTGATCAGCCCGACTTTGGGCACCTTGATCCAGTCGTCGCCGGCCTTGACGCCGACGCAGTGGTAGCTGGATTGCTTTCCCCGCTTGCTCTTGAAGCGCGGGTAACCCGCTTTCTGCTTGGCGTCGAAGAAGCACTGGAAGGCATGATCGAGGTTGAAGCATGCCTGCTGGAGAGCGATGGAATCCGCTTCTTTTAGCCACCCATACTTGCCGGACTTCTTGGCAACCGGCAGCAACTTCTTGAGGTCGTGCTTCGCGCTTAGCGACTGGCCGTGGCGCTTGTAGCGGTGAGACATGATACGCAGGCCGGTGTTGTAGCAGAAACGCACCGCGCCGAACTGGCGATTCAAAAATTCCCTCTGCTCGGCCGTGGGGTAGATGCGTATCTTGGTGGCCTTCAGCATGTCAGTGCTCACTGCTATGATGCCTACAGATTAAGGGCTACAGTGAAGAATGACAAGTGAGTGCGCATGACGACTATCGGCGAGGACGACATAGTGTCACTCGTCTAGTGGTTCACCTTGTTTTTACGACGAAGTATCGGCGCAAAGTGTTCGACGGCTATATGATCGGGCAGCTCCGAGAGGCGTTTGACTCTGCTTGCAAGAAACTAGACTGCCGCATCCTGGAGTTCGATGGTGAAGAAGACCATGTTCACCTGCTTGTTGAATATCCGCCGAAGCTGTCGATCAGCGTGATGGTCAACAACTTGAAATCCACATCCTCCCGACGGGTGCGCTTCTTGAATACGCATATCCCGAGGTTGAGCAAAAGCGCTGCTCTGTGGTCGCGGTCGTATTTTGCTTGTAGTGCAGGTGGGGCAACTATCGAAATGCTCAAGACCTATGTGCAAGGGCAAAAGCCCCCCGAATAGAGCCGCTGCGCGGCTCCCGCTTGTATCCCCGCCGAATGGGCGAGGGTTTACGCGGATTTTCGCTAAGCGCTATGCATAATCTTGCCTGTTTCAGCAATAGCGTAACCACCCAACTGGATTGAACGCTCTGCGAAACGGGCTTGTTGAGCAAACGCCATCAGCCGCTGTACGGCGGGTTCGAAATAGCTGCGCCGTTGCATAATTAAATCAAATGGTTCCTCGCAGAGAGGAACAAAACCTAATTGCTGGCGATGGGCGGCGGCTTCTACCCCCAGGCCCACATCGGCCTCGCCCTGGCAAATACTCAATGCCAAATCATCTTCACTTAAAGAAGCATGCGGCGCCCAATTAAGCGCTGAGCTATCGATCCCCGCTTGCTGCAATAAAAAGCCAAGCAAGCGGGCCGCGCCCGCCTCAGGCTGACGATGCGCCACGCGCAAGTGTGGGCGTTTTAAATCGTTGAGCGCCTTGATCTTCAGCGGATTATCAGTGGGCACCAGCAGCCCTTGACGTCGTGTGGCCCAGCGGACGATTAGCAGATCACGCATTCCGCTTAAGCCGAGCGCACTAGGTTCGTTATAGCGCTGTGTTGATGGGTCCAGTAAATGGATACCTGCCAGCATGGCCTTGCCATCCAGCAGGCGACGCACGCCGTCACCGCTGCCTTGGCACAGCATGGCCAAATCTGAACCACTTTCTCGCACGGCCCACTCTAATAGCGGATCCTGGCTGCCCGCCACCACAAGCGGCACGGTTAACCGCTGCGCCTGATCCCCTTCCAAATGGCTCAGTACCCATAAATCGATCTGCTGACGTGGAAACAGCAATTTGCCGGTGACCCGGCTGCAGGGGATCTGCCCCTGACTGACCAAGTCATACACCTTGCGCTCCTTCAGGCGCAGGTAGTCGGCGACTTCCGCAGTGGTTAAGTAAGCATGCCGTTCAGTCATAGCGATAAGCTCCTTCGCTGCGGTTACGCCATCAATGATTTTCCTTGCATAAGACTGCATCAATTTCAGTCTAGAGTGCAATCGGTCATTTTTGGGTACATTATGCCGAAACGAACCTAACAACGACGCCAATACTCAATGCTGACTAGTGACAACGCCTTCAGCACTGCCCTCGCTTTGATTATGAGCATGGACAGCGCCTTAATCTCAATCGTGATGCTGTCGCTGCAGGTATCGCTGATGGCGGTGTTTATCGCCAGCCTAATGGCACTGCCCTTAGGTGCCGCCCTCGCGTTATGGCGCTTTCCCGGGCGTAACGTGGTGATTGTCGCCCTTAATGCCCTGATGGGCTTACCGCCAGTGGTTGCGGGGTTGTGCGTTTATTTGCTGCTTTCACGCGCAGGGCCGCTGGGTGAATGGGGATTGCTGTTTACCCCCACGGCGATGGTCATCGCTCAAGTGATTCTGGTACTGCCGATTATCGCCGCTCTTACTCGCCAACAAGTCGAGGCACTGCATGGCGAGTATGCCGAACAGTTGAACTCCTTGGGTCTAACACGCAGCCGCATGATCCCTACCCTGTTGTGGGATGCCCGCTTTGCGCTATTGACGGTGATCTTAGCTGGCTTTGGCCGCGCCAGTGCGGAAGTAGGCGCGGTAATGATCGTGGGTGGCAATATCGATGGCGTTACGCGTGTAATGACTACCAGCATCGTGCTGGAAACCAGCAAGGGCAACCTGCCCATGGCGTTGGGTTTGGGGATTATTCTGCTCACTCTAGTCACCATGATTAACGCAATTGCCCATGTCATCGGCGAAACGGCGAAAAGGCGGTTGGGATGAATGCACACCACACTCCTCCCGTCGCGGCACTGGAACTCGATAGTGTGAGTTTTATTCATCGTGGTCACACGCTGCTCAAGCCAACCACCCTGCGTTTGGCAGGCTGCCAGCGAACGCTAATTATGGGCCCTAACGGCGCGGGAAAAAGCCTACTCATGCGCTTAGCCCACGGCCTGTTAACGCCTACTAACGGCACGGTTCGTTGGCAAGGCGAGCCACCTCCACAAGCCATGGTGTTTCAGCGCCCGGTGCTGTTGCGTCGCTCAGCGCTGGACAATCTCACCTTTGTGCTAGCCATCAACAAAACGCCGCGCCCCGAGCTAAAAGGACTATCTCGTAAAGCGCAGGCAATGAGTGCACTTGAGAAGTTTGGCTTAGCCCATTTAGCCAGACGCCCGGCGCGGGTACTTTCCGGCGGCGAGCAGCAGCGCTTGGCGCTGGCGCGAGCATGGCTGCTCAATCCCCAAGTGCTGTTTCTAGACGAGCCTACCTCCGCGCTAGACCCCGCTGCCATCAAAGCAGTGGAAGATGCGGTGCTTGAGTTCCATCACAGCGGTACCCGTATCGTGATGACTACCCATGATTTACATCAAGCGCGTCGCTTAGCCAACGATGTGCTTTTTTTACATAACGGCGAATTACTCGAACATACCCCAGCCAATGATTTTTTTACTGCCCCCTCTTCACCCGAGGCAGGGGCATTTATTCGGGGTGAGCTGGTTTGGTAACCCTGAAAAGCATGAACTCTGTGACTAATCAAAAATGAGCAAGGAGCAATAAAATGAAGAAATCCACCGCATTGATAACGGCAGGCGCCCTGGGTATGACCTTTAGCGGCACGCTGATGGCGGCCGATGATTACATCACCCTGGCTTCCACCACCTCCACTGAAAATTCAGGTTTGTTCGACGCGATCATCCCCACCTTCACCGAAGAAACGGGCATCGAGGTTCGTGTGGTGGCTGTCGGCACCGGCCAGGCGTTTGAAATCGGTCGCCGTGGCGATGCCGATAGTCTTTTAGTGCATGACACTGCGGGTGAAGAGAAGTTTGTGGCGGAGGGCTATGCCACTGAACGCCTGAACGTGATGTACAACGACTTCGTTATCGTTGGGCCGAGTGATGACCCGGCGGGCATCAGTGACAGTGAAAACGTCATTGAGGCCATGCAGCGCATAGCGGAAAGCGAGTCCCCGTTTGCTTCGCGCGGCGATGACAGCGGCACTAACCGCGCTGAGCTGCGTTTGTGGGAAGATGCGGGAGTGACGGCTGAGGGCGAGTGGTATCGTGAGCTGGGCAGCGGCATGGGGCCGACACTGAACACCGCGGCGGGTATGGATGCCTATACGTTTACCGACCGTGCCACCTGGGTCGCGTTTGAAAATCCTCAGGATTTGACGCTGCTGTTTGAAGGCGACGAAGCGCTGTTTAACCAGTACGGCAGCCTACTGCTTTCTGAAGAGCGCCACCCAGATCTGAAACACGATCTTGCGGCTCAGTGGCACGAGTGGTTGGTCTCTGAAGAGGGTCAGCAAGCGATTGCGGATTTTGAGGTAGACGGCCAGCAGCTGTTTTTCCCTAACGCTGAGTAATATTTAAACTCATCCAAACACAACGGCCCGCTTTTAAAGCGGGCCGTTGTGTTTGGCGCTGTGCTGGTGTGTCAAAGCTTTTTAGCGGTTGAATAAGCCGCTGATATCTTTGGCTTCCCAATGGGGAAAATGCTTACGCACCAGCGCATTCAGTTCGCGTTCAAAGGCGGCCCAATCGGTTGACTGCGTGGCAATGCCTACCTCACTTGCCGTGCCACGAATCATCCCGGCGCCTACGGTGACATTGGTCAGACGATCAATGATGATAAAGCTGCCGGTGCCAGGACTGGTGCGATAATTATCCACCGGAATGGCCGCGGTCAATTCCACATCACAGCGAGCAATCGCATTAAGGCCCAGCGAATGCGTCATATGCTTTTCCAGCGTATTGACATCGATTTGGTAATCAATGGCGCTTACCTGCCCGGAAAGATCGCGCGTCGCCAACTTAAAATCATAAAGCTTGCCTGGCGTTAACACCTCTTCATGCATCCAGACAATATCGGCTTTGAAAGTATTGGAAAGCGGCAATTCGCTATCCGCTGCCACCAGCCAATCACCGCGGGAGATATCGATTTCGTCTTCCAAGGTCACAGTAATTGCTTGGCCTGGATAAGCGGCGGCAAGATCACCATCGTAGGTAACGACCCGCGCCACGGTAGAGGTTTTGCCCGAAGGTAACACCTTGACCGCCTGCCCAGGGCGAATGACACCTGCAGCCAGGGTGCCGCAGTAGCCACGAAAATCGAGATTGGGCCGGTTAACGTACTGAACCGGTAAACGCAGATCGCTGAGGTTCTGATCGCGTGTGATCTCGACACTCTCTAATAGCTCGATCAGCGTTTCCCCTTGGTAATTGTTGGTAAAATACCAGGGTGTTTGTTCGCTGCGATTCACTACGTTGTCGCCGTTGAGCGCCGACATTGGCACAAAGCGAATATCCGGCGCTTGCAGGTTCTCAGCAAAGGCACGGTATTCTGCAACAATTTCATTAAAACGCTGCTCGGAGAATCCCACCAGATCCATCTTGTTAACCGCAATCACCAGATGCTGAATACCCAGCAGATCGGCGATAAAGCTATGGCGCCGGGTCTGAGTCTGTACCCCGTAGCGGGCATCGATCAGAATAATCGCCAGGCTGGCGGTGGAAGCACCGGTGGCCATGTTGCGCGTGTACTGCTCGTGCCCAGGCGTATCGGCAATAATAAACTTGCGCTTATCGGTAGAGAAAAAGCGGTACGCCACATCGATGGTGATACCCTGCTCGCGCTCTGACTGCAAGCCATCCACTAATAGCGCCAAATCAACGGTATCACCGGTAGTACCGCTGGTTTTAGAGGCCTGAGTGATCGCCGCTAGCTGATCTTCAAAGATCATTTTTGAGTCATGGAGCATGCGACCGATTAGCGTCGATTTTCCGTCGTCCACGCTGCCGCAAGTAATAAAGCGCAGTAGATCTTTGTTTTCATGCTCGTGTAGGTACTGCTCGATATTATCAGCGATTAAATTGGATTGATGAGACATTAGAAGTACCCCTCGCGCTTTTTCTTCTCCATCGAACCTACTTGATCGCGGTCAATGGCACGACCACTTCGCTCACTGGTTCGAGTCAGCAGCATCTCTTGAATAATTTCCGGAAGCGTCGCAGCTTCCGATTCCACAGCGCCGGTCAGCGGGTAGCAGCCTAGCGTTCTAAACCGCACCGACTTCTCTTCCGGCACTTCACCAGGCGCTAAAGGCAAGCGGTCGTCATCGACCATAATCTGCATACCGTCGCGCTCGACTACCGGGCGCTTGGCAGAGTAGTAAAGAGGAACAATGGGGATCGATTCCAGATAGATATACTGCCAGATATCCAGCTCAGTCCAATTGGAGAGCGGGAATACGCGGATTGATTCGCCTTTATTGACCTTGGCGTTATACACGTTCCAAAGCTCTGGGCGCTGATTCTTGGGATCCCAGCGGTGGTATTTATCGCGAAACGAGTAAACGCGCTCTTTGGCACGCGAGGCTTCTTCATCGCGGCGGGCGCCACCAAAGGCTGCATCAAAACCGTATTTATCCAGCGCCTGCTTGAGCGCCTGGGTTTTCATGATATCGGTGTATTTGGCACTACCGTGATCGAACGGGTTGATATTGGCCGCCCGCCCCTCTTCGTTGGTATGCACGATTAGCTCCATACCCGCTTCTTCTGCCATGCGGTTACGAAACTCGATCATTTCGCGAAATTTCCAGGTTGTATCTACATGCATCAGCGGGAATGGCGGTGTACCTGGATAAAAGGCTTTACGCGCTAGATGCAGCATGACCGACGAGTCTTTACCTATGGAGTACATCATCACTGGGTTGGAGAACTCAGCGGCGACTTCACGGATAATATGAATAGATTCGGCTTCTAATTGCTTGAGGTGGGTCAAGCGCGCGGCATCAGGAGCACTAAAAGCCTCCTGCTGTAGCGCTGAAGATCGCGTCTCTGAAGAACTTGCCTTTGAAGACTGCTCTTTTGAAGACCGTTCCTTTGAAGACCCTTCCTTTAAAGACAGTGTAGACAATTGGGTCATAGCCCCTTACCTCGCAAGAACAAGCTCGTTACACAAGCTAGAAGTATTTTATGTTCGAATGCGGGTAGGGTAACGCCGAGACGATAATAACCCAAAAGAATTAATAACTATCTTTTTATTCCTTAATCACCTAACGAAGACTAAGTAAGGGAACCGATCTGTCAATCAATACGCTCAATCCAGCTCTGCCACTCGCTGCCTAGGCGCTCACTCCACTGTAAATCGATAACGCGGTAGCCAGGGCGGGATGCTTCATCAATAGCGAAGTGCTCGGCACCGGGCAGGAACTGATCCGCCATGGCTGGGCAACCGTAAACGTCAATAGTGGTCTCACCCACGCTGCGGTGTTCGGCGTAGGCTTGATGTACATGGCCAAACAGGATGATGTGAACGTGCGCATGTTTGCTTAGCAACGCCCAAAAAGCATCACGATCCTGAAGGCCAATAGCATCCATCCACACTGCTCCCACATTCACCGGCGGGTGGTGCATGGCAATCAAGGTGGGCCGAGTGTCCGCTTGTAAACGTTCCGCCAGCGCAGCAAGCTGCTCACTCCCGAGTTCACCGTAAGGCTTGCCCTCTACCTGGGTATTGAGCAGCAGGATGCGCCAGGCATTCAAGTCGACTTCATCCACCAGCGGACGCTCGGCAGCCATGAACTCGGGTTGATCGTGATTACCTGGCAGCCAGTACCAGGGGCAAGGCAGCTGCTCCATCGCCTGCACCGCCAAGGCGTATGAAGCAGCGGATTCGTCCTGGCTGATATCACCCGTAAACAGCACAATTTCAGGTTGCTCATCTACAACCGCACTGATTACCTGCTGAAACTGACGCCAAGGAATACCGGCACGGGAACGTGCCTCGGTGTCCGCATAGAGATGGGCGTCGGTAATCTGAACCACACGCATTAGGGCATCTCCGGCACGTCAACGGTGTGGCCGTGGGCAAGGCCGTGAGCCAACCACTCGCCCAGGAAGCGGTTGAGCTGGAGCTTCTCATCCGGTTGGTGCATGCGCGCATTTGGATAACGGTAGCGACCGCTAAAGTGGCGCTCGCGCTGAAAGTCGGTCACTTCTGCCATGCGGACATCATGATAGAGGTGCACGCGCATCCGCGGCCCTTCAATAACGGTGTCTAACGGACCGGTCTGGGAAACATTCACCATGGTGGTATAAGGCGCCTGCTCTTGAATATAGAGGTGCAGATCACCGAAATGCTGTTTATCACCGCGCAGGGCAATATCACGACGCTGGCCGGCCTCCATATCGCCCACCAGGCGCACCAAACGCAAATAGTTGGCGCTGCACTCCCCTTGGAGCGATTTTAAATCGGTGACATAGGCCGTTCTCGCCATATTCACTCCTCGTTTGTTTCGCTTTGTGTCATCGCCCGCTGTGAAGCGGCGCGAAGTGAGGCTCGTTGACTATTAAGCCAATGTAGTCCAATCAGACACATGGCGTTGTCGAGTCGTCCTTGCGTCAAGAGCCCCCAGGCATTGGCAAACGGCATGACATGTACCCGAATGTCCTCATGCTCTTCGTCTAAGCCATGAATCCCACCTAGCCCTTGGCAATCCACCAAACCACAAAATAGGGTCACTTGCTCGTTGCAGGCGCCAGGGCTTGGATAATAAGTGTGTAATTTGGTCAGTTCGGCCACTTTACAACCCGCTTCTTCCCACGCTTCACGGCGGGCCACGTCTTCCAGCGACTCGCCATCTTCCACCAAGCCCGCCACCAGTTCCAGCTTCCAGGGAGACACGGCATCATCGATGGCGCCTGCGCGAAACTGCTCAATCAACACCACTAAATCGCGGGCGGGGTCGTAAAGCAGCACACCCACTGCATCAAAACGGCTGTGTACTTCTCGGCGTATTGGTTCGCTCCAGCCACCTTCGAATAGGCGGTGACGAAGCTCTAGGCCTTCCAGGCGGAAAAACCCCTGATGCAAAGCCTCACGCTTGAGCAGCTCAACATCACTGCGCTTTAACTGCGGAACGCTAAGCGATGTGCTTCGAAAAGGGGCCTCTTGAGATGGAGAACTTCCAAACTCAGCGTTTTTAGGGCTAGACGCCATGGGGCACTCCCGGTGGTGACAATCGCTCTATTATCAGTGCTTGCCACCGGGAATGCCAATCCAGTTAGCGGATTAAAGCTGATTGAGCAGCGTCTCGGCATCTCGACGCAGCGCTTCATCCGAGACTTGCCGGTTCTCGCGAGCAGTGCCGTTAACCGCCCGCTGGGCGTGCTCACGCGCTGCCTGCTCATTGCCCTCTTCTTTCAAGAAAGCGGCATAGTAGTAGTTAACATCGATACCGTCCGGGCGGATTTCCAGGGCACGCTGAAACATGCGTTCAGCCGTCTCACTATTACCGAACCCGAGTGGCCGACCCGGCGCCCGGTCGTAAAGCGCGCCTAGCGTGACGTAGGCCGAACCGCTCAGCCCTTGCGGATCGATTCCAATCGCTTCCTCTAGCGCATCGCGCGCATCACCTGCAGTTCCCAACGCACCCAAGCCACCCCTTTCCCGGGCATAGGAGGCCAAAATAATGCCCTGCCAGACAAGTACATCTGCTTCATCTTTGTGCTGTTCAGCCAATTGTTCCACTTCGCCTGCCAACGCTTTCAACGTATTTTCCCGCTCATTGGCAGGCATTTCTGTCACGGTATGCTCCCAGCGATTTTTCAGTGAAAACAGCTCGCCTTCGAAGGCGGTCGCGGTCAACGGTGACAGTACCAGCACGGTACCCATCGCGGCGGCGATCAGGGAACGCGGTAAAGACATGGGTAAAAAAGAGAGAGTTCGCATACATGCTCCTGAATTATTATTGTCCAGCTTAGCCCCACCAATGGCGGGCCTCTCACCCAATATAGCAAAAAATGTAACGAACGTTTGAATGATCTACAGTGGCATGTTGCTTGGTATGCTTCGCGCAATTAACGTAAAGTAGGTAGCTCGAAACACGAAGGGGAACAGGTAATGAAAGGCCGCAACATGACCCGCTGGCGCGATCCAGCCAAAGATCCGCGTCAAGCCCCTAAGAGCAACCTGATCACCCCGGAAGGGGCGTCACGTCTGCGCGCTATACTGGATCATCTTTCACGGGTTAAACGCCCGGCCCTATCAGAGAAAGTCGGCGAAGCCGCCGCTCAGGGCGATCGCAGTGAAAACGCAGATTACACTTACAATAAGAAAGAGTTAAACCGCGTTATTGCCCGGATTACCTACCTGACAAAACGTTTAGACGAACTGCAAATTGTCGATCGGCTGCCTGCCGATACTAGCAAGGTGTTTTTCGGCGCCTATGTGAGCCTGGAAGATGAAAACGGCGAGCAGGTACATCTCAGGATTGTTGGCCACGATGAAATCGACACTAAAAAACGCTGGATCAGTATCGATGCCCCCATGGCCAAGGCCCTGCTGAGCAAGCAGATAGGCGATGAGGCTAAGGTACTCACCCCCAATGGTGAGATGTTTTATACCATCACCGCCCTAGACTACACGGGCTGACCGCCCTTCCCTTGGCGCGTTCCTAAGCCTAATCTTGCAAAGACTAGTCCTGTAAAGAATAGTCCACCGTGGTGACGACGCGGACGCGTTTGGTTTGTGGCGTATAGCTATCCAGATCTTCAATGGAAAAGTAGCCTTGAGTGGCCTGACGAATCTGCCCCACTTGGCTACCGGAATCTTCAGCAAACTGCTGTGCGGCGTTGCGCGCATCCGCCGTTGCCGCTGCAATCATTTCGGGTTTGATCGCATCCAGGCCGGTAAACAGGAATTCCGTACGGTATTCATAGCTGGGTGAAAGCAGCACGCCTTCACGCACCAGCGAAGTAGCGCTAGGGATCGCCTCAATCACGCCCTCGACATCAGGTGAGCGCAGTAATAGCGTTGCTTCAGCCCGGTAACGCTCGTCTGGGCGCTGGCCGCTATATTGATTGCTAAACTGATCGGTAATTCGCGGCGGAGTGGAACTGACATGCTCCGGCGCAAATCCCTGGGCCTGAAGGAAAGCGCGAATCGACTGCTCGTCATCGGATAGCTGCTGCTCCAGGTCACTCAAGGTGTTGGCGCTGACACTGTAGTTGAACGGCCAAAGCACTAAATCTGCTGGCACTTCGCGCTCTGACAAGCCGCGCACCGTCACGCTGCGGGACGACTGCTGCCACACTTCGGCAGCCCCCTTGATATAGCTGCCGCCGACAACCAGCCCTATCGCTAACAACCCACCAAGCAAAACGGCACTTGCCAGTACCGCCGTATTTCGAATACTGCCCGCCATTTCAGCCACTCCCACAAACTGCCGTTAAATTAACGACTACTTATTTGCATCGTAGCCCTTAAAGATAGACCTTAAAGGTCAATTCGTCGGCGGCTGATTGAGGCAAGTTTGAGGAAGCGGTGAGTATTAACGATCGTGGCTATTGGTGAGCATACCACCGCCTCGTCGCGTTCAGGCTTGTACGACGCGCTGCTGCTGCTCACCCAAGCCTTCGATACCTAAGCGCATTTGCTGCCCGTCGCGTAGGTAAACCGGGGGCTTCTGGCCCATTCCTACACCTGGTGGCGTTCCCGTTGAAATCACATCACCTGGCTGCAGGCTCATGAAACGACTCAAGTAACTGATCAGAAAAGGCACTTGATACACCATGGTGCGCGTACTGCCATCCTGGTAACGCTTGCCGTCCACTTCCAGCCACATGCTCAATTGATGGGGGTCAGCCACCTCATCGCGCGTGACCAGCCAGGGCCCCAAGGGGCCAAACGTATCGCAACCTTTGCCCTTGTCCCAAGTGCCACTCCGCTCCAGCTGGAACTCACGCTCAGACACGTCGTTGACCACACAGAACCCTGCGACATGCGACATCGCATCGGCTTCGTCTATGTAACGCCCGCCCTTGCCGATAATCACGCCAAGCTCAACCTCCCAATCGGTCTTCTTCGAACCACGTGGAATTTCCACATCGTCATTGGGGCCACAAATGGCGCTGGTCCATTTGTTAAAAATCACGGGCTCTGGCGGCACCTCGGCGCCGGTTTCTGCCGCGTGGTCGGAGTAGTTGAGGCCAATACAGATAAACTTGCCGACCCGACCCACACAGGGCCCCAGACGCACATCCGGCGCTACCTCAGGCAGGGCAGAAAGATCCGTATCACGCAGTGTCTGCAGCGCTTCATCGCTCAACAGGTCACCGGCGATATCGTCAATAACGCCCGAAAGATCACGCACCTTGCCTTGACTATCGAGGATGCCCGGCTTTTCCTGACCAGACGCTCCAAAACGTAAAAGCTTCATAGTGTTATCCTTTTTAAAGAATCAGTTTGCCCAGCCGCCATCGATGAGTTGCGCGGTACCGGTAATAAATTGGGCGTCATCACTGGCCAGAAAAGTGGCTAACGCTGCCACTTCTTCCACCCGCCCCAGCCTACCCATTGGCTGGCGCGCAATAAAGGAGGCCAGAACATCAGCATCGCTGCGCCCCTCTTTACTCGCCTGCTCTGCAATACGCTGCTTTAACGAGGGCGAGTCGACAGTGCCTGGGCAGATGGCGTTGCAGCGAATACCTTGGGTCATGAAATCGGCGGCGACTGATTTGGTGAGCCCGATGACGGCGGCTTTGGAAGCACCGTAAGCGCAGCGGTTCGCCACCCCTTTAACACTGGATGCCAAAGAAGCCATATTGATAACGCTGCCACCGCCGTTTGCCAACATGCCTGGCAAAAAAGTCTGCAAGGTATGAAACATGGAAGTGACATTTAAATCCAGCGAGCGCTGCCAGGTAGCCTCATCACACTCGAGTACGGTGCCACCGGCCACCATGCCCGCACAGTTGAAGAGTATGTCCAGATTAGGCAGTGAGCTAGCCAGTTCATGAATCGCTTTGCTGTCCGTTACATCCAGACAGTAGGCATCAACGCCCTCCACACCTTCTAGCGTGGCAATATCGATATCTACTGCAAATACGCGCGCGCCTTCAGCTACAAAGCGTTCGGCGGTAGCGCGTCCAATGCCATTCGCAGCGGCGGTGACCAGTGCATTTTTGTTGTTGAGTCGCATCATGTGGCACATCCCTGGTAGCGGCATGACCCAGAATGGTAGGCACATGCCTAGAGTCGGAACATCTGACTGTATGATAGCTTGACCAATAAATCGAGTATGGACGAGCAACTTTGGCCCTGGCAAGCGTACCTAGGGCCAAATAGCGGCTTATGAAATCTCATTTTTAGTCGAAGCTGGTGGCGGCTGAGGCTAGCGACTTAGTTGCTTTGCACCGTATACCTTGAAGCGGCGATTATCCGCCAAGATATGAAAATCTTGAAAAGCGCGTTGTAAGTGATCGGGATAAGGCAGAAAACCATTCGCCACAATCACTAGGCGCCCTCCGGAGCTTAAATGTTCAGGCGCTTGGCTAATTAAGCGCTGGCTGGGGCCATAGCTGATATCACGCTCTTTATGGAAGGGGGGATTGCTGACAATCCAGTCGAACTGTTCGCCCTCAAGTGCGCTGAACACATCACTACACAGCACGCGCCCCTCTAAACCATTCGCAGTTAAAGTGCGCTTACAGGCTTCTATTGCAAAGGCGCTAACGTCTACGGCGGTCACCAGATGACCTCGCTGGGCCAACCAAGCGCTGACAATACCGTCGCCACAGCCCATATCCAGTACTTTGAGCGGTTTTTTCGGCAAGCTATCCTCAATGCTTGCCAACATTAACAGCGTTCCTTCATCGACTTTGCCATGGCCAAAGACACCGGGATGGCTGGCCAACGTTAAACCCAGCGCTTCAATGTTTTGCCAAGCGCTATCACTAGCTGAATTTAACGCAATGGTATGGGTGGCAAAGAGTGAACAGCGACGCGCGTTATCGCGCTTGTCCCACGTCATTCCCAGCTCATCCAGCATCTTGGGCACGCGCTTGATACCCCCCTGATGCTCCCCCACAATCTCTAACGGGGTGCCGCTAGGTAGCTGTTCACATAACCACTTCAGCCACCAGATACCTAACTGATGGGCTTTTGGCCAAAACAGCACCACTTCTTTCCCTAATGGCTCTCCCGGGGCCAAGTCAAAAGGTGTCCGGGCTTGCTTGCCCTTTGCCTTCCACTCATTTAGCACCGCAAAATCACCGCTCAACACGCCCGCTGACTGGTCAATAAGCCAGCTATCCACAGGCGGGCCTACGACCCATAGCGCTGCGTACTTATCTCTTTGGCGCTCTAATAACTGACACGCAGGGGCTTGGGCACTCATTCAGGGCTCTCCGGTTTCGTTAATGTGTACAGTAGGTAACGACCCAATCGCCAGTGCGGGTCTTGGCGACAGTACTGTTTCTCCAGCGCCAGTAGCGTTTCTTTTTCTGCAGGCGTTGCGGGGGGATGGCGTAAGTAATCTTGAAACACCCGGATGCCAGCGACGGCATCTATTTTCAGTCCGTTTGCTGCGCTCCACTGGGCAATGTCGTTGTGCGTTATCGGCGAAATGGGCGTTAAACGTTGCCGTTTTCCTTTCCCCTCCAATCGGTCACTCAACGCCTTCTCAAGATTGCCTTTAACCACATTAGAGAAACGCAGCGCATCGCGATTAAACACCATCAAGCTAAGCTGGCCACCAGGCGCCAGCAGATCATTTAGGTTAGCCAGGGCTGCTTGCGGGTCACCCAGCCACTCCAACACTGCGTGGCAAGTAATCAGCGACCATGGCCCCGGTGCCTGCGGGGGCAGATCCTGCAAGGACGCTTGTCGGTAAGTAATGGAAGAGTGAGGTAGCGTCGGGTCATCGTGATGCCACTGTTGGGCATAACTGAGCATGTCTTTCGAAGGCTCCGCCATGGTTACCTTATGCCCACGCTTGGCAAACCACGCCGTTTGTTGGCCCAGACCACCGCCCACGTCGAGGACGTTCTGCTCATTTAAAAGCAACATTTGCGGCAATAAATAGTCGAGCATCGCTAAGCGCAACTCGCCACGGGGTGCCTGATAGAGTGAACGAGAGAACTTATCGGCCAAGCCATCGAAATAGCGATCGCCAGCCTCTGTTAAGTCATAGCTTTTTGGTACATCGTTTGGGTGCATACCGTGGGCATCGCTTTTGCGAGAAAAGGCGCAGTTTACCTGATTCGTCCTGCTCAGCCGAACGGCATACTTCACGACGCCTCTTATAGCAAAAAACTATCAAAAAACTACCCTACATAACAAAAATAAAAATGAATAGATTTGCAAATAGGCGTTAAATGATGACTAATCAACTCATCAACAGGCATTTCTGGAGGTCAAGGAGGTTAGCGCTACTATAATAATGCTAATTTATAAAAGTCATCACCAAGACAATAGCTAACTAAAAAACAAATATGGTGAATATGACATGTCCATACATACAGCAATACCAAACGCCACAAGCCAAATACTAAAGTCGCTACTTCACAAAGACCACTCTATCTCCATATTTTCTAAAGAAGCGGCTTACGCTATTGAAGCAACCGCTATAAAAACAGATCTGGACGGCGGAAAAATAACATTAGAAATAACTTATTCTGGCAACTCCCTATCTCCTTACTTAAAAAACGATACCATTTGCTTTGACATTGAAACGCTTCGGCACGGCACCGGAGAAGAGGAGCAAATCTATAATATTGAGCATGTGCCTGCTCACGTGACCAAAATTGATACCTGCACTTATCACTTGGAGTGCCAACTCCCCAATTCGATTTTTGCCTCCGACAATCGCGGCGCTCTACGTGTCCCTTTCATTCTTGGCATGCAGGCCCGCGCGCACCTTAATGTTTTTTTGCATGAGCTTTATCTGGAAGGCAAGGTACGCAATTTATCGGTGGGGGGCTGTCTGGTATATGTCAGTCTTGAAGATAGCATGGCACTCACCGTCAATCAGATACTCCCAGGCGTGACCCTTGAGTTCCCCAATAGCGATACATTTACGGCCGAGGGGCGTATCCGCCATATGCGTCCTTTTGGTAGCCATGGTTATGCGGCCATTGGTATTGAGTTTATTAACATGTCAGCCACTATGACCGAGACACTTTTCCATTATGTATCGGAGTCTGAGTTCGAAGCCGCTTTTCGCTCTGGCCTGCAAGACAATGCCTCACGGGTGAAGTCACGGCTTTTTATAGCCGATGCTAAAGAGAAGAAGTTACAGTACAAAGAAGAGCGGGAGCAAATCCAAAACACTCAAAAATCTCCGTTACTGCGAGGCATTCAGGAAATCGCTCATCAGCTACAAGTCATATTAATGTTTATTAAAAGCAAAAATTTGCTGCCCGAAGAGAGCCTATATGAGTGTGTTGATAGCCTCCTATACATGGTTAACCAAGATCAGAAAGTAGTGAAGTACGCGCTCGCATTTTTGCATAACGAGCCTGAGTGGGTACGCCATGCCGTACAGGTGGCGAGTCAACTAGCGATGATATTAATCAGTCGTGACCCACACAACTCGCAGACACGAGAAGCAGTAGCTGGCGCCCTTCTGCACACCATGGGCAAGCCACTACTGATTAGTGAGAAACTGCCCTCCCTTAAAATGCATATTTCACCGTCACAAACGGAAATACTTAAAAGCCACGTGCAAGCACTGGATCATAAGCTCTCAAGCCTTGGGTGGACGCCCAGCCCTACCTGCCGTGACATTATTTTAAATGCTAATGAGCGCCTGGATGGCAGTGGCTATCCGGACGGTAAAACCGCAGATGTATTGTCAGAGCGGGTGCGTTTAATCAGTGTCATAAAAATTATCAACAAATTGACCCATGAGCGAAACAGTCAACAGCCACGACAACCGCTTGATGCCTATCGCTGGGTTAATGACCTTGCTAGTCTTTATGAGAAATCATTACTTGTGGAGTATATCCAACACTTTGGCCTTTACCCCATCGGCAGCTTGGCTAAATTCTCAAACGGTTTCCTAGCCTGGATTATGGACGTTGACGCTAAGGGTATGCCCTGCAAAGTAAACGTTATTAAAAATTTATCTTTCAAAGATACGTCTATTGATACCGTCCTTGAGAACAATGATTTCACCCAAATTGGTCGACTGGAGGGCACGGTGAATCCCTCCGAGTACGATATTCATATGGTTAATCACGCCTAATTGACTAGGTACCGTTGCTTTTGATGTTAAGTATAATCAAAATGGAACCGTTACCATTTCATGAAGTCCATTATGTCATCTGCAGGTCGGCGTTCTACCATTCTTGAAGTCGCTCGTTTAGCCGGTGCTTCAAAAACCAGCGTTTCGCGCTATTTTGGCGATGAACGGGAACGTCTATCGCCCACTCTTCAGGACCGCATTGCCCAGGCAGCAAGCACTTTAGATTACCAGCCCAACCAAATGGCGCGTGGATTGAAGGGTGGGCGCTCCAAACTCATCGGAATGCTGGTAGCGGATATCCGCAACCCTTTTTCCGTGGCGATTACCCACGGTGTCGAACAAGCATGCCGTCAGTACGGCTACTCATTATTGGTATGCAATACCGACAACGATTCTGAGCAGGAACGCCAGCATTTAGACCTTCTGGGTGCGTATCAGGTGGCAGGCTTGGTGGTTAATGCCACCGGCAGCCCCGAAACTCAACTACAGGCTTTCATCAGCCATGGAACGCCAGTCGTGCTGCTAGACCGCGAAGTCAGCAATGTGGATGCAGAAGTAGTAGGGCTTGATAATCCGCTAGCGATTGATAGCGCACTTGATCACCTTTCTGCCCAGGGTTACCAAGCCGTGTTGTATGTCAGCGAAGCCCCTGAACAGTCAAGCACACGGCAACGGCGGCTGGCCTGCTTTAACCAGCGTGCCCAACAGCGTGCGTTAAGCCATGCAACGCTACTGTTAACAGGTGACACCAACACGCGCCAGGCGCTAAGCCATTTTTTAACCGTCCATCCTCAACACGCCTGCGCCGTACTGTGTGGCAACGGCAATGTGACCTTGACGATAACGCGCCTTTTCCAGCAGCTAGGCCTACCGCTTGGTCAAGTCGGATTAATGGGCATTGATGAACTCGACTGGTGCGACCTAGTGCCTCCTGGCATAACCACGCTTGCCCAGCCAACCGATGCTATCGGGAAAACGGCGCTTCACTGCTTGAGGCATAGAATTGCACCGCAAACATCGCCGCAGCCGACAACATTGAGTTTTGCACCTACCCTAATCGCAAGAGGCTCCACCCGGCGTTAGCATTTTATGATCGCCCAAGCTTTATAAAAGCAGCATAAATGGTATCGTTCCCATTAACCGACGACCAACAACATCAAGAGATGACTAACCATATGTCCCACTCCTTTACTAACCCACCAGAAGTCCTCACTTTTGGCGAAGCCATGACGATGTTCGTGGCAGACTCCCCCGGCAAGCTTTCCGACGTTGAGCATTTTCAGCGCCGGATTGCAGGCGCAGATACCAATGTGGCGATTGGTCTGGCGCGTTTAGGGTTTCATGTCGGCTGGTTAAGCCGTGTGGGCAGTGACAGCTTTGGCGACTTTATTCGCAATACGTTAGAAAACGAAGGGCTGGATTGCCGTCACCTTCATACAGATACACAGCACCCTACTGGGTTACTGTTTAAAGAGCGCGCACTTGGCGGCGCAGACCCAAAAGTGGAGTATTTTCGTCGCGGCAGCGCGGCCAGCCACCTATCCCCACAAGACGCTAGCGATATTGACTTCGGCGCCCTGCGCCATGTACATGCAACGGGCATTCCTCCCGCCCTCTCCGCCTCTGCCCGTGAACTCGCTCACCATACGCTTAAAGAAGCCCGAGCTAAGGGTGCCAGTATTTCTTTTGACCCCAATCTACGTCCCAGCCTGTGGGCCAGTGAAGCTGACATGCGCGAGACGCTCAATGCCCTTGCCATGCTCTCCGACTGGGTATTACCTGGGCTTTCAGAGGGCCAACTTCTCACTGGGCAGAAGACGCCTTACGACGTAGCAGGCTACTATCTGGATCAAGGCGCCTCGGCGGTGATCATCAAGCTGGGGCCGGAAGGTAGTTATTATCGCGGCAACCTAGGTGGGCAGGAAGAGAGCTTTACGGTAGACGGTTGCCACGTAGCAGACGTTGTGGATACCGTAGGTGCTGGCGATGGTTTCGCTGTCGGCGTGATCAGCGCCCTGCTTGACGGTTGCTCGGCACGTCAAGCAGCCCAACGGGGCAACCTCATTGGTGCTCAAGCCATTCAGGTGGTTGGCGATATGGAAGGCCTACCTAACCGCCAGCAACTTCAAGCGCTTGAAACCGATCAACCCACTGCTTAATTCGCCCCGTTATGCTTTGTTAAGCGCTTTATAACCAGGAGACAACAATGAAAAAACAACTAGCGGTTCAAGGACGACTCAGCGACGCTCAGTTAGCCGAGCTTAGCGGCTTGTTTGAGGTGGAGGTGCTGCCGAAAACGACCGCACTGAATGATCCTGCTAATCACGCTCTACTGGCTAATGTTCATGGCATTATCGGTTCCGGCTTAGCGATTACCCCCCAGCTGTTAGACGCAGCGCCTAAACTGGAAGTCATTGCGACTATCTCTGTTGGCTACGACAACATCCCTGTTGATGAACTGACCAAACGCGGCATCATGCTATGCAACACACCGGATGTGCTCACTGAAACCACCGCCGATACCGGCTTTACCCTGATCATGGCCACGGCTCGCCGGGTAGTTGAATTAGCCGAGTGGGTCAAAGCCGACAAGTGGCAAGCGAGTATTGGCCCTGCACTGTTTGGTAGCGATGTACATGGCAAAACCTTGGGCATGGTCGGGTTTGGACGCATTGGTCAGGCGGTGGCCAGGCGCGGCGCCCTAGGGTTTGGCATGAAAGTGATTTACTCCAACGCCTCTCCCAAGCTTGAATTAGAAAGCGAATTAGGCGCGCAGCGTCGCGAACTCAACGAGCTGCTAGCCGAGGCCGATTTTGTCTGCGTGACGGTCCCACTCACGGCCGAAACCGAACGATTGGTCGGTGCCCAGGAGTTCGCGCTGATGAAACCTTCGGGCATTTTTATCAATATCGCCCGAGGCAAAGTCGTCGATGAAAGCGCTTTGATTCACGCCCTCGAAAACGGCGTTATCCAAGCCGCTGGGCTGGATGTCTTTGAACAGGAGCCGCTCTCCGCCTCCTCCCCACTGCTGAAGATGCCGAATGTGGTTGCCCTACCTCATATAGGCTCCGCCACCCATGAAACCCGCGACGCCATGGCCCAGCGCGCGGTGGACAATATTCGCCTAGCGCTGCAGGGCGAACGCCCAATTAGCCTAGTGAATGAGGAAGCCTGCCGATGAGTACTGATACCTCGCCTTTCTGCTTACTCTTCGACTGCGACGGCACCCTGGTGGATAGCGAAATACTGCTTGCCGAGGTGATGGGCGCGATCCTTCCCGAATTCGGTTTACCCTTCTCAGCACAGCAGTATATGGACGAATTTAGAGGGGTACGTTTCCAGACGATTGTCCAAACGCTGGAAAACCGTTTTCAGGCTTTAGAAGAAGACGCTTTTCCCCAGCTTGAGGCGGGTATGCGAACACGTATGGAAGCGCGCATGCGCACTGAACTTATCGCGATACCTGGCATGCCCGCCGCGTTAGAACAGTTAAGCAGCCACTCTAAAGCCGTGGTCTCTAATGGACCAGAGCGCAAAATTCGCTGCGCCCTGGAAAGCACCCAGCTGGGTCATCACTTTGCAGGTAATTTATTTAGCGCTTATACCCTCAATGTCTGGAAACCCGACCCTGAGCTTTACCTTAAAGCGGCGGCCGCCATGGGCTTTGCCCCCCAACGCTGTATTGTGATTGACGATGCGGCCGTGGGAGTGGAAGCCGGCCTAGCGGCAGATATGCACGTTATTCATCTCAACCATTTCCCGAACGAGGAAAGCACCCCCGAGGGCGCCGTGGGGATTCATCACGCAAGCGAACTGCCAGCGGCAATTTCACGCTTATCGACCGCCGCTATCGCTTAGCGGCAGGAGCGAGGAGGCTTTTAAAAGCAGGTCGCCATGTGTTCTTTCACGTTCAAGGCGTCATCGACAAGCAGCAGTTGGCGCCATTTATCAAACGTCAGGCATGGATGGGAGGCACCAAACGCAACGATGTCACCGATCTGAACGTCCTGGGCATCGTCAGATAGCCGCACGAACGTGTGCTGATCCATGATTTTCGTCACTTCCCAGCCAGCCACCGATAACGGCTGCGCTGGCGTACCAGCTTCCCGGTAGCGACGCAGGACAATGGGCAACTGATCATGTCCGATATCACGCTTACCTAGCGCCACAATCGCAAGCCCAGGTTCGGGAAGCGACTGCACTTGGGCAAAGACTTCCAAGGCAGGCACAAGCCCCTGTTGCAAATCCGGCCGACGGTCTAATACGGCCGATTGCGCTTCACGATAAAGCCCATGGTCGTGAACGATGTAGCAACCTGGGCGTAGCACGGGGTTAAATTTCCCCTGCAGTGGTGCGCCCTGAAAGGACTCCGCAATCACGTCATACCAGGCGGAACCTGACGCGGTGACAATCGGGTTTTCTTCAGCAAAGCGTCCAGCAGCTTCAAGCTCTACGGCAACATCCACCAGGTAGTTAGCATAGGTACGAATACCTGATTCGGGATTATCCCCGTGAACTACACCTTCATAGCCCTCTAACCCCACGAGGGAGAGCGCTGGCTCATTGCCAATCGCCTCTGCCAGCGAAAGAATTTGCTGCTGATTGCGACAGCCACAGCGGCCACCCTCAACGCCTACCTCAATAAGCACCGATAACGTCAAGCCCCGTTCAGCAAAAAAGCGCCCTAGCTGGCGCACGTTCTCATGGCTATCGACTACACAGTAAAACGCAGCGCCCTGCTCGATCAGACTGGCGATAATGGCCATATTGGCCTGGCCCACCAATTGGTTCGCCATCAATATTCGGGTGATGCCATTGGCAAAGGCAGCACGACACTGGGGCGCAGTGGCAAGTGTGATACCCCACGCACCTGCCTGGAGCTGTCGATGGAAAAGCGCGGGCGTCATGGTGGTTTTTCCATGGGGGGCCAAGTGAGCACCGTGAGCTTCTGCGAAGCGCTGCATCCACATCAAGTTGTGCGCGAGCGGAGCCTCATGCACCACCGCTGCAGGCAGGCTGACACCGGACAATAAATTGGAGCCGAGCTCCACCCCACCTTTATCTACCGCTAATCCATTTGAACGCATACGTCTCCTTTAGAACGTGGCCGCTTATCTGAGTATTAACTGCCGCACCGCCAGCACCACACCGCGCAGTTCGGCTAGGCCGCGCAGGCGCCCCGTTGCATCAAACACGCGGTGGTTGGCACCATTTATCATAGGTCAAACATAGCGCACTAAATTGAAAATCACCGGTAACAGGCTAACCTCAAAAACATATTGCAATATGTTTATAGCCAAATAGTAGGTGGTTTTATGCTCAACATTAATGGCTTTCATTACGGTACGTTTGTCGCATCGATCTTTACTCTAGCTGGTTGCACCGGCATGGGGGAGACGCACTCGACTACTGAGGTTCCTGGTAGAGCTGAGAGTGCAAAATCTCAACTATTAGAAGCAGGAGCAAGCATGATGCAAACAGACGCTCCCCCATCGCGTCTTAATGTTTACCTCGTCGGTTTTCACCCGTTAAAAAAAGAGCCACTGCACCAGTTTGAGGCCCATCACTTCTGTGATCAGGTAAATGAAGACTTCTTACAGTGCGCTCTTTACGACGGCAATACTGATGATGCGAAGCTAAACGGTATTGAATACATCATCTCTGAAACACTCTTCGAGCAACTCCCAGAAGAAGAGAAACAATACTGGCATCCGCATAACGGTGAGATTCTTTCCGGCCAGTTGGTTGCCCCTAACTTACCAGTAGCTGCCGAACATGAACTTATGAAAAGCAAGGTGAACAGCTACGGTAAAACATGGCATACGTGGGGTACAGCGCATAGTGAGGGCAATGAACTTTCATTACCCCTTGGAGAGCCCTCTCTTGCGTGGTCGTTCAATCGTGACGGCGAGGCGAAACCAGGCCTGATTGAGGAACGTGACCAACGAATGGGCATTGATACAGAAGAACGGCGTAGAGCACGGCAAGATTTAGTGCCATTAGCAAAGCCACAAAGCGGCATTGATGCCTTAAAAGGCGAGTTTCCTAGGCCAACACAGCCAATCCCTGGCGTCGAGGCCAAGCCTTCTTATTAAAATAGTTTGGCGAGAAAATCTAGTACAAAACCCAAGTTACCGACTGCGGCGTCACACATAAAAGACCTATATCTAAACGTGCTGCTGGCTAACTGCACATTGCTTGCGCTTTAACTAATTGGGCTGAAATTTCCTCTATAAATGGTGCCTGTCATTGAAAGAAATCTAAAGCAACCGGGAGTAAAAAAAAGAAACTCAAAGTAACAAGCCAGGTATAAGTTCTTAAAAATAGCTAATTTCCTACCCCTACGTAAGAAATTACTTACAAATAACTAGGAGATATCTTACAAAACAGTACCGATTAGAGTACTTTTGGGATCGACAAAGAAAAATCAGTAGAACCGAATATAAGTATTTTGTCCGTGATTCACCTATGATGAATTAAAACGAACGCTTGAATACGAACATCATCGGCTTCGACGCAATAGCCAGGAAAGGCTGAAGGCTGCTGAAACTAGCCAATAAAAAGCAAGGAGAGAGTAATGGAGGTCATTCAGGGAAAAGACTATTCGAAAGATCTAGCCTTAGCGACTGCACTACCTGCATTTTTAGTAGCTGATCTCCTCAAGTGTCCTAATCTGCCCTCTCTACCTTCTGTCGCTATTAATGTCTTGAAGATAGCACGCACAGAGCACCCTTCGGTTAGCGAGTATGCCAACGCCATTGAGCGTGATCCAGCCTTAACCATGCGAATCATTACGCTTGCGAACAGTGCCTTTTTCTCGCGTACCCACATTAAAGTGCACACGTGCCATGAAGCGGCTGCCCGCCTGGGGTTAGATGCCACACTGGCAGCAGTAATGAGTTTCAGCCTACTTCAAAACAGGGCGGTCGATACCCATTATCAGCGTGTATGGATGCGCTCGATCATTGCCTCGTTAGCAGCACGACACCTTGCCATTCATCTCTGCGCCGACATGGCAGGACCTGTTTTTACGGCAGCCTTGCTTCAAGACATTGGCATTATTGCCTTGCGTGCAACTTATCCTATAGAAAGCAGTCATTTATATGCTGAAGCCGCTCTATCACATCGGCAGTTATCAGAATCAGAACAACGGCTTTTTGGCTGTGACCACTCTCAAGTAGGTGCTTGGATTGCCGCTAAATGGGGAGTTCCAACACCTCTCGCCCAACGTATCTGTGATAGCCATGGTGAATACGACATTGCCGCCCCGGACATGGTATGTATTCAGTTATCTGGCCCCATCGCCGATGCCTGGCTCTCTTCAAACCCAGCACAGTCATTAGTCACTGTGATAAGGGAATTTGAAACCTATCGGGGCACCCACACCATCTCTTTGCGGCATTTATTAGAAAATATTCAGCAGCAGTTACCGGCGTTGGCTGACATGTTGCAGATGGCAGCCCCTCCGCTACAAGATAACGAATCGCTGCTTGCTGAGGCGCAACAACTGCTATTTCGGCAGACGTTACAGCTCAATGCGCGTCTTGAGATGCAACAGGCGGAACTCGCTTTGCTGCGTCAACGACAAGATGAGTTAGAAGAGCGCTCGCGAACCGATACGCTCACAGGCCTTGCGAACCGTGCCTGGCTAGAAGAGCAGATGCAAAAGCGTTTTGCCCTGTGTCAGCAACAGTCTCGCATCATGTCAGTCGTATTTATTGACCTGGACCATTTCAAAAAACTGAACGATAAGTACGGGCACCAAATGGGCGACCAAGTGCTCGAAAAATTCGGCAAGACGCTTCAAGCGTTAATTCGCGAAGGTGACTTGGCCGGCCGCTGGGGCGGTGAGGAATTTTTGATCATTTTACCTGATGAAAACGCCAAAGCTGCCCATGTTTTCGCAAAGCGAATTGGCGAGCGTTTAGAAAAAATCCCAATGGGTCGCGATGGCAATGTTCCCATCCATGTCTCCGTCTCTATTGGTATTGCCTGTTTAAATGATGGCGGGTTTGGCAGCGCAGGCGAGCTAATTGATGCGGCTGATAAAAGCATGTATTTCATCAAGCGCACAGGGCGCGGCGGCATAGCCGTGTATGGCGAGCGCGGCGCACCGATTACGCCTATTGATGACTAGTCTGGCGTTTGCGATTAGTGCCTTTCCTCAGCAATAAGGGCAGCCCATGCTGGAACTTCATCAGGTCCATAAAACCTATACGACACCTCAAGGCCCGCTAAAAGTACTCGACGATGTCTCCCTTCGCTTAGCACCCGGCCAAAGCCTCGCACTAATGGGCGAATCGGGAAGTGGAAAATCCACCCTCCTCCATCTTGCTGCCGGTTTGGATCTGCCTGATCAGGGCAGCATCACACTCTCGGGAAAGAATGTATCGACGCTAGCCGAACCCGACCGCGCCAAGCTACGCCGCGAAAAATTGGGCTTAGTATTTCAGCAATTTCACTTAGTCCCCAGCCTAACGGTCATCGACAATCTGCGCCTTCAGGCGCGTCTGGCCAACCGTGACGATACCGACTGGACAGCCTATTTAATCGCACGGCTGGGGCTAGAGGGGCTGGAAAAACGTTACCCAGAACAACTTTCCGGCGGGCAACAACAACGCCTGGCCATTGGCCGCGCTTTAGCCCCGCGCCCGCCGCTGTTACTAGCCGACGAACCGACGGGCAACTTGGATGAAACCACCGCAGGTGAAGTGCTTGAACTGCTATTAAGCCTTGTCCGCGAAACCCAGTGCGCTCTTCTAGTCGTGACCCACAGCCCGCAAGTGGCCGCCCCGCTGGACCGCTGCCTGCGTTTACGCCACGGACAACTGATTAACACGGCATTATGATCAAAGCCCTGCCCACGGTGCTGGCGACGCTGCTCGCTCACTATCGGCGTCACCCTGGCCAATTAGCCATGCTACTGCTCGGCCTGTGGGTAGCTAGCGCTCTATGGAGTGGCATTCAAGCCATCAACGCCACGGCTCGCGACAGCTACGACCGCGCCGATGCCATGTTTGATACCCAGTTGGATCAGCTTGAGCGACGCGATGGCGCTCCCCTCACTCGTGCGGACTATCACGCCCTACGCCAAGCGGGCTTGCCCGTTTCGCCCATGCTAGAGGGTGACGTTGTCACTCAAGATGGCACCCGGCTAACATTGATCGGCATTGATCCGCTGACCCTGGCTAATAATAACCCGCTGGCCCAAGCAGACTCCTCGGGATCGTTAACCGCCTTCCTGACACCGCCGTGGCAAACGCGTGCAGCCCCCGACACCTTAACGGCCACCACTACCCTGGCGAACGGCAAGACACTCCCGCCGCTCATCTCAGCGCCAGCGCTACCGCCGGACACGCTAATGATGGATATCGCCGCTGCAGCACGGCTACTTGAAAGCGGTGAAGAAATCACACGCCTTGTGGCCGCGCCGGGGGCACTGGCAAAGGCACCGGCCGGATTAACGCTCACCCGTGCCACACGCATCGCCACCCCCGGCCAACTTACCGAAAGTTTTCACTTAAACCTTACCGCGTTGGGTCTACTCGCTTGGGTCGTAGGGCTATTTATCGTGCAGGCCGCGCTAGGTCTGGCTTTGGAACAACGCTTGGGCATGCTGCGTACCCTACGAGTACTGGGGGTCTCAGGGCGTAGTCTGGTTCTAGCGCTCGGCGTAGAACTCATCCTGCTTGGCCTGATAGGTGCCGCTGCTGGCATCGCCAGCGGCGTATGGCTGGCACGCCTATTACTGCCCGATGTAGCGGCCACCCTAGGCTCGCTGTATGGCGCAGGCGTTGGTAGAGAGCTCAACTTACCCTGGCATTACTGGGTCGGCGGGCTAGCGGTTAGCCTTGGCGGGCTACTGCTGGCGGGCGGCGGCGTGCTGTGGCGCGCTGCGCGCTTAAACATGCTGGAATTAGGCCAGATGCAGGCTTGGCGAAGTGGTTACCGTCGACAGTTAATGTTGATGAGTATCGGCGGCGCTTTCGCAGTGGGCGTTTCGCTAGCTTTGCATATTTGGCTTCGCTTTCAGCCCCCGGGCGATGGCTTAGTGGCAGGCTTTGCGCTGGTTGCCGCGTTACTTCTGGCCAGCGCACTGTGGCTCCCCCCCCTTGCTAGCCCTCGTATTGAAAGTGCTGACACATCTCGCCCGACGACGCCCGCTAGTTCATTGGGCACTGGCGGATATGCAGCTTCAGCTACCCAAGCTCTCGCTTGCCATGATGGCCCTACTCATCGCCCTGGCGACCAATCTAGGGGTCGGCAGTATGGTCGGTGGTTTTCGTCTCACCTTTTTAGAGTGGCTGGATCAGCGCTTGGTCGCCCCCCTCTATTTGAATGCTCCCGCCGAGCAATATACTGATATTGATGCTTGGCTGGCTGACCGCCCTGGCGTCTCAGATCGCCTGCTCACTCGGCGAAGCGAGGCCATACTCGAGTCCATCATCACGCACAAAGGCAGTCGCACTTTGGGCACACCTATCGAGCTTTATGGCATTACGCCAGGCGAATCTTTGACACCTCACTGGCCTCTCCTGACGACCCAGCAAGACCGCGACGCTGCCTGGGCAGCCTTTGAACATGGCGCGGCTTTTATTAACGAACAACTCGCTACTGCTGAGAATCTTTCCCCCGGCGACCAGCTAACCCTTCGCGCGCCGGGCGCCAATGAAACGCTGACCATCGCCGCGACTTACCCTGATTACGGTAATCCCAGCGGGCAGATTCTCATGGCATCGCCCCAGCTTGCCGCGCGTTTTGATGCCCCGCCTAGCTCGATGGGCGTGGTGCTGCATCCCAACGCCGATGTGGATGCCCTGCGTGAAGCACTTACCGAGCGCTTTGGCCTGGGCAGCGATGCCCTTAGCGACCAACGCGAGATCAAGCGCATCGCCACCGAGATTTTCGAGCGCACCTTTACCATCACCCGTGCCCTGAATGTACTGACCTTAGCGGTCGCGGCCCTGGCACTGCTGGCTAGCCTTCTTGCCCAGGCACGCAGCCGACGCCAACAGCTAGCACCGCTTTGGGCGCTGGGTGTTCCTAGGGCACAGCTAGCCCAGCTCAGCTTGGTGCAGCTGGGGGGTGCGGCATTGGTCACCGGCCTGCTGGCACTGCCACTGGGTATCGCGATCACCTGGGGCTTGGTGGCGATCATTAATGTGGCTGCCTTTGGTTGGCGCCTACCGCTCTATCTATTCCCTTGGGAAATGGCTGTCACCTTGGCGACCGCGGTTGCCGTGGCGCTGTTATCTGCAGCACTGCCTGCGCTGCGCTTTTGGCGTGCCTCACCGCGCACGTTACTAGCAGAAGAGGCCAATCAGTGAGCCTAAATCAATGAGTTTAAGTCGACTGCAAAACTTCCGTCTTCTACTTGCGTTCACCGCGACGCTGATGCTTCACGGCTGCAGTTCAGAAGAATCAACGTCGCCTGCTGACACAGGCTTTGCCGGGCTGGGCCAGGAGGCTGATGGCTTTCAACATGCCGAGCCAAACCAGTTGCTTACATTCCCAACTGATCACGCTGCACACCCGGATTACCGCATCGAGTGGTGGTACTTAACTGCCAACTTAGAAGATGCCTCTGGCGAGCCACTTGGCCTGCAGTGGACACTTTTTCGTCAAGCGTTAACGCCGCCGAGCGAGCGCCCTGCTCCTACACCCTGGGCGGCTGACCAACTCTGGATGGCCCATATGGCGATCTCCCAAGGAGAACAACACGAAGTGGCCGAGCGTTTCGGGCGCAGCCACTCTCAGGCCGACCTGAGCGTTCCCCAGGATAGCCAAGCAGGCATCATCTCCAGCCCCTTCCATGCCTGGTTAGATGATTGGCAGCTTAAAGCAAGCGAAGAGGCCGGCAGCAGCGATTTCAGCCCCTTAACGCTCACCGCCTACAGCGGCGAAGGCGAGTCGCGCTTTGGCTATACGTTAACGCTTACCGCCCAAGGGCCACTGGTTTTGCATGGGGAACAAGGGTTCAGCCAGAAAGCCACCAATGGCCAGGGCTCTATGTACTACAGCCAGCCCTTCTGGAGAATTGAAGGCGATGTAACCCTCAATGGCGAGACCCAAGCCGTCAGTGGTCGTGGCTGGCTCGATCGCGAATGGAGCAGCCAGCTACTCGATGCTCGACAGTCAGGTTGGGATTGGCTATCGCTGCATTTTAACGACGGTCACAAGCTGATGGCGTTTCAACTACGGGGCGGTGGTGACAACACTGATCAAGAGCAAGGCGCTGACTACCGCTCGGGCACCTGGATTACTCCGCAAGGTGAACCCACTCCATTAGCAAATACCGACATCATCATGACCCCGCTGGCAACGTCGACTGTCGCCGGGCGAGAAATCCCCACCCGCTGGCGGCTGGAAGTGCCATCAGCAGGTGTCGATATCAACGTCGAAGCGCCCCACGCCAACCGCTGGATGAGTACCAGCGTGCCGTACTGGGAGGGCGAAGTGGAGATCAGTGACCGCGCCAGCGGCGGGCCGCTTGGCGACGGACATCTGGAAATGACCGGGTATTAATAAGCAATAAGCAAGTGGCGTAATTAATGCGGCTCTTTTAAACAGCCATGTCACTCGGCGCTCTCTGTGATAAAAGCAGCTAGATTAGCAATATCATCATCCGATAAATCGGTAGCATTGGGGATCATCAAGAAAGAGTTTGATCCCACCTTTTCACCAGCTCGGTACGTTTCAAGGCGGGAAGTAATATACTCCGCATCCCGCCCGCTAAGTGAAGGAAAGCTAGCCATTCCCTTCCCTTTTGGGCCGTGACATTGGGCACATGCGTCGGCAAATAGCGCTTCTCCGGCGGACTTATCTGCCGCCTGACCACTTGTCGACCCCATCGCCAGCGCCATCGTAATAATGAAAAACAGCGATACCTTCATAGTGACCTTTTCCCAGTAGAGTGGTCTTGATCAAAAAGCATGAGTTGGTGTGGGTGAGCGCGCAGCCGCACTGAGCTATGCCAGGAGCTATGCCAGTGCGGCTGCCATTAGCTTATTCCGGAGTGATGCGGTAAATGCTGCCTTCATCAACCGCTGTATAAAGATCACCCTCCGGGCCCAGTACCACCGAACGGAAGCGAGCCGCTCCCATAGGCACCGGCATTTCGGCAACGTCATTTACCGAAAGACCATCCTCCGCGATATCAATCAGGTTAATACGCTGCCCCACCGGCGTACCGCCGAAACCGATGCCCATAAAACCGACAACCAAACGGCCGTCCCAATCGCCCCACTGCTCGCCGACAAGAAACTCGGCAGACGAGATACCTTGAGAAAGCCCATCGTTCTGCCAAGCGGGCTGCATAGCGTCAGGGTAGGTTTCGGTGTCGGTCACCGGCATATAGGCCGCACGCTCTTTTGGATCCATCCCCTCGGTCTGATTGGGCTCATAACCGCAATAATCGTCCGGGCAGTCGCCACGGCCCGCCATGTTGGGTTTCGGATCCCAGCCACTATTACCACCATTAACTAGCGCATTGATCTCATCCGAATGCCAGGGGCCGTGTTCCGTCACAATCGGTTGTCCAGTAGTTGGGTGGAAGGTAATGCCCTGTACGTTGCGGTGCCCATAAGTATAGATGCGAGGATCGAAGCCCTCAGGCGGTTCATTACCCTCGGCAGCCTTACCATCCCGGTCGATACGCAGCACCTTGCCACCAAGAAGCTTCGGTGACTGCGGTATCTCACTGTTATGGTTATCGCCAGTGGTCACATACAGGTAGCCATCCTCCGGGCTGAAGCGGATACGTCCGCCATTGTGTGCGCCAGCATCGCCGAACGGGTGGTCGGTGGCGGCGGGCTTGTACGGAATATCCTCGACAATGTCGGTGCGATCCGATACCTCAGTAAACTCACTGTTGACTGTCATGCGCAGCACACGGTTAGTGCGTGGCTCAGACATGTTGGAGGCAGAGTAAACGTAGACCGTGCGGTTTTCGTCAAAATCGGGGTCGATGGCCACACCGTTCATCCCGGCCTGACCTTCGCAAACAAGATCATCGGCAGTGGTGGCGTACTCCTCCGTGCCTTCCATGCCTAGCAGATGCTCTACCTCACCATCGGGGAGCCGTACCGAAAGCCCACGACAGCGTTCGGTGTAAAACATCGTCCCATCGGGCAGAAAGGCCATATCCCAAGGATTTTCAAGACCGGTTAACACCTCAGTCTGGCTGAGTTCAGGCTCATTGGCAGTCGTGACCGCTGGGAAGCCGACGATAACCGCAGAGGCGATGGCTGCACATAGCGGTCGCAGAGTGGTTTTGGGGGACATGGCAAGCTCTCCTTCCTTAAGTTGTTTGTAATTTTTATTTACATTGCACGCGCTTATTTAGTTTAGATCGGCAACCATGGCGGTCAATATTTACCGTGAACCAAGTTTCTAATCAGCACATTGCGAATTGAGCAATCCCCATTGTGGGGAGTGAGGAGGAGTCAATTCACCAATGGAGATCAAAAACCGCACCCTGTGTATAGCGAATGTCGCTTTATGACAACCAATGTCTGCACACCGCGACACACTAGTAAGCGAATAAACTGCTGACTAGAGAGCACGCCATGAACCGCAATGTCATTCTCACCTGTGCCGTTACCGGCGCAGGGGATACTACCGCCAAAAACCCCAGCGTTCCCGTGACACCCAAGGCCATCGCGGCCTCCTGCATTGAAGCTGCTCGCGCCGGGGCCAGCATCGCGCATATCCATGTTCGCGACCCAGAGACCGGCGGCATCAGCCACTCTTCTGAGCAGTTCCGCGAAGTAATGGAGCGCGTTCGCGAGGCCGATGTGGATATCGTCATGAACATCACCGCGGGCGGCGGCGGCGACTGGATCCCCGATGCCACAGACCCAACACGCGGTGGCCCTGGCACCGATATCCAAACGCCCGCCGAACGTCACGCCCCGGTCGGCGAGCTGCTCCCCGAGCTGTGCACGCTGGATTGCGGCAGCCTCAACTTTGGCGACATGGTCTACGTCAACCCCGCTGACTGGCTGCGCGAGCACGCCCGCCTCGTTCAAGCCGCAGGTGTTAAACCGGAGCTGGAGTGCTTTGATCTGGGCCACGTCTGGTTTGCTCGCCAGCTTCAGCAAGAGGGATTGATCGATGGCGACCCGCTCTACCAGCTCTGCCTGGGTATTCCTTGGGGCGCCGAAGCGGACACCGAAACCATGCTGGCCATGCGTAACAAATTACCTACCAACGCTAACTGGGCCGCTTTTGGCATTGGTCGCCATCAAATGCCCATGGTCGCCCAAGCCGTGCTGCTGGGTGGCCACGCAAGGGTCGGGTTGGAAGATAACCTGTTTTTAGAAAAAGGCGTGTTGGCTAACAACGGCCAACTGGTCGAGAAAGCGTCAACCATCATTGAAAACCTCGGCGCCCGAGTAATGACACCTGCAGAAACCCGGGCACATCTGAAGTTACGTAACCCGTCAGGAGATGCTGTATGAGCCGCTTAGCCGTGATTGGTACTGGCGTGATTGGCAACGGTTGGATTGCCCGCGCCCTCGCTCAAGGGTGGGACGTCGTCGCCTTCGACCCGGATCCCAACGCGCCAGCGCGCACCCAATCGTTTATCGACAATGCCTGGGCTTCGTTAACCCAGCTTGGCCTTGCGCCCGGTGCTAGCCCTGATTGGTTAACCTTTGCGACCACGATTGAAGAGGCTGTGAACGGCGCGGACCTGATTCAGGAGAACGTGCCCGAGCGCCTACCGCTAAAGCAAGAAATTTTAGCCGCTATCGATGCTGCCGCCGCACCGGACGTCATCATTGGCTCGTCGACTTCCGGCTTCAAACCCACCGACCTGCAGCAGCAGTGCCAGCAAGCACCTGGGCGGGTGATCGTCGCTCACCCCTTCAACCCGGTGTATTTGCTGCCATTGGTAGAGCTTGTTGGCGGTGAGGCCACCCAGCCCGCCCAAATCGCCAGCGCCCAAGAGTTGTATCAGTCGCTCGCCATGCGGCCGTTGGTGGTGCGCCGTGAAATAGAGGGCCATATCGCCGACCGCTTGATGGAAGCGCTGTGGCGTGAAGCCTTGCACCTGGTCAACGATGGCGTGGCCACCACCGAAGAGATCGACGCGGCGGTGGTTTACGGCTGCGGGCTCCGCTGGCCATTGATGGGCACCTTTTTAACCTTCCACTTGGCGGGCGGCGAGCCTGGCATGCGTCATATGCTGGAGCAGTTTGGCCCCGCATTAAAACTACCCTGGACCAAGCTGGAAGCCCCCGAACTCACCGACGAACTCATCGACAAAGTGGTCGAAGGCTGTGAGCACCAGGCCGCGGGGCGTTCAGTGGCCACGCTGGACCGGCGCCGGGATGACTTTTTAGTCGAGCTGCTGGAAGTAGTGCAAAAATACTGGCCGGAAGCCGAAGGTCTAAAGGGACGCATTTAATGATCATCCATGAAACCCACGTCGCCCCCGAGTGGGTCGACTACAACGGGCACATGAACGACGCGGAGTACGCCCGCGTCTTTTCCCAGGCCTGCGAAGCACTGATTGACCAGATAGGCTTAGACGAAGCAGGCCGTGAGCACTATGGCTACACGATCTATACGCTGGAAACCCACCTCTGCTATCGCCGCGAGGCGCACCAAGGTCAGCCGCTCAATATTGACCTAACGCTGCTCGATAGCGATGCAAAACGCCTGCACGTATTTTTCGCCATGTTCGATGACGAAGGCAACCTGCTGGCAACCAGCGAACAGATGCTGATGGGCATGAAGCAAGCTTCCGGGCGACCAAGCCCGTTTCCCGAAACGGTCGCAAATCATGTGGCGGCACTGCCGCGGGCAGAGAGCGATGCCTGGCCGGAGCTTGCTGGCCGCACCATCGGTATTCGACGCTGAGGGTGACATCAAAGATGAACGTAGACGCCTTTATTCAACGCTTTAGCGCAGGGCTGGCCATGATGGAGGAACTACCCTTGCCTCAATCGCGGCGTGCCTACGATAAGCTTTGTCGCACCGTCGCCCCACCCGACCCGGCAGGAATGCGGATCGACAATAGCATTTGTGAGGGTGTTAGCGTGCGCCGCTTTATCCCCCAACGGCGAACGCCAGGCTGCGTGCTGTTTATCCATGGCGGCGGTTTTACGATCGGCTCAGCGGAGAGCCACCACGGCCTCGCCGCCAGCTTGGCACAAACCCTTGAGCGTGAAGTGGTGAGCGTTAACTATCGGCTGGCGCCAGAGGTGGCTTACCCCGCCATGTTGGCAGACTGCCAAGCGGTGTTAGAAGCGATTCATCCTGTTGCGCTGGTGGGTGACAGCGCGGGCGGACGACTGGCTATCGACCTTGCCCATCAGCTTAATGAAGCACCGCCGCTCGGATTGATCTACCCACCGGTCGGCGAACTTTCAACTAGCTGCCTTGGGGAGGAAGCACCACTACTGTCACGCAGCGATGTGCTCAGTATTCGTCAACAGTGCCCTGAGATTATCGCCACCCAGCGGGATTGTAGCCCTCCTGCGAGCAGCATCGAAGTGCTCACCGTGGAGCACGACCCGTTAACGCGGCCTGTCGAAACGGCGGTGGTGCTCTGGCAGCAAGCGGGGGCGTCCATTGGCTACCGCTGTGCGCCGCAGATGGTACATGGCGCGCTTCACGCCCACACTCAGCTACCCGACATGAGTGCCGCTTGGCAGGACTTTTGCCACACACTAAAACGGCGCCTTAATCATTAAGGCGCCGTTTCGTCGTTCAGTTCGTAAAAAACGTGCTTTTAAGCGTCGAGCTATTAAGAGCCGAGCTATTAAGAATCAAACTGGGCCCGCACTTGCTCAATAGCGGATTTGCCATCGCGGGTTTCAACACCGTCTAACCATTCGGCAACGGTATCCAGGTTGTTACCAATCCACTCGTTCGCCACTTCATCCGCCGGGCGCTCTTCGTAGCTGTACTCGTGCACCCACTCGTTCTGGTCCTCGATCGCCACCACGTATTGCGACAGGAAGCGGTGCACCTGTGGTGCCTCATCGGCAAGGCTTGCCGGGGTAATAGTCCACACGGTGCTTTCAATGGATGCCACGCCCGCATCATCGCTGTCGGCTAAATAGGCTAAATCAAAGCTCACGTTCATCCAGTGAGGTTCCCAGCCGACAAACGTGACCCATTCCTCGTCAGCCATTTTTTGCTCCGCCTGGGCAAGCATGGCCGAGGTCGAGCTTTCACGAAGCTGCCAATCCCCCAGACCTGCCAGGTCGTTATCGATGGCGTTGAGAATGGCCTCATTGATCCCGGTGCCCGCTTCTATCCCCTGGATCTCACCGTCGAACTGATCGCGATGCGCTGCTAATTCAGCCACCGTGGTCACGCCGGCATCGTAGACATACTGGGGAACCACCAGCCCGGAATTGGCCCCGCTGATATTGGAAACCACCTTCTCGACTTTGCCATCCGCTACCAGCGGCTCGACCATATCAGTCTGTACCGGGTACCAGCCGCCCAGATAGATTTCCAGGTCGTTGCTCGACAGGCCTTCCAGAATGACGCTCACGGCCAGATCTTGCTGGCGCGTCTCATAGCCCATCACTTCAACCAGCTGGGCAGCCACTTCAGACTTAACCGTCACCCCCGGCCACGGCGGCACCCCAAAACGCAGCTCATCGAGCTCTGCCATAGCAGGCGTGGCAACGAACGCAGAGAGTAGAAACCCCGCTTTCAGCGACAATGACTTGGTAGTGGCAGAGAGTAGTGCCAGAATTAGTAGTGACAGACATATGGCTAAACCTCTTATTAGATGGGTTTAGTTAGTATGCGCGGCTGCCTTACCACTACTAGGCACTAGGCGACGCTTACCAGACATAACACGACGAACACTAGGCCTTAAACGTTTTCCTCGCGTACTTGCCGCGGCGAATAGCCGTAATACATACGAAATGAACGCGCAAAGCTAGATGACGAGTTAAACCCGCAGGCTAATCCCACCGCCAGCACGGCAAGATCTGTTTCCGCTAACAGTCGCCGGGCGCGCTTGATGCGCAGCTGCAAGTACCACTGCCGCGGGGTAACGTTTAGCTCCTGCTCGAATAAGCGCTGAAGTTGGCGAACTGACACTTCTAAACGGCTCGCGACCTCTTCAAGGGAAAGCGGCTCTTCAAGGTTCTGCTCCATCAGCGCCACCGCCTCAACCACGCGCCGGTTGTGGGTGCCAAGGCGTTTCACCAGCGCCATGCGCTGCTGGTCGCTGCGAGTGCGAATTCGGTCATGAATCAGTTGCTCAGACACATCGATGGCCAGCTTCGCGCCATGCCGGCGCGCGATCACCTCAAGGGCCATATCCATGGCCGCCGCCCCACCCGCACAGGAGAAGCGCCGCTCCCCCAGCTCATACAGCTCATCCGTGGTCTCAATACCCGGAAAGCGTTCACGAAATGCAGGCAAACTCTCCCAGTGCAGCGCCACCCGCTCGTGTTTTAGCAACCCAGTGGCCGCGAGCAAAAATGCCCCGGTATCAATACCGCCCAAGCAGCAGCCCGCTTGATCCAACTGATGAAGCCAGGCCATTAATGGTCGAGTGAGATGGGCTTCCGGCGTAAACCCGCTGCATACCGCCAGCGAAGGCAAGTGATGGACATCCGCCGTTGCTTGATCCGCCATCAGCGTCATACCGTTAGATGCCGTCACCGGCCCACCATCAGCGCTGATCAAGGTCCAATCGAACAGCGGACGGTTGGCAATGCGATTAGCGATCCGCAGCGGCTCTACCGCCGCAAAGAATGCCATCATCGAATACTGGGGCAACAATAAAAAGCCCACCATTTCCGGTAGTGGGCCTGTATAACTAAGACGCATATTCGTGCTCGATATCAGTCATGGAAAGCGTTCATTGACATCCTCCGACCACTAAATCAGAGATGATAGTGGCGGATTCCCAAGTTGTTACCTTCCTGGTTCCTGCTTCGGTGTTCGCCGCCTTCAATACCTTGGCATTGCCGGTCTGACACAAACTCCACAGGCGTAAATTCCCGAATGCCCTTCGGTATTTACTTCAACTCTCGGCACCGGCTAACAACGCGGTGCCTGCTTGTAGAATATTGCGGGCGGCATTGAGGTCACGATCAATGCCTTGGGTGCCGCAGTCTGGGCAGTCCCAGGTGCGGACATTCAGTGGTAGTGAGGCCATCACAAAGCCACAGCCATAACAGCGTTTGCTGCTGGGGTACCAGCGGTCGATTTGGACGAACTGCCGTCCCGCCCAGGCCGCTTTATAGTCAAGCTGGCGCACCAGCTCGCCCCAGCCAACATCGCTTATGGCTTTGGATAGATGTCGGTTTTTGACCATATTCTTAACCTGCAAACTCTCCGCCGCGATCACTTGGTTCTCGTTGACGATCTGGCGGGTGAGTTTATGGAGGTGGTCAAGCCGACTACCGGCAATTTTAGCGTGGCATTTAGCAACCTTTAGCCGCGCCTTGGCGCGGTTGTTGGAGCCTTTTTGCTTGCGGCTCAATTGCCGCTGCGCCCGCGCCAGCTTGCGGGCATAGCGCGCCGTATGACGCGGATTATTAACGCGCTTTCCGTCACTGGTGACGAATAAATCTTTCAGCCCAAGATCAATGCCCACCATCTTCGGCGTGATCGGCAGGGTGTCGGCCTCCACTTTGCACAGACAGCTAACGAAGTAGCGACCAGCCGCGTCTTTGGATACCGTAACGGTGCTAGGGGTAGAAGGTAGATCGCGGCTCCAGCGAATGTTCAGCGGTTCGCTGCACTTGGCCAGCGTGATCTGTCCGTCACGGTACGAAAATGCCGAACTAGCAAAGGTGGCGGATTGGCGATGCTTTTTGGATTTAAAGCTCGGATAGCGAGCCCGCTTGGCAAAGAAGTGTTTGAACGCCATTTGCTGATGCCGCAGGCATTGCTGCAACGGCACCGAACTGACGTCGGCCAGGAACGCGGTGTCAGGCTGCTTTTTCAACTGCGTTAGAAATGCGCTAGCGTCATTGTAGCCGATCTTTTCCTGACGCTGATAGAACGCATCGGTGCGATAGCGCAGCACCGCGTTCCAGACAAACCGCACGCATCCAAACGTCCGTGCCAGCAAGGTTGCCTGCTCGGGCGTGGGGTAAAAGCGGTATTTGAAAGCGCGTTCGGTTTTCATTTCTTACAACTTATATGCATTTATGTAAGATCGCAAGCATTAGAAACAAGGCGTCCTTTCGGACGCCGTGCTATCCATCTACGCCCAAAACGTGCCTTGGATGGGGTGCTCCGCGCTTTTCAATAAAGCCCTAGTCGTTGTCGAGCCGCTCCATACGGTATAGCCGCCACTGGTTCTCGACCCGGCCATCCGGCAAGTGGCAATAGCGTCCGGTACCCAACCACATGGCAGCCTCCTGCTATCAACATTAAAGCGTGTAGCCATCCACTTTAATCCTGCACGGCATTAGTAACCACCTTACCTGCACTATTTGGCGTTTGCTGATGTCGACAATGGTAGCTAGGCTGTAGCTAGCAACATCGACGTACAAGCATTGTCGATGGCTATTCGCAATACTTAATTCATAAGGAGAGTGAAGCTATGTCCAGCCCTGAACATAAGCAAAAGATCTGGAAGATGATCAAAGACATTAAAGTTGGCATGCTCGTTACGCTGGATCACGATATGCCGCGAGCTCGGCCGATGCACTTAGTGCAGGAAGAGTATGATGGCACCCTGTGGTTCTTTACTCGCCGCAGTGCTGAAAAAGTGTTTGAAACCAAGAGTGATCATGATGTTTGTCTCAGTTTTTCTGATCAGGAAGATGGCGTGTACGTTTCGCTTTCGGGCAAAGCCAACCTGATCGATAACCGTGATCTGATCGAAAAATACTGGAACCCTTTCGTCGGCGCTTGGTTTCCTGAAGGCAAGGATGATCCAGACGTCGCACTGCTTGAAGTTAAAGTCCAGATGGGTGAGCACTGGAAAGCCAAAGAGAGTAAAACCTTTCAGCTCTATGAGATCGCCAAAGCTAATCTCAAAAAGGACGCCACTCCAGACCTAGGCGAGAATGAAAAATTCGGTGGCTAACCTCCTTACCAAGAAGCGCCCTACTGCCGGGGCGCTTTTCAGCCTAATGCTTGTCATGCTCATGGGCTCAAATAGCGCATGGGCAACTGACGAATCCCAGAGCGATAAGGCCAGCGTGCAAGATCAGTGTGAACTCACCGATCAAGAGCGGGAAATGCTCACGCTGATTAACGAGGCGCGCAGCCAGCAGCGGCAATGCGGCGATCAACGGTTTGAGGCCGTGGGATCGTTAGTTTGGAGCTGCAAGCTGGAAGCAGCGGCCAAGAGCCACTCCCAGGACATGGCCGAGAATGACTACTTTAGCCATACAGGCCCGGATGGCGCGGGAATTGAGCAACGCGTCAATAATCAGAATTACGCATGGCAAGCCGTGGGTGAAAATATCGCCGCTGGCCATACCTCGGTGTCCGCAGCAGTGGAAGGCTGGCTAGAGAGTCCCGGCCATTGCCGCAACATCATGAATGACGCCTTTACCGAGATGGGCATGGCGAAAGCCAAAGATTCAGAATCGCGCTATTCAATCTACTGGACACAAACACTCGGCAACCCTCGCTAAGCACACACGAGTCAATTACTGGCCGCCTCCTAACCCACCATAGTGGACGGCCGTAATCGCATTTTTAGGCGAGCCATCTACCAGTTTGGTGCTGTAGGTGAGGTACACAAAAGTCTGCGTTTCGGTATCGTGCATCCGGACAACGCGCATATTTTTGAACAGTGCCGAGCGCCGCTGTGTAAAAATTACTTCTTGCTCATCTACCTCAGCGGGGTCAAACACAATCTCCCCCGTCTGCCGACACGCTACGCTAGCTTCACTCGCCTCCTCAGCAAGCCCTACCGCGCCCGAGATCCCACCAATTTGAGAGTAGGAAAGATAGCAGGAGATGCCCTGCACTTTCGGATCATCGAAGCGCTCCACTTCGATCGTATTGTTCGGGCCAAGCAGCTTGAACTCGGTTCGCACGCTACCGATGTGAGCATCCTGAGCGAGCAGCGCGGGTGGGAACAATGCAGACATAAGAATGAGCGCCCTGAAAGTGGCGCGTTTAGAAAAAAACATGGTTAGCTTCCTTTGCAATAATTAGCCTAATGGTGGGCAGGAGAGGAGTATGTCTGAGGCAACATAAAATGCTTCCTTATAGTATTTAGATAACGGGGGCTGACCTTACCGTGGTCTGCGTATACCACTCCAAGTGCCATAAATACTATGACGCACAAAGCCCCACTCTCCCCAGAAAACATCCATGTTATCCTTTGGAACGCTAAATAAAAAATAGCCACCATTATTACTGAGCGACCACTGCCCTGTGATGGAAATCGCGTCTTGCCCACTGCTGTACTGTATATTGAAAAGATCTCCAACGGCTTCACTGCCAGCCAACCGGTAAGCACCTCTACTGCCTTTAAAATCCACACGTGCTCGAACATGACTGCCATCGTCAGTTGTATAACTCGTATCCCAGGAGCTTTCATGAAGCCGCGGGAACTTCGCAGTGGGTGGCGGCATCATCATTTTTATTGAACTTGGCCGTACGTCTGTAGCTGGGTTAATTTCGTTGTCAGTCTCAATCAAGCAGAGAAAATGTTCTTGCACACACACAGGGGGAGGCTCAAACATTTCGCCAATAGTCGGTAAATTGCTTGGCGGGGGGAACCACGACTCATCGATTTCCTCGATTCGCCCCCGACGATATTCTGGGCGGAGGAGCGAATATTGTTCGGATGCCAAATCAAATCGACCAATGAATTTCTTGGTAGTCGAATCGAAGTAGTACGCTTTATCTGGGGCGTCATCATAAACAATCACAATTTGTTGTTGGTACTCAAGGCTATTTTCTGGGTTCTTCGCGAACCAAAACGTCGACCTGAGTCTTTTTTCTGAATCACGGGTCCAGCCATCGGTTTTATCGCCGTTTGTGTAAAATTGGTCAGGATGCTGCAATTGCACCTGCGCAAAGACCTCGCTAATTGAAGACAAGAGGATAAATATAAGTAGTATTGAACCGCCCCGGTTATTCCGGAGACCGGTTTGTTTGAGTCAGGCAGCTTCACCCGACTCCTCCAATTGACGATAATACGTCCTTTCTCGTTCTGCTGGTGGAACGTTTCCGATGGGTTC